>NZ_KQ969292.1:0-161306 GCF_001578675.1 Gordonia sp. QH-12
CCGACATCGACGCCCTCGGCGCCGCGTGCGGACGCCACAACCGCGGCGTCGGCACCAACCGCGGCCAATGGGAAACCACCATCCTCACCGACGGACCCCACGCCGGACGCATGGCCTGGCGACCAGCCACCACCAATCACCCCTGGCGCCTCAACCCCATCCACCACGCCGGACAAGCACAATCGCTTCACCCGCGCGAGCCGCGATCGCGGGGGCTGCCCCGCCCGATCAGTTCGGCAGGACCACCAGGCCGTGCGGCCGCGAGTTGACCGGTTCACAGCCGTCGGCTGTCACGATGACGATGTCTTCGATACGTGCGCCCCAGTCGCCGTCGAAGTACACGCCAGGCTCCACGCTGAAGGCCATGCCCTCCCGCAGAACGTCCGCATTGCCCGCGACGATGTAAGGCTCCTCATGCACCGACAGCCCGATCCCGTGGCCGGTCCGATGAATGAACCGGTCGCCGAGTCCCGCGTCCACGAGGATGTCGCGGGCCGCGGCGTCGACGCTCTCCGCGGAGACGCCGGGCCGGACCGCAGCGACCGCGGCCGCCTGCGCCCGTTCCAGGACCGCATAGGCCTCGGCGACGTCGGCGCGCGGCGGGCCGAAGCAGTACGTGCGAGTGGAATCGGAGTTGTAGCCGGGCTCCACCGGTCCGCCGATGTCGATCACCACCACGTCGTCTTCGGCGATCACGCGATCGGAATGCTCGTGATGCGGATCGGCGCCGTTGGGCCCGGACCCCACGATGATGAACTCCGCATGAGTGTGGCCCTCGGCGCGAATCGCCGCATCGATATCAGCCGCCACCTCCGCCTCCGTACGGCCCGGCTTCAGAAACTCGGCCATACGCGCGTGAACGCGGTCGATGGCCTCTCCCGCCCTCCGCAGTGCTTCCAGTTCGGCGTCGTCCTTGATCATCCGCAACTCGCGCAGCACCGGCGTCGCCAGATCCGGGGCCACCGAGGTCCGGCGCGCGAACGGGATGAGATGCAGCGCGGGCAGACTGTCGGACACCGCCAGACGCGCCGACTCACCGAGTCCGTCGAGGGCCAGCGCGTACGGGTCATCACCGTCCACCCAGTCGGCTATGCGCAGGCCCAGTTCGCCGATCGCCGACTCGCGAAGAGCCGCCAGTTCGAGCCTCGCGGTCACCACCCACGCCTGCCCGCTCGCCGGAATCACCAGAGCTGTCAGCCGCTCGAAGGTCTCGGCCGTCGATCCCGTCAGATACCGGAAGTCGGGTCCGGTCCCGACAATGATCGCGTCGTAGCCCGCATCGCGGGTGAGATCGGCTGCCCGTCGCAGACGGCGGGCATACACCTCGGAGTCGAATCTGGTCGCCATGCGTTCAGGGTATTTCACCGGCGGTGTGACAAGGTGATGACCATGACCGGATCATTGATGCTCCTCGACGGAGCGAGCCTGTGGTTTCGTTCGTTCTACGCGCTGCCGGAGAAGATGACCGCACCCGACGGACGCCCGGTCAACGCGGTCCGGGGGTTCGTCGACACGATCGCGGCGCTGGTCACCGCACATCGCCCCACACGGCTGGTGGTGTGCCTCGACCTCGAATGGCGACCATCGTTCCGAACCGATCTGATCCCGTCGTACAAGGCGCACCGGGTCTCCGACGGCGGCAACGGCGCCGAAGAGGTTCCGGAGACCCTCACCCCGCAGGTCGACATGATCCTCGACGTGCTGCGGTGTGCGGGCATCGCGACTTCGGGCGCTGCCGGCTGCGAAGCCGACGATGTCATCGGCACGCTCGCCTTCCACGAGGCCGACGACGAGGTGCTGGTCGTCAGCGGCGACCGCGACCTGCTGCAGGTAGTCGCCGACGATCCGGTCCCGGTCCGCGTGCTGTACGTGGGCAGAGGACTGGCCAAGGCCGAACTGATGGGCCCGGAGGAGGTCGCCGCCAAGTACGGAATTCCGCCAGAGCGCGCGGGCGTCGCCTACGCCGAGATGTCGATCCTCCGGGGCGACCCGTCGGACGGGCTTCCCGGCGTTCCCGGGATCGGCGAGAAGACCGCCGCGAAACTGCTCACCCAGTTCGGCAGCCTCGACGCGCTGGAGGCAGCGGCCTACGACGACCGGACCGCCGTACCGACACGGGCTCGGAACTCGATCCGCGATTCGAGGGACTACCTGGCTGCGGCCCGCACAGTGGTCGCCGTACGGACCGACGCCGACACCGTCGACAGCACCGAGACCGATGCGCTACCCGCGGCGCCCGCGAACCGGAACGGACTCGACGCCCTCGTCGCCGAGCTCGGGATCGACGCTTCGATCACGCGGCTGGCGAAGGCGCTCGAATGGTGATCGGGAGCCCGCAGCACGGCCGGCGGGCGGTCGGTCCCGCGCGTCAGTTGGTCGGACGCGAGACCTCGTAGGTGCCCTTGTCGTCCTTTACCGTGACGGTGACGTGCTTGTTCTCGCCCTTCACCTTCACCGAGCAGGTGAACACGGTTCCCGCCTTCACTTCCTGACCACTCGGGCACTGGACGTCCTTCACGTCCGACAGACCGTATCCGTCGTCCTGGTTCTTCGCAGTCAGCACCTTCATGACGCCGTCCTGCACCGCGGACTGATTGAACGTCTTCGTGACCCATCCCGGCCAGACGAACGCAGTGAGCGCCACCACGGCCGCGATGAGGACCAGCACGCCGACGATGACGCCGATCAGCTTCCCGGTCGCCTTCTTCGGCGCGGGCTGCGCGGGAGCGTACGGGTTGAGAGTGGGATCGCCGCCGAGCGGCGGAGCCGGCGGCTGCTGCTGACCGAACGGGGCCTGCGCATACGGCTGCTGCTGACCATACTGGGACTGATCGAACTGGGACTGACCGAACTGGGGTTGCCCGTACTGCTGCTGATATCCCTGCTGATACCCCTGCTGCGCGTACGGCTGCTGGCCGTACGCCGGACCCCCCTGCGGAGCACCGGACGGAGCGCCGTACTGGCCCGGCTGCCAGCCGGTCTGCGTCTGCCCCGCCTGTTCCTGCCCCGGCTGCCCGTGCCCCGGCTGCGGCTGACCCGGCTGCGGCTGACCGATCTGCTCGGTGGGGCCCGCGAATGACTGCTGATCTCGCTGCCACGGGCTCTGCTGCTGTCCCGCCGCGTCCGGACGTCGCACCACCGTGGTCTCCTCGTCCCCCGGCTGACCCGGAGCGGTGGGCTCGTTTCCGTTCGTCATGTCGCGCCTTCCTCCTCAGCAGATGCCACCTGCGGCCGTGGCTGGTGTCACGTTACCGCAGCGACTCAATCCAATTCGGAGGCGACGACCCCGCGTTTGACACCCTTGACCGCCCGTGCCGCAGCCACCGCGAGACCGGTGTCCGGATCCACGCTGCCTCGGATCTGCTCCAGCAGATCGATGACCTGGCGGTTCCACCGAACGAAGTCGCCAGGTGAGAGCAACTGTCCCCGTTCCGACGCCGCCAGCAAGGCTTCCCGCAGCGACCGGCCCGAGGCCCAGGCACCGATGGCGACACAGAATCCGGTGTCGGGTTCACGCGTCTGAACGACTCCGTGTCGCTCCTGCACGTCGTTGGTCGCCTGCCACACGTCGACCGTCGCGAGGAGGGCCTCCCGCAGCGCCCGGTCGCCGGGCATCGAGTCGACACCGCCGCTGTAGGAGTCGCGCCGCGACTCGTACACCATCGACGACACCACGGCGGCCAGATCCTGCGGTGAGAGCCGGTCCCAGATCCCCGCACGAATGCACTCGGCGACGAGCAGGTCGCTCTCGGAGTAGATCCGTCGCAGAACCGCGCCGGTCGGCGTCACGACCAGCTCCCCGGAGTCATCGGTCTCGAGATACGACAGTTCGGTCAGCACACCGGTGATCGCGTCGAACTCGGTCTCGAGTGCCGCGGTCCGTTCGTCCACCGCTCGTTCGAGACTGTCGATGTCGCGAAGCAGCCGGTGACGACGTTCGGACAGCCGGTGCAGATCGTCGATGCCGTTGAGCTTGTGGACCGGGTGCTTGCGGAGCCGGTTGCGCAGTTCGGTGAGCCGCAGATCGTGCTCCGACAGCTCCCGCTTCTTCTTGTTGCGTCCCCGTGGCCGCGCGATTCCGCTGGAGCGGATCAGCTTGACCAGTTCGCGTCGGCCCTGTGCGCTGCGCCGATTCGCCGACTTCGGTATCCGCAGGTGTCCCAGCACCTCGGGCGGATTGACGAAGTCGCGCACGCCGACCCTGCCGGTCCAGCCGTCCTCGCTCAGCACCAGCGGTTTCGGGTCCACATCCATGGCCGCGCGCTCGAGCACCAGTGCCAGTCCGCGGTGCCTGCCGTTGTTCAGGCCGATCACGTTGCCGGGCTTCAACGACAGCAGATCCTCGGACACCGCCTCGGACGCCTCCATCCGACGGACGAACTTGGCCGCGCGTTCGTGCCTGCGGATGTCCTCGCGAAGCGAGACGTATTCGAGGAACGACTCGGGGGCCAGCCCCTTCCGTTCGGCCGAGTGCTCGAGTTCGGCGTCCACCTTGCGGAGCGTCATGCGGGCGCGGTCGAGTTGCCGCGCCTGACCCACCACCGATCTGTCGGTCTGGAACTGCGCGAACGACCGTCGGAGCAGATCGCGCGATCCGTCCACCCCGAGCCGATCGATCAGGTTCATCGCCATGTTGTATTCGGGGGCGAACGAGCTGCGCAGGGGAAAGGTCCGTGCTCCCGCCAGGCCGGCCACCCGGTCGGGGGCCACTTCGGGAGTCCAGACGACCACCGCATGTCCTTCGACGTCGATTCCGCGTCGTCCGGCGCGGCCGGTGAGCTGGGTGTACTCCCCCGGCGTCAAGTCGACGTGCGCTTCGCCGTTGTACTTCACCAGGCGTTCGAGGACCACGCTGCGCGCGGGCATGTTGATGCCCAGCGCCAAGGTCTCGGTCGCGAACACCACCTGCACGAGTCCCTCGACGAACAGCTCTTCGACGGCCTGCCGAAAGGTCGGCAGGAGTCCTGCGTGATGGGCGGCGAAGCCGCGGCGCAGGCCGTCGCGCCACTCGTCGACCCCGAGAACGTCAGCATCACCGGGGGCCAGCGCCGAGAGATGGCGGTCGACGATCGCGTCGACGGCGGAGACCTGGTGCGGCTCGAGCAGGTTCAGGTCCGAGCGCAGACACTGCGCGAGCGCGCCGTCGCAGCCCTTGCGGGAGAAGATGAAGGTGATCGCGGGCAGCAGCCCGTTCTCCTCGAGGAGCCGGATCAGTCTGGGCCGCGAGACTCCGGTCCCGCCGCGCCGGCGTTCGCGCGCCAGACGTTCGCGGTAACCGCCGACGGCGTCGTCGGACAGCAGGCGGTGCTTGATGAAGCGGTTGAGCTCGGGGTTCACCTGCTTCGGATGCTTGCGGTCGAAGAGCTCGAACATCCTGTTTCCGACCAGCATGTGCTGGTGCAGCGGTACCGGCCGGTGCTCGTCGACGATCACCGCGGTGTCGCCCCGGACCGTGGTGATCCAGTCGCCGAACTCCTCCGCGTTGCTCACCGTCGCCGACAGGCTCGCCACGCGCACCGACGGATCGAGCCCCAGGATCACCTCCTCCCACACGGCGCCCCGGAAACGGTCGGCGAGGAAATGCACCTCGTCCATCACCACGTGCGAGAGGCCCTGCAACGACGACGACTCCGCGTACAGCATGTTGCGGAGCACCTCGGTCGTCATCACGACCACCGGTGCCCCCGAGTTGATCGAGTTGTCGCCGGTCAGCAGTCCCACATTCGCCGCACCGTGCACGTCGACGAGGTCGTGGTACTTCTGGTTGCTCAGCGCCTTGATCGGAGTGGTGTAGAAGCACTTCGTCCCCTGCGCCAGCGCGAGATGCACGGCGAACTCACCGACGATCGTCTTGCCCGCGCCCGTGGGTGCGCACACGAGCACGCCCTGCCCCGCCTCCAGAGCGGCGCACGCCTCCCTTTGGAAGGGGTCGAGTCGAAAGCCGAGTCGAGCGGTGAACGTCGCTAGTTGCGGTCGGGGGCCGGAGAAGTCGTCGGTGGTCATCACCTACAGGATGTCATCGAATGCGCCCGGAGTCCGAACAGATCGACGCTCGCTCGACGCGCCGATCGGTCCCGCGGGCTCGATGGGTGCCGGACGGCCGACGTCGTCGGTCACCGGGGCGGAGCCGTCGTGTTCGAGCGGCGAGGCCTGATCGTCGGGCACGCTCATCCAGTCGGGATCGCGGCGGGCCTTGCGGCGGTCGTGGAAACGGGCGATCTGAATGGCCATCTCGAGGAGCACAGTGAGCGCCGCCGCCAGCGCCAACATGGTGAACGGGTCCTGGCCGGGTGTCACGACCGCGGCGAAGACGAACATCGCGAAGATGAGCCCGCGGCGCCACCGCTTGAGTCGTTCGTAGGTGAGCACTCCGACCAGGTTCAGCGCGACGATCAGCAGCGGAAGCTCGAAGCTGATGCCGAAGAGGATCAGCAGGTGCAGCATGAAGCTGAAGTACTGGTCGCCCGCGAGCGCAGTGACCTGAACGTCGTTGCCCACCGTCAGCAGGAAGTGGAACGCCTTCGACACCACCAGGTAGGCCAGCACTGCGCCGGCGACGAAGAGGACGCTCGCAGCTGCGACGAAGCTGATGCCGTATCGACGCTCGTTCTTGTGCAGCCCCGGTGTGATGAAACGCCAGATCTGCAGCAGCCAGATCGGGCATGCGAGTACCACGCCCGCGGTCAGGGCGACCTGAAGGCGCAGCATGAACTGGTCGAACGGCCCGGTGGCCAGCAGCCGGCATTCGCCGTCGGGGGTCAGCGAGGCGCGGGTGGACGCCGGGAGGTCGCAGTACGGACCGCGGAGGAGCTCACCCAGTGACTCGATCCGCCACACGCCGTGGCTGTACCAGACGAAACCGATGACGGTGGTGACCGCGATCGCCACCATCGAGATGACGAGCCGGGTCCTCAGCTCGTAGAGGTGCTCGGCCAACGGCATCGAGCCGTCGGGGTTGACTCGGCTCCGTCGCTGCCGGGGGTCGAGACGGGCGAGTGAGAATCGCTTGCGCACTCCGGTGGTGCGCGGCTAGGCCGTCTTCTTGTCGGATCGCGTCGCCTGGTCGGCGGGATCCGGACTCGGCTGAGGTGCGGTCGGCAGTTCGCGCGCGGTCTCAGTGGTCTCGGCGGACGGCTTGCCGTCGCTCTGCATCTCCTGGATCTCCGATTTGAAGATGCGCAGCGACCGGCCGAGGCCGCGAGCCGCCCCGGGGAGCTTGGCCGAGCCGAACAGCAGCACGAGCACGAGCAGAACGACCGCCCAGTGCCACGGCGACATCGCACCCATAATTCAACCCTTCGAGAGTAAACAGTCTCAGACGTGTTCGAGTCTACCGAACAGCGGCGTCATCGGCGCGCCCAGATTCGTCGGCCGGTACTGCGGTCAGGGACCGTACCGGCTCCGCGCAGCCTTCGCGGTGCTCGCGATCAGCGACGTCACGCCGTCGACGTCGCTACGAACCCGCACGCGCCCGCCGAATCCGAGCACGAATCGCGCGAGCCACTGGGGCGAGCCGTAGCGGATGGTCGCGGTGATCGGCTCGGTCGGCTCCTCGGAGAGTTCGTCGTCGGGCTCCGCCGCGAAGTACTCGAGCAGCCAGACCGCCTCGGGATCGATCTCGATGTGCGCCGTGGGCAGTTCCCCGGTGAGCGCGCCCAGATCGGTCGGGTCCGTCCGGTGGAGGGCCTCGACCGGAGGCTGCGAGACCTCGCCGGTGCCATGCGCCGACTCGATCCGGTCGAATCGGAACAGGCGCACGCCCTCCGACGACCGGCACCAGGCCTCCAGATAACTGTTGCCGTCCACCGCCCGGATGCGGATCGGATCGACGGTCCGCTCGGTCACCTCGTCGCGACTGGCCGTGTAGTACGTGATCCTCAGCGACTGGCCGTCCTCCAGGGCCTGGCGGATGACGCCGTCGACGGGCGGTGCCGGAGCGGCGGGCAGGTCGGCGCTCACCGCGCGCCGCGTGGTACCCATCGCCTCCTCGATCTTCGCGATCGCGCTGCGCACGGCATCGGCGTCGACCGCTCCCCGTGTCTCGGAGAGCATGTTGAGCGCCATCAGCAGCACGTTGGCCTCGGGGCCGGTCAGCCGCAGCGGGCGGTCCATTCCTGCGGTGAAGACCACGCTGACGTATCCGTCCCAGAACTGGATGTCGATGAGGTGTTCGGGACCGTAGCCCGGGAGACCGCACACGTACAGTTGCTCGAGATCGGTCTGCAATTGGTGTTCGCTGACGCCGAGGTCGTCGGCTGCGGTCGACACCTTGATTCCCGGACGGGCCAGGAAGTACGGCACCATCGCCAGCAGACGCGACAGCCGGCTCGGATTGGCGTCGCTCATGCGCTCACCTCCGCCGCGATCAGGCGGTCCAGGTCGGCGACCACCTCCGCGCGCAGATCGTCCGGTGCGAGCACCACCGCGTCGGGTCCGGCGGCCAGGATCACCCTGCGCAGCCCCGACCGCGAATGGATCTCCACGGTCAGCAGATCTCCGTCCTCGTCTCCGAACCGCTGCGGGACCGTCGACGTCGCCATCCGCCGCAGGCCGTGCGCCCGACCGGCGGCGACCCAGATCTCCGCGGTGGCGCCGCCGTCCGCGGTCGCCACGTCGACCGCCTCGTTCACGATCGCCTGGATGTCGACCGTCGCCGGCACCACCACCGATCCCGCATCGCCGAAGGCTTCGACATCGGAGATCCGGGAGATCCGGAAGGTCCGCACAGCTCCGCGGTCGCGGTCGTGTCCGGTGACGTACCAGCGTCCGCCGCCGCCGGCGATCCCCCACGGTTCGAGGGTCCGCGTCTTGCGGCCTTTCGACGAGCGGTGAGTGAAGGTGACCGGGCGGCCGGCGTCGATCGCCGAGAGCAGATCGGTGATCGTGCGTTCGTCGCCCAGTGATCTGGTGGCGCCGCCGAGGGTCACCACCGATTCGTCGTCGGGAACCACTTCGATCCCCGCCGCGCGGAGCTTGAGGACCGCGGTCTGGAAGACGGCCGCCACCGAGGGATCGCGCCAGAGCGCCGAGGCCGCGGCCACGGCGGCCGCCTCGGCACGATCGAGGGTGATGTCGGGCAGCGCGTACTGGTCCGGATCGATCCGGTAGCCCTCCTCGCCCTGCGGGTTGCGGCCGGTCTCGACGGGAATGCCCATCTCTCGCAGCAGCGCCTTGTCGCGCTCGAGCATCCGCTTGAACGAGTCGTCGCTCCGGTCCGACTCCATGTATCCCTGCACGTTCGCACGCACATAGGTTGCGGGGACGTACGTCCGCGCCGACATCAAGCAGACGACGAGGTTGACGAGTCTCTCGTTCTTCGCAGTCACGCGTCCACTTTAGGCGTCACATCGACGCGATCAGCCGATCGACGCGCTCATCGACGTTCCGGAACGGGTCCTTGCAGAGCACGTTCCGCTGCGCCTGATCGTTGATCTTCAGATGCACCCAGTCGACGGTGAAGTCTCGTCCCGCCTTCTGGGCCGCGGTGATGAAGTCGCCGCGGAGCTTGGCCCGGGTGGTCTGCGGCGGTGTCGAGGTGGCCTCGTCGATCGCCTCGTCGGTGGTGACCCGTGCCGCGAGCCCCTTGCGGGACAGCAGGTCGAAGACGCCGCGGCCCCGGCGGATGTCGTGGTAGGCCAGGTCGAGTTGCGCGATCTTCGGATCGGTCAGTTCCATCGAGTACTTGTCCTGGTAGCGCTGCATCAGCTTGCGCTTGATCACCCAGTCGATCTCGGTGTCGACACCGCTGAAGTCGTCGCGCTCCACGGCGTCGAGGACACGGCCCCACAGGTCCACCACGCGATCGAGCGTCGGGTCGGGCGTGCGCGTCTGCAGGTGCTTGACGGCCCGCGCGTGGTACTCGCGCTGGATCGCCAGCGCCGTCGCCGTCCGTCCGCCCGCGAGCCGGATCTCGCGCCGGCCGGTCGGGTCGTGGCTGATGTCCCGGATCGCGCGGATCGGGTTGTCGAGCGCGAAGTCGTGGAACGAGATCCCCGACTCGATCATCTCCAGCACCAGCAGTGCGGAACCGACCTTGAGCATGGTGGTGGTCTCGGACATGTTGGAGTCGCCGACGATCACGTGCAGCCGACGGTACTTCTCGGCATCGGCGTGGGGCTCGTCGCGTGTGTTGATGATCGGCCGCGACCGGGTGGTCGCGGACGAGACGCCCTCCCAGATGTGGTCGGCGCGCTGCGACAGGCAGTAGCGCGCCTCGTGGCCCACCGAGAGCACCTTGCCCGCCCCGCAGATCAGCTGGCGCGTCACGAGGAAGGGCAGCAGCACATCGGAGACCCTGCCGAACTCCCCCACCCGGCTGACCAGGTAGTTCTCGTGGCATCCGTAGGAGTTGCCCGCGGAGTCGGTGTTGTTCTTGAACAGGTAGATGTCGCCGCCGATGCCCTCGGCCACCAAACGTTCCTCGGCGTCGACGAGCAGTTCCTCCAGGATCCGCTCGCCCGCACGGTCGTGCGTGATCAGTTGCGCCACCGAGTCGCATTCGGCGGTGGCGTACTCGGGGTGAGAGCCGACGTCGAGGTACAGCCGCGCACCGTTGGTGAGGAAGACGTTCGACGACCGGCCCCACGCGACGACGCGCCGGAACAGGTAGCGCGCGACCTCGTCCGGGCTGAGGCGACGCTGTCCCTTGAACGTGCAGGTGACACCGAATTCGGTCTCGATGCCCATGATCCGTCGTTCCACGGCGCTCACTCCTCGAGGTAGCCGGCGATGTCGGTGCGGCGCAGCCGCTTGAACGCCCGCCGCGGTCGGTTGCGATCCAGGATCGCCACCTCGACGTCGGCGGCGGTGAGTGTCGGTGCGGCGGCGGTGTCGCCGTTGGCCGACTCGGCCGGTGTGGACAGTGCGCGCACGGCGATCTGCAGGGCGCGCGGCAGCGGAAGGTTCGGCTCGTATGCGTCTTTCATCGCCGCGTTGATGGGTTCGGTGCTGCCGCCCATCACGATGAACGAGGTCTCGTCGACGATCGATCCGTCGTAGCCGATCCGGTAGAGCTGCGACGGGGTGGTGCGTCCGGCCCGGGCCACCTCGCCGACGCAGAGTTCCACTTCGAAGGGCTTGGCCTGCTCGGTGAACACCGCGCCGAGGGTGTTCGCGTAAGCACTGGCCAGCGACAGTCCGGTCACGTCGGCGCGGTCGTAGCTGTAGCCGCGCAGGTCGGCCATCTGGATGCCGGCCTTCCGCAGGCCCTCGAACTCGTTGTACTTGCCGACGGCCGCGAAACCGATGCGGTCGTAGATCTCACTGACCTTGCGCAGCGTGTTCGACGGATTGTGCGCCACGAAAAGGACGCCGTCGGCGTAGGTGAGCGCCACCACGCTGCGGCCCCGGGCGATGCCCTTGCGCGCCAGCTCCGAGCGGTCTCGCATGATCTGCTCGGCGCTCGCATAGTACGGAAAAGTCATGCGCGCTCCCCTGTCTGGCCGGCCGGCTCGGACGGTGCCGTACCCGACGCCGCCGCGCTCCTGCGGCGGGCGACCACCGCCTCGGCCGCACTCTCGATATCCGCTTCCGCCACCAGGTCGGCGCCCTCGGCGCTCACCCGGGCGGCGGTCGGGAAGATCCGCCGCACAAGGTCCGGGCCACCGGTCGCGGAGTCGTCGTCGGCCGCGTCGTAGAGCGCCTCGACCGCGACCGCCAGCGCCTCGTCGGCGGACAGGTCCGAACGGTACAGCTTCTTCAGCGACGATTTCGCGAAGACCGATCCCGAGCCGATCGCGTCGTAGCCGCCGGTCTCCTCGTGACGGGAGCCGGCGACGTCGAACGAGAAGATCCGGCCCCGTGCGCCCGCGTCGGCTTCGGCGTCGAAACCGACGAGCAGCGGGATCGCGGCGAGCCCCTGCAGCGCAGCGCCCAGGTTGCTGCGGACCATCGTCGCCAGGCGTGCCACCTTGCCGTCGAGGGTCAGCGGCACCCCTTCGATCTTCTCGTAGTGCTCCAATTCGACGGCGAACAGCCGGACCATCTCGATCGCGATGCCCGCGGTGCCCGCGATACCCGCCGCGGAGTATTCGTCGGTGACGTACACCTTCTGCACATCACGGGTGGCGATGAGGTTGCCCATCGTCGACCGGCGGTCGCCGGCCAGCACCACGCCACCGGGGTAGCTGACCGCGACGATCGTGGTGCCGTGCGGGATCTGCTCCACGCCGGCCCGGCCGCCACCGTCGATCATGTTGTGCGGCAATCGATCAGGCGCATGAACGCGCAGGTACTCGGTGAACGACGAGATCCCGCCGGCTCCAGCCTCGCCCGGTACCGAGATCACTGCCCGCCCTTCTGGACGTAGGCGCGGACGAAGTCCTCCGCATTCTCCTCCAGCACGTCGTCGATCTCGTCGAGCAGATCGTCGGTCTCGCCGGTGAGCTTCTCTCTCCGCTCCTGGCCGGCCGCACCAGCACCGATCGCGTCGTCATCGTCGCTGCCGCCGCCTCGTTTGGTCTGCTCCTGCGCCATGTTCGCCTCCTGAGAAGAGAATGTTGTGACTTCAACCCTACCGGTGGGCGTGCCCCGTGCGTCGCCGACGCGTCGGTCCGGTCGGCGATCGTCTTGCGCCGGTGGGATTCCGGACGCTCAGGACGTGGTCAGGCGGTCGACCAGATCGGCGGCCGAATCGGCGGCGTCGAGCAGCTCGCCGACGTGAGCAGCCGTGCCGCGGAGCGGTTCGAGCATCGGAATCCGGACCAGCGAGTCGCGGCCCAGGTCGAAGATCACCGAGTCCCAGCTGGCGGCGGCGACATCGGCGCCGAACCGGCGAACCGCCTCCCCGCGGAAATAGGCGCGCGTGCTCTCCGGTGGCGTCTCGACCGCTCGCATCACCTCGTCCTCGGTGGTCATGCGCTTCATGGACCCGCGTGCCACCAGACGGTTGTAGAGGCCTTTGTCGAGCCGGACGTCGGAGTACTGCAGGTCGATGAGTTGCAGCCGGGACGCCGACCAGGTGAGCCCTTCGCGGTTGCGGAAGCCCTCCAGCAGTCGCAGCTTGGCCGGCCAGTCCAGCAGGTCGGCGCACTCCATGGGATCGCGTTCGAGCTTGTCGAGGACATCGGCCCACGTGGCCAGCACGTGCGCGGCGCGCTCGTCGTCGGAGTGGTGGGCGTCGTGGAACCTCTGCGCTCGGTCGAGGTACTCGCGTTGCAGGGCCAGCCCGGTCATCTCACGGCCGTTCTCGAGCGCCACGGCCGTGCGCAGCGTCGGGTCGTGGCTGATCGCGTGAACCGCCTCGACGGGCCAGGCCAGCGCGAGATCGGACAGGTCCACCCCGGCCTCGATCAGGTCCAGCACGAGTGCCGTGGTGCCCACCTTGAGGTAGGTCGCCGTCTCGGCGAGATTCGCGTCACCGATGATGACGTGCAGGCGGCGGTACTTCTCGGGATCGGCGTGCGGTTCGTCGCGGGTGTTGATGATCCCCCGCTTCAGTGTGGTCTCGAGACCGACCTCGACCTCGATGTAGTCGGCACGCTGCGACAGCTGGTAACCGGAGTCCTCGCCGCGCTGGCCGATGCCCACCCGGCCCGAACCGCAGATCACCTGACGCGACGCGAAGAAGGGCATCAATCCGGTGATGATCGAGTCGAACGGCGTGTCGCGGTGCATCAGGTAGTTCTCGTGAGTGCCGTACGAGGCGCCCTTGCCGTCGATGTTGTTCTTGTACAACTGCAGCCGAGGGGCACCGGGAACGCTCGCGACATGCCGAGCCGCCTGCTCCATCACCCGCTCCCCCGCCTTGTCCCAGATCACCGCGTCGAGCGGGTCGGTCACCTCGGGTGCCGAATACTCCGGATGCGCGTGATCGACGTACAGCCGAGCACCGTTGGTGAGGATCATGTTGGCGGCGCCGATCTCGTCGGCGTCGATGATGGGCGCCGGGCCGCCGCTTCGGCCGAGGTCGAATCCGCGCGCATCGCGCATCGGTGACTCGACCTCGTAGTCCCAGCGGGTCCGGCGGTCACGGCGCGGCACGTTCGCGGCGGCGGCGTACGCCAGGACGGCCTGGGTGGACGTCATGATCGGGTTCGCGGACGGATCGCCGGGCGCGGAGATGCCGTACTCGACTTCGGTTCCGATGATGCGCTGCATGGAACCCAGCCTAACCGTGGCGATCTGCGCCCGGCGCGGCGCCGGTCAGCGTCTGCGCAACCGCAGGCGGGAGAAGATGAACAGCGTGAGTACCAGCGCGATGGCCACCAGCGCCGCATAGCTGATGAGCGCGTGCGCGAGGGAGGGCTCCCAGAGCGGATACATCATCTCGCCACCGGGCTCGTCGATCTTCACCTGGGGAACCTGATCGGCGATCCACGGGATGTTCACCGACTGCGCCGCATTGGTGTACCCCCAGTAGGTCGGGAACAGCCAGGTGATCGGCTTGACGAAGGCCGACCCGATCGCGAACAACCCGCCCGAGAGGACCAACTGGACCATCACCACGATCACCAGCGGCGGCATCGTCTGTTCGGTCGATCTCACAGCCGCCGAGATCGCGAGGCCGACGAGCACGCTCACGCACGCCAGTGTGGCGACCGCGATGAACAGCGTCACCGCGGGCGGGATCGCGGGTTCGGCGCCGCCGGTCTTGACGATGTCGGCGGCCTTCGGCATCGCCCGAAGCCCATAGGTGATGCCGATCATGATCGCCACCTGGACCACGCTCATCAGCGAGAACACCAGGATCTTGGCGGTCAGGTATGCGCCCGGACGCAGTCCCACCGCGCGCTCGCGCTCGAAGATCCCCCGCTCGCCGACCAGATCGCGGACGGCGAGCGCGGTGCCCATGAAGGCGGCGCCGATCACCAGCACGGTGAGGATCTGCAGAGCCTCCCCCGGATCCTTCGGCGGGACGTAGTCGTTCGTCGGCGGCAGCACCGCCCGGCTGAATCCCTTGTCGCCCGGGATCACGAGGGTGAGCAGTCCCAGGACGATCGGCATCACCAGCAGCACCACCAGGTACCCCTTGTCGGCCCACACCAGGCGGACCTGACGTCGGGCCACCGTGCTGGTCTGCCGCACCAGGCCCATCTTGACCGGTGTGACGGGTGCCCCGGGCGCGGGCGCCTGCGGTGGCGGCTGATGCGGATGGCGCCCGCGGTACTGGGCCCAGGCCTGGTCGGGTCGTTCGGCGACGTAGCTGAAGATCTCCGCCCAGTCGGCGGTGCCCATCTCGCCGGCCACATCCCCGGGGGCGCCGCAGAACGACGTCTTGCCGCCGGGCGCCAGCAGCAGCACTTGGTCGCACAGACTCAGGTAGGTGAGCGAGTGGGTCACCACCAGCACCACGCGACCCGCGTCGGCGAGCCGGCGCAGCGTCTTCATCACCTGCTGGTCGAGAGCCGGATCCAGACCCGAGGTCGGCTCGTCGAGGATGAGCAGCGACGGCCCGGTGAGCAGCTCCATCGCCACCGACGCGCGTTTGCGCTGGCCGCCGGAGAGTTTGTCGACGCGGGTGTCGACGTGCTCGGTGAGCTGGAGTTCGGAGAGCACGCCGTCGATCACGACGTCGCGGTCGGCGGTCGACAGATCGGCGGGCAGCCGCAGTTCGGCCGCATAGCGCAGCGCCTGTCGGAGGGTGAGCTTCTGGTGCAGCACGTCGTCCTGCGGCACCATCCCGATACGGGAGCGCAGCGCCTCGTACTCGCTGTGAACTCCGCGCCCCTCGAAGGTCACGACTCCGACTGTCGGGTTGTTCAGGCCCGCGACGATCTTCGAGACCGTCGACTTGCCCGCTCCGGACGGGCCGATGATCGCGGTGAGCGTGCCGGGGGCCGCGGAGAAGGAGACGTCGTTGAGCAGTGCCTTGCCGTCGATCGTCAAGCCGATCCCGGATACCTCGAGGCCACCGGCCACCTGCGCCTGTGGCCGCCCGCGCACCAGGCGGCCGTCGGTCAGCACGAAGTCGGAGTTGCCGATCGTGACGACGTCGTTCTCGCTGAGGCGATGCGCCATCACGCGACGGCCGTTGACGAAGGTGCCGTTCACGCTCCCGAGGTCTTCCAGGAGCAACCCCTGCGGGGTACTCGTCATCCGCGCATGGTGCCGGGAGGCCAGGACGTCGCTGACGACGATGTCGTTGTCGGGCGTGCGGCCGATGGTCTGCACGCCGGTGAGCGAGATGGTCTCGCGCCCGCGCAGGTCGCCGGGCACTTCGTAGACGGCCGACGCGTTCTGATGCAGTGCCGCCAGGTGCGGGGCGTCGGGAAGCGCGCCGAATCGCGGGGGCGCCTGCCGGTATCCGCCGGGCGGACGCTGAGCCGAGAGCGGTGCGGTGGCCGGACGGTTCGCCGGGCGCACGGGTGGCCGGTCCGGTCGCTGCGGCCCGGACGGGTACGGCGTCGGCGCCTGCGGTCCGGCTGCGGATCGCAGCGGGCGAGACTGCGGCGCCGGAGACTGCGGCACGGGCGGTTGCCGGCCCGGAACCGGACGCGAGGGCGGCACCACCGTCGGAGCCGCGGCTCCCTGCGGAGCCAACTCGACCACGGGTCCGGTCGCCGCATCACCGAGGCGGATCTGGACCGGCCGGTCGATCCGGGCCGCGGACTGCCGGACGCCTGCCACGAAGAAGCCGTTCGTGCTTCCGCGATCGACCACGCTCCAGCCGTCCGACCACTCGAACGCCAGGTGCACGCGGGACACGAGCGGGTGATTCACCACGACGTCGTTGTCGGGAGTGCGCCCGAGCGTCGCCGGTGAGGTCCGCACCACATGCGGGCGAGCCTGTGCGACCCGGACCTGCAGCGGGGTGATTGCTGTCGTGTTCATCGCCGGTAACTCTAGCGAGTCCCGGCGCCCGGCCTAGACCGACGGAATGACTAAGCCGGATCCGGGCTCCGGCGAACGCGGTCGGGCGGGCCGCGGACCAGAGCCCGGGATCAGAGATACTGGCCGGTGTTCGACTCGGTGTCGATGGCCCGGCTGGCACCGCCGGTCTTACCCGTGACCAGCGTCCGGATGTAGACGATGCGCTCGCCCTTCTTCCCCGAGATGCGCGCCCAGTCGTCCGGGTTGGTCGTGTTCGGCAGATCCTCGTTCTCCGAGAACTCATCCAGAATCGAGTCGAGGAGATGGCTGATCCGCAGTCCGCTCTGACCGGTGTCGAGATGCGCCTTGATCGCGTACTTCTTCGCTCGGTCGACGACGTTCTGAATCATCGCTCCCGAGTTGAAGTCCTTGAAGTACATGATCTCCTTGTCGCCGTTGGCGTAGGTGACCTCCAGGAACCGGTTGTCGTCGGACTCGGCGTACATCCGCTCCACCACGCGCTGGATCATCGCGTCGATGCACCGCCGGCGATCGCCGTCGAACTCCGCCAGATCCTCCGGGTGCACCGGTAGATCGGGCGTCAGGTACTTCGAGAAGATGTCGATCGCCGACTCCGCGTCCGGCCGCTCGATCTTGATCTTGACGTCCAGACGGCCCGGCCGGAGAATCGCCGGATCGATCATGTCCTCGCGGTTGGAGGCGCCGATCACGATCACGTTCTCCAGGCCCTCGACGCCGTCGATCTCGCTCAGCAGCTGGGGCACCACCGTCGTCTCGACATCCGAGGACACGCCGGAGCCGCGGGTACGGAAGATCGAGTCCATCTCGTCGAAGAAGACGATCACCGGAGTGCCCTCCGACGCCTTCTCACGGGCGCGCTGGAAGATCAGCCGGATGTGTCGCTCGGTCTCGCCGACGAACTTGTTCAGCAGCTCCGGGCCCTTGATGTTGAGGAAGTACGATTTGGCCTCGTGCGCGTTGTCTCCGCGCGCCTCGGCGATCTTCCTCGCCAGTGAATTGGCGACGGCCTTCGCGATGAGCGTCTTGCCGCATCCGGGAGGTCCGTACAGGAGCACGCCCTTCGGGGGGCGCAGCGAGTACTCGCGGAACAGGTCCTTGTGCAGGAACGGGAGTTCGACGGCGTCGCGGATCTGCTCGATCTGACGGCGAAGTCCGCCGATGTCCTCGTAATCGACGTCCGGAACCTCTTCGAGGACGAGATCCTCCACCTCGGCCTTCGGGATGCGCTCGAGGGCGAAGCCGGCCTTGCCGTCGATCATCAGCGAATCGCCGGGCCGGAGCTTGCGGGTCGACTCGCCGCCTTCGTCGGTGTGGATCAGCGAGCCCGCGAGTTGGACGATCCGCTCCTCGTCGCTGTGGCCGACGACGAGGGCTCGCCGTCCGTCCGCGAGGACCTCGCGCAGGGTGCTGATCTCGCCGACCGTGTCGTAGTCGAGCGACTCGACGACGGTCAATGCCTCATTGAGGCGGAGCGACTGGCCCCGCCGGAGAGCGGAGGCGTCGATGTTGGGTGACAGCGTCAGCCGCATCTTGCGACCGGAGGTGAACACGTCGACGGTGTCGTCGTCGAAGACCTGCAGGAGCACGCCGTATCCGCTGGGCGGCTGACCCAGGTTGTCGACTTCCTCGCGCAGGGCGATGAGCTGCTGTCTCGCCTCTTTGAGCATCTCGGTGAGCTTGCTGTTGCGCACGGTGAGACTCTCGACGCGCTGCTGCATGGTCGAGAATTCGACGCTGCTGCTGGGCGAACGGTCGGACTCGGTCATCGTCTCTCCTTTGCCGGTGGTACGTACTCCACGCTACCCGCGTGTGGGACGCCGTTGTACCCGAAGCGTTTCCGTACCGTCGGCGAGTCGGCGCGCGGTGATCAGGAAGGCGGTGTGGCCCTGCATCCGGTGCTCGGGGCGGACCGCGAGACCCACCGCACTCCACTCGCGGACCAGCGACTCCCATGCGCGCGGCTCGGTCCAGCACTGCTGTTCGCGCAGGCCCTCCATCACCTTCGACAGCTGCGTCACCGTGGCCACGTACACGGTCAGCACGCCGCCGGGGCGGATCGTCTTCGACACCACGTCCAGGCACTCCCACGGCGCGAGCATGTCGAGGATGATGCGGTCGAACTGCTCGGCGGGGTCGTGATCGACGAGATCTCCGACGCGCAGGGTCCAGTTGTCGGGGCGCCCGCCCAGGAAGGTCTCGACGTTGCGGACGGCGTGCTCGGCGTGATCCTCTCGCACCTCGTACGACAGCACCGAGCCCTCGGTGCCGACGGCGCGCAGCAGCGACAGCGTCAGCGCTCCCGATCCCGCGCCGGCCTCCAGGACTCGGGCACCGGGGAAGATGTCGCCCTCGGCGACGATCTGCGCGGAGTCCTTCGGGTAGATCACCTGCGCCCCGCGGGGCATGGAGACCACGTAGTCGGTCAGCAGCGGTCGCAGCGCCAGGTACTGGGTGCCCGAGGTCGCCTCGACGACGCAGCCCTCGGGGCTGCCGATCAGATCGTCGTGCAGGATGCCGCCGCGATGCGTGTGGAACTGCTTGCCCTCCTCCAGGACGACGGTGAACTTGCGTCCCTTCGCGTCGGTGAGCTGTACGCGATCGCCTACGGCGAACGGGCCGGTTGTCGCCATCGTGCTGGTGTCCTTCAAGTCGGTCGGCAGGGCCGATTCGGGGCCTTCGCGAGGAGTGGAGAGGCCCGGGAATCGCTCAGACAACCTTGTCATAGAGTGCCGGTATGGACATGAGCGAGGTGCCCTACAGCTGCTACTACGAGCCCATCCCCGCCCCCGGCGGTGACGATCCGGGCTACGAGTACTTCCAGCCGACACCGGCCACGGCGAGCGTGTGGTCGCAGGACATGCAGCACGGCGGTCCGCCCGCCGGCCTGCTGATGCGCGCGATGATGCGAGCCGTGCCGGACGACGGTCAGGAGTTCAGCCGCATCACCACCGAGATCATCGGACCCGTGGGGCTGGGCGTGAACCGGATCCGCACCAGCATCCCGCGGCCGGGCCGACGCATCTCGATGGTTCAGGCCGACCTCGAGGCGCAGGGGCCCGACGGCACCTACCGGACGGTGGCCCGGTCGGTGGCGTGGCGTCTGCTCGGGTCCGACTCGACGGCCGTCGCCGACGCTCCCCTCGATCCGCTGCCCGCCTCGCCGGACGAGCTTCCGCAGACGGTCGGATTCCCGACACAGGACACGGACGCGGTCGCGTGGGGAAAGGTCGGGTTCATCGGCACCACCGTCACCGCCCGTCAGCCCGGCCGCAACGGCAAGACGCCGGCGATCTGGATCCGGCCCGCGATCCCGCTGGTGGCCGGCGAGGAGATGTCGCACCTCGAGTCGGTGTTCACCGTGCTCGACGTCGCGAACGGCGTCGGGACGCGTCTGGACCCGACGCAGTGGTCGTGGATGAACATGGACACGACGGTCCATCTGATCACCCAGCCGACCTCACCGTGGCTCGGTGTGGACTCCGATCTCGCCGTCGGCGCGCGCGGCTACGGCGCCAGCTTCGCCGACCTCTACGACGTCTCAGGCTTCCTCGGCCGCTCGGCGCAGACCGATCTGATCGCCGAGCAGGGATAGCGGCTGGAGCTACTTCTTGGCCGGTTGGACAACTCACCGGCTGGTTGAGCGCCTAACAGGCTGGTTGAGCGCCTAACAGGCTGGTTGAGCGCCTAACAGGCTGGTTGAGCGAGCGTAGCGAGTCGAAACCGCCGCGAGTGAAGCTGGGAACCGAGCGATCGAGCTCCCAGCCCGAGTGGCAGCTGGCTTCGACTCGCTGCGCTCGCTCAACCAGCCTGAGGAAAGCGCTCACTCAACCAGACCGGGTGGCAGTTGGCTTCGACTCGCTGCGCTCGCTCAACCAGCCTGAGGAAAGCGCTTGCTCAACCGGCCCGGGTGGCAGTTGGCTTCGACTCGCTACGCTCGCTCAACCAACCTAAGGAAAGCGCTCACTCAACCGGCCCGGGTGGCAGTTGGCTTCGACTCGCTACGCTCGCTCAACCAACCTAAGGAAAGCGCTCACTCAACCAGCCTGGGTGATAGTTGGCTTCGACTCGCTACGCTCGCTCAACCAACCTGGGGAAAGCGCTTGCTCAATCAGCCTGGGTGACAGTTGGCTTCGACTCGCTACGCTCGCTCAACCAGCCTGGGGAAAGCGCTCGCTCAACCAGCCTGAGGAAGGCGAGCGTGTCCTAGAAGCGGCAGGAGCGGATGTCCGAGGCGAGGATGGCGCGGACGCCCAGTTCCGACAGGTCGTCCATCAGCGGCTGATGCGTCTTACGCGGAACCATCGCGCGGACCGCGAGCCATTCCGGGTCGAGCATCGGCGACACGGTCGGCGATTCCAGGCCGGGCGTCATCGCGACCGCCTGATCGAGCAGTGCCTTGGGGCAGTCGTAGTCGATCATGACGTACTGCTGACCGAAGACCACGCCCTGTACGCGGGCGATGAACTGCTTCGCGGCCCGGGAGGCCTCCGCTGACTCCGGATTGCGGATCAGCACCGCCTCCGAATCGCAGAGGGAGTCGCCGAACGCCGCCAGACCGTGCAGCCGCAGCGTGCGTCCGGTTCCCACGACGTCGGCGATCGCGTCGGCCACGCCGAGCTGAATCGAGATCTCCACGGCACCGTCGAGGCGGATGATCTCCGCGTCGATCCCCCGGGCGGCGAGGTCGCGGCGGACCAGGTTGGGATACGACGTCGCGATCCGCTTGCCCGCGAGGTCGGCGACGGTCCATTCCTGGTCGGCCGGAGCGGCGTAGCGGAACACCGAGGAACCGAAACCGAGCGCCACCTCCTCGATCACCTCGGCGCCGGAGTCGGCGGCCAGGTCGCGCCCGGTGATGCCGAGATCGAGGGTGCCCGCACCCACGTAGATCGCGACGTCCTTGGGACGCAGGAAGTAGAACTCGACGTCGTTGTTGACGTCGATGACGTTGAGGTCCTTGGGGTCCGAGCGCTTGCGGTACCCGGCTTCGGAGAGGATTCCGGCGGCGGCTTCGGACAGGGCGCCCTTGTTGGGGACGGCGACGCGCAACATTGCGGTGACTCCTAGAGGATGTGGTCGGCGGGAGGTGTCGGTGACCGGAGGCCGGCGGTCAGAGGTAGCGGTAGATGTCCGCGGGGGTGAGCCCGCGCTTGACCATCATCACCTGCAACCAGTACACGAGCTGGGAGATCTCCTCCGAGAGCGACTCGTCCGACTCATGCTCGGCGGCCAGCCAGACCTCGCCCGCCTCCTCGATGATCTTCTTCCCGAGCGTATGGACGCCCGCGTCCAGAGCGGCGACGGTACCGCTGCCCTCGGGGCGGGTCTGGGCCTTGTCGGCCAGCTCAGAGAAGAGTTCGTCGAAGGTTTTCACACCGACTATTTTTGCACGTCGAGTCGATCGGTCCCTGGCCGGGGCGCGGTGCCCTCCCGGGGCGCGCGACGGGGTCCGGTCAGCGTGCGGCGAAGACCTCCGCGAGATCGTCGAGGGTGAGACCCTCGAGCGTCTCTCGGTAGGTGTACGTCGGCTTGGGCGGCACCGGGATCGCCGACGGGATCACGATCGCGGGCACGCCGGCGGCGTGCGTCGCGGCGGCGCCGACCGGCGAGTCCTCGAAGGCCAGACACTCGGACGCGCAGAATCCGACCAGTTCGGCGGCCCGGCGATAGATGTGCGGCTCGGGCTTGCCCGCCTCCACCTCGTCGCCGCAGACGGTGGCGACGAACCGGTCGCGCCCCAGCGTCTCGAGCATCACATCGGTGACCTCGCGGACCGTGTTGGTGACCAGCACCATCGGGATCTCCGCACCCGCCACGAGGTCGAGCGCGGAGAGTGCGCCGGGCCGCCACCGCAGATCGGTGGCGAACAGTTCGAGGACCCGAGCGACCATCGCGTCCTCGTCGGCCTCGAAGTCGCGCCCGGACTCCGGCACCCGTGCCGCGTCGTACACCTTGGTCAGCGCGTCCACCGAACTGTTGCCCATGGTGGCGTTGCGCAGCTCCGGAGTCATCTCGGCGCCGATGCCGCGGGCGAACTCCTCCATCGCCCGGCCCCACAGCGGCTCGGTGTCGAGGAGCGTTCCATCCATGTCCCAGAGCACGGCGCGCGGAAGCACACGGTCGTCTGTCACTGCCTCTTGCCTTTCGACGTCGGTTCCCGATCGGCCGGCGACGGGCCACGGCCATCGGGCACCAGCGTAGGCCAGCGGTCGTCGGCGCGGGCGGATCGCCGCACCCCTCAACTGACCAGGTTCATCACCAGGTTGATGGTCGTGGCGATGATGACCGTTCCGTAGACGTAGCTGAGCAGGCAGTGCTTGAGCACCTCGCGCCGGATGACAGTGGGTCCGACGGCGGTGTCCGAGACCTGATAGGTCATGCCGAGGTTGAAGGCGAAGTAGAAGAAGTCCGCGTAGCAGGGCGGATCGCTCGTGTTGAAGTCGATCCCGCCCGGCTCGCCGGCGTAGTAGATCCGGGCGTACCGCGACGCGAACAGCGTGTGCAGCATCCCCCACGCCGCGAGCACCGCCACCACCGCCAGCATCGCGTACCAACTGCCGTTGCGGTCCCGGGCGGCCAGCAGCAGCACACCGATCGCGGACAGACTCACCGCGAGCGTTGCGATCAGCGCCGCATCGCCGAGTTCGTCGCGGACGTCGGCGGCCTCCGCGTGGGCGCGGGTGGTCGGCGCGTCCATCGGCCACAGCATCGCCACCGACCACACCAGATACACCGCCGACGTGACCGTCACCATCAGCATCGGCGCGAGCTGCCACAGTCCGGTCGCCGGCCAGACCACCGCGGCGATCACCAGTCCCGCCGCGAGTCCGACGATGAAGCGCGTCATCCCGCGCACATCCCGTTTGGCCATGCTGTGACGTTATCGGAGCGCCGAGCCGGTCGCGGACCGCACGCCCGGGGCGGCCCCGCCGTCAGCGGGGACTCCCCTGGCGCGGCCCTCGGACTACGTGTTGAAGTACTTGGCCTCCGGGTGGTGCAGCACGAAGGCGTCGGTGGACTGCTCCGGATGCAGCTGCAGTTCCTCCGACAGCTCGACGCCGATGCGGCCCGGTTCCAGCAGATCGATCATCTTGGCGCGGTCTTCGAGGTTCGGGCAGGCACCGTAGCCGAAGCTGTAGCGCGCACCGCGGTACTCCAGGTCGAAGAAGCCCTGCGGGCGGTCGGGGTCCTCGTCGGCCATCACCCCGTCGGCGAAGGTCAGCTCGCTGCGCACCCGCTGATGCCAGTACTCGGCGAGCGCCTCGGTGAGCTGCACGCCGATGCCGTGCACCTCCAGATAGTCGCGGTATGCGTTCTCGGCGAACAGCTTGTTCGCGAAGTCGGCGATCGGGGTGCCCATCGTGACCAACTGGAAGGGCAGGACGTCGACCTTCCCGTCGGCGAGCGCCTGCTCCCTGGAACGGATGAAATCGGCGATGCACAGGAAGCGGGGGCGCTGCTGCCTCGGGAACTCGAAGCTGTGCCGGACGGGCGCGGAGGGGTCGGGCGACTCCAGCACGTGCACCGTGTCGCCCTCGCTGACGGCCGGGAAGAAGCCGTAGACGACGGCGGCGTGCTGCAGGATCCCCTCGGTCGCCAGACGGTCGATCCACTCGCGCAGGCGCGGCCGCCCCTCGGTCTCGACGAGTTCCTCGTAGTCGGGTCCCTCTTCGCCGCGGGTGCCGCGCAGTCCCCACTGTCCGAGGAACAGCGCGCGTTCGTCGAGCATCGCCAGGTAATCGGCGACCGGAATGCCCTTGACGATCCGCGTCCCCCAGAACGGCGGTGTCGGCACCTCGTTGTCGGCGGCCACATCCGACCGCGCCGGGACCTCGACCGGCGGTTCGGCGGCCTTGCGCTTCTCCGCGATCCGCTTGGACCGTTCGCGACGGGCCTTGCGCTCAGCGACCTTGGCCGCGGCGGCCTTGGCCTCCTCGCTGTCGGGATCGGGACCCTCTCCGCGTTTGATGGCCATGATCTCGTCCATCAGCGACAGCCCCTCGAAGGCGTCGCGCGCGTACCGGACATCACCCTCGTAGACGTCGGCGAGATCGCCCTCGACGTACGTGCGGGTCAGTGCCGCCCCGCCCAGCAGCACCGGGTAGTCGGCCTTGCCCTGGGAGTTCATCTCCTCCAGGTTCTCCTTCATCACCACCGTCGACTTGACCAGCAGTCCGGACATGCCGATGACGTCGGCCCGATTCTCCTCGGCCGCCGACAGGATGGTCGCGATGGGCTGCTTGATGCCGATGTTGACGACGTCGTACCCGTTGTTGCTCAAGATGATGTCGACGAGGTTCTTGCCGATGTCGTGGACGTCGCCCTTGACGGTGGCGAGCACGATCTTGCCCTTGCCGTCCTCGTCGGTCGCCTCCATGAACTGCTCGAGATGCGCCACCGACGACTTCATCACCTCGGCGGACTGGAGCACGAAGGGCAGCTGCATCTGGCCCGACCCGAACAGTTCGCCGACGGTCTTCATGCCCGACAGCAGAGTGTCGTTGATGATCGACAGCGGCGGAACGGTCTGTCGCGCTTCGTCGAGATCCTCGATCAGGCCGTTCTTGTCGCCGTCGACGATCCGCCGCTCCAACCGCTCGAACAGCGGCAGCGCCGCGAGTTCGGCGGCCCGCGACTCGCGCGCCGACGCCGCCGACACGCCCTCGAACAACTCCATCAGCTTCTGCAGCGGATCGTAATCGGTGCGGTTGTTGTAGACGAGGTCGAGGGCCGTCTGTCGCTGCTCGTCCGGGATCCGCGCCATCGGCAGGATCTTCGACGCGTGCACGATCGCCGTGTCCAATCCCGCCTTCACGCACTCGTGCAGGAACACCGAGTTCAGCACTTGACGCGCGGCGGGGTTGAGACCGAACGAGATGTTCGAGATGCCGAGCGTGAAGTGGACCTGCGGATGGGCCTCCTTGATGCGCCGGATGGCTTCGATGGTCTCGATGCCGTCGCGGCGCACCTCCTCCTGACCGGTCGAGATCGGGAAGGTGAGCGCATCGATGATGATGTCCTCCTCTTCGAGACCCCAGTTCTGGGTGAGGTCGGTGATCAGCCGCTCGGCGATGGCCACCTTGTGATCCGCGGTGCGTGCCTGCCCCTGCTCGTCGATCGTCAGCGCGACCACGGCGGCGCCGTGCTCCACGACGTGCGACATGATTCGGGTGAACCGCGAGTCGGGCCCGTCGCCGTCCTCGTAGTTCACCGAGTTGACCGCGCAACGGCCGCCGAGGTGCTCGAGGCCGGCGCGGATCACGTCGGGTTCGGTGGAGTCGATCATGATCGGCAGCGTCGACGCGGTCGCGAACCGGGAGGCGAGCTCGGTCATGTCGGCCGCCCCGTCGCGGCCGACGTAGTCGACGTTGAGGTCGAGCATGTGGGCGCCGTCGCGGGTCTGGTCCTTGGCGATCTCGAGACACTTCTCATAGTCGCCGCTGATCATCGCCTCGCGGAAGGCCTTCGAGCCGTTCGAGTTGGTCCGTTCGGCGATCACCAGGAAGCTCGCGTCCTGGTGGAACGGCACCGCGGTGTACAGCGACGAGGTCTCCGACTCGTGCTGGGGGTGGCGGGGGGCCGGGGTGACGTCCTTGACCGCCTCGGCCACCTGGCGGATGTGCTCGGGAGTGCTGCCGCAGCACCCACCGACGAACTGCAGACCGTAGTCGGCGACGAATCCCGACAGCGCGGACGCCATGTCCTCCGGGGTCAGCGGATACTCGGCGCCGTTCTTGCCGAGAACGGGCAGGCCGGCGTTCGGCATCACCGAGACCGGGATCCGCGCGTGCTTGGACAGGTACCGCAGATGTTCGCTCATCTCGGTCGGACCGGTGGCGCAGTTGAGTCCGACGACGTCGACGCCGAGCGGCTCGATCGCCGCCAGCGCTGCACCGATCTCCGAGCCGATCAGCATGGTGCCGGTGGTCTCGACGGTCACGTGGGTGATGATCGGCAGGTGGCGGCCGAACTGCTCCATCGCGCGGCGTGCCGCGACGACGGCGGCCTTGAGCTGCAGCAGATCCTGGCTGGTCTCGACGAGGATGGCGTCGGCACCGCCCTCCAACATGCCGAGCACGCATTCGACGTACGCGTCGCGGATGGCGCCGAAGGTGGTGTGCCCGAGGCTGGGAAGCTTGGTGCCCGGACCGATCGAGCCGAGCACGAACCGGTCGGTCCCGTCGGCCGACGGCCCGAACTCGTCGGCCACCCCGCGGGCGATCGACACCCCTTTGTAAGCGAGTTCCCGGATCCGGTCGGCGATGTCGTAGTCGCCCAGGTTCGACAGGTTGCAGCCGAAGGTGTTGGTCTCGACGGCGTCGGCGCCCGCCTCGAAGTAGGCGCGGTGGATACCTGCCAGCACGTCGGGACGAGTGTCGTTGAGGATCTCGTTGCAGCCCTCGAGCTGCCGGAAATCGTCGAGCGTCAGATCGGCGGCCTGGAGCATCGTTCCCATCGCCCCGTCACCGATCAGCACCCGACGCGACATCGCCTGGAGGAAAGTCGAGTCGTAGTTATCATGTGCGGTGGAGTGCGATGCCATACCTAGCAGGTTAGTTCGCGGCGAATCGACGGCCGTCGTAGGCTCGGTGGAATGAACTCCACACCGGACGGAAACGCAGCTGAGCAGGACGATTCGGCCGACCGCGCGGGACTGCCCATTTTACGCACGCCGATTTTAATTGCGGCGTTCTCCGGGTGGAACGACGGCGCCGACGCCGCCACCGCGGCGGTCGAACACCTGGCGCTGGAGTGGGACGCCACCTCCATCTGGGAGATCGAACCCGACGACTTCTACGACTACCAGTCCACACGTCCCACGATTCGGCAGCGCGGCGGCGTCACCCGGCACATCGAGTGGCCGGTGACGAGCATGTCGGTGTGCGTCCTGTCCGCGCACGACCGCGACGTGGTCCTCGTCCTCGGTCCCGAGCCGAACTACCGCTGGCGGTCGTTCTGCGCCCGCATCGTCGAACTCGCCGAGGCACTGGAGGTCGAGATGACCGTGATGCTCGGTGCCCTGCTGGCCGACACCCCGCACACTCGTCCGGTGCCGGTCTCGGGGACCGCCGAGACCAGCGACGCCGCCAAGCGGCTGGGTCTGGAGCTCAGCCGATACGAGGGACCCACCGGAATCACCGGCGTACTGTCGGACGCCTTCGTCCAAGCGGGCATCCCGTCGGTCTCCCTGTGGGCGGCCGTCCCGCACTACGTGGCGCACACCACCAACCCCAAGGCCACACTCGCGCTCCTGACGAACGTCGCGTCGGTGACCGGTCTCCCGATCCCGCTGGGCACGCTGCCGCACCGGGCCGAGGAATGGGAGCAGTCGATCAGCGAGATGACCTCGGACGACGAGGACATGGCCGCGTACGTCCATGAACTCGAGCAGGCCTCCGACGAGGATCTGGACGACACCATGCTCCGGATCGACGGTGAACAGCTGGCGGCGGAGTTCGAGAAGTACCTTCGTCGGCGGGACGACGAGGACTGACCGGCTCCCCCACGGCGAGAGTGATCAGCCGATGCGCTCGATCTCGACGACGGGCGTCGTCACCCGCCAGGTGCGCACCTCCGGGTCGTCGGCGGCGCGCACCCAGAACTGGGCGGGCTCCCCGACGCGGCAGATCTTGACGTCCAGCAGCGGGATGTCCTCCGAATCGCGCCGGAGTTCACTGACCTCCCACCGGTGATCGTCGGTGCGCCCGACGCCGGGTGCGCGCAGGAGGGTCATCTCCCCGAAATCGATGACGTAGGTGGAGGTACGCGTGACGACCGTCCACACACCCTCGGGACCGTCGATCGGGATCTGCTGAGCACGAGCCACGAGCGAACCTTAGCCGACCGGTGCGATGTCGACACCCAGCAGCGCATCGACGGCGTCGGCGACCAGCCGCGGCGCCGTGGGCGACGCACCGATTCCCAGGATCGCGTCGGCCGCCCACGCGTCCACGGCGGCCAGCGCCTTCGGGGTGTCGAGATCGTCGGCCAGATGCTGACGCAGTCGTGCGACGGTGTCGGCGGCGTCGGGAGCGGTCGCGAGCTTGGCCGCCCGGCGCCACGTCGCCAGTCGGCGCTCACCGTCGGCGAGGATGTCGTCGGTCCACATGCGGTCGGCACGGTAGTGCTGCGAGATCAGACCGAGTCGGACGGCTCCCGGATCGACGCCCGCGGCCCGCAGCTTCGACACGAGCACGAGGTTCCCCAGGCTCTTGGACATCTTCTCGCCGTCGAGTCCGATCATCCCGGTGTGGACGTAGTGACGGGCGAAGCGACGCTCACCGGTGAGCGCTTCGGCGTGGGCCGCCGAGAACTCGTGATGCGGGAAGATCAGATCGCTGCCGCCGCCCTGGATGTCGAAACCCATGCCCAGCCGTCGCAGCGCGATGGCCGAACACTCGATATGCCAGCCGGGACGGCCCGGGCCCATCGGCGACTCCCACGACGGCTCGCCGTCGCGCGCGGCGCGCCACAGCAGCGCATCGAGCCGATTGCGCTTGCCCGGACGGTCGGGGTCGCCGCCGCGCTCGGCGAAGAACGTCGCCATCGTCTGCGCGTCGTATCCGGACTCGTACCCGAACTGCGGTGTCGCGTCGACGCTGAAATAGACGTCCGGGAACTCCTCGTCGTCCACCACGTAGGCCGCGCCCCGCGCCAGCAGCTCGCCGACGGCGTCGACCACCTCGCCGATCGACTCCACGGCGCCGACGTAGTCGCGCGGCGCCAGGACTCGCAGCGCCTCCATGTCGGCGCGGAACAGATCGATCTCACGCGAGCCGAGGTCGCGCCAGTCCACACCGTCGCGTTCGGCGCGCTCGAACAGCGGGTCGTCGACGTCGGTGATGTTCTGCACGTAGTGCACGTCGTGCCCGCCGTCCCGGAGAATCCGGTTGATCAGGTCGAAGGTCACGTAGGTGGCGGCGTGGCCGAGATGAGTGGCGTCGTACGGGGTGATGCCGCAGACGTACATCGTCGCGACCTCACCCGGGCTGACCGGCTTCACCTGGGCGTCGGAGGTGTCGTAGAGACGCAGCGGGACAGCGGGCCCCGGCACGGACGGAATCTTGGGCGACGGCCACGAATGCATGCCGTCAACTGTATGTGCCCGCGGCCGGTGCCCGGCAGTCCGGGTACCCGGTCAGAAGGGCGGCCACGGGATCGCGCGGCTGTGGGGCGGCAGCGGCATCACGCCCACATCGGCGAGCGACTTCGCACGCCGCAGCAGCGCGGCGATCTCCTCCGGGGTGATCAGCGTCGACAGACGCACATGCAGCACGCTGTCCACGTCCTCGAGCACGCCGCTCAGACGCGCCAGGTCGGCACGCTCGCCGGGCGGCACCGGGGTGCCCGCCCATCCCCACAGGATGGTCCGAAGCTTGTTCTCGCTGTGCAGGCAGATCCCGTGATCGATGCCGTACAGCCGGCCGTCGCCGTCGGTCAGGATGTGCCCGCCCTTGCGATCGGCGTTGTTGAGGACGGCGTCGAGCACCGCGAGGCGGCGCAGCCTGTCCTCCACCGAATGAACGAGGATCACTTCATCGCCTCGGTGGTCGTAGGCGTTGAGGACCCCGCGATACCCCTCCGGCACCTCGCCGGCGGGCACCAGATCCACCGGGTCGAGACGGCCGTCGTCCGACGGCGGCTGCTCGATCCACCGCTGGACCATGCCCGCACCCAGATCGATGTCGGTCGGACCGTCCTCGCGCAGCACGGTCTCGGGTATCAGATCCCATCCGAGTGCGTCGCTGATGAGATAGGACGCCACTTCGCGGCCGGCGAGGGTCCCGTCCGGGAAGTCCCACAGCGGTTCCTCACCGCGTACGGGCTTGTACACGCAGCGCATGGCCGTCCGTCCGTCCGACACGGCGCAGGCCACCGTGAGGTTGCTGGCCGAGGCGATGCGGCCCAAAACGGTGAGCTCGCCGGTGGCCAGCAGCTCCAGGCAGTCGGCGTTCACCGGTGCGTGTCGTCCCCGCCCCAGTCGCCGTCGTCCGCGCCGTCACCACGCTCGTCGGTGCCGTCGTCGTCGCTGTCGTCATCAGTGTCGTCGTCCAGTACGGCGTCCTCGTCCTCGACGGTGAACGACGAGTCGAATCCGGGCACCAGCCGACTCAGACTCGCGAGCACCTCCGGGTCGACGAACTCGATTGACCGGCTGAACTCGGCGTCGCGTTTGTAGCCGTTGCTGCGTGCGCAGATGTGCCCCGACGGATCCAGCGGCTGGTCGCACAGGGGACACAGCGGGCGGCCGGCCGCGATCACGCGCATAGAGCGGGCACTGAACTCGCGCGCCTCGTCGGCGGTCAGGAAGACGCGGACGGTGTCCGGTCCCTCCTCGGTGTCGTCGAGGATCACCGACTCGTCCAACGGCTGTTCGGTGACCGCGAGCAGTTCGATCACCACCGCGGCCGCATCGGCGTCCCAGCCCAGACCCATCGAACCGACCCGGAACTCGGAATCGATCGGGCTCTCGAGCGGCGAGACGTCGCCGACGTCCTCGGCCTCCGGTGGAATCGGCGTGCCGAAGCGCCGGCGCACCTCGTCGAGCAGATAGCTGAGGCGGTCGGCCAGGATCAGCACCTGCTGCTTCTCCAGTTCGACGCTCATCAACCGAGAGTCCTGCGACACCTGAATGTAGAAGGTGCGATCCCCCGGCTGACCGACGGTGCCCGCGACGAAACGCCGCGGACTCCGGAATTCGTGGATCGTACGAGCCATGACTCAACGGTACCCGGACGGCGAGCCGTGCTCCCGACTATGCCCCGGTGGACCCGCCCACCGTGGCGCCGGCGGCCATCGGCGGCCGCGGGAGCTCGAGCACCCCGTTGTTGTTGACGGTCTGCACGTAGGGCCGGGCAGCCGAGTAATGGATCACGCTGATCGAACCCGGATCCACCACGATCCGCTGGAACTGGTCCAGATGCATGCCGAGTGCATCGGCGAGCACCGCTTTGATCACGTCGCCGTGCGAGCAGGCCACCCACACGCCCTTCCCGTCGGGACCGCCGTGTACCCGGTCGAGTTCCCGGATCGCCCTGGTCGCGCGGCGCGACACGTCGAGCAGGCCCTCGCCGCCCGGGAACACCACCGCCGACGGCTGCTGCTGCACCACCTTCCACAGCGGCTCGCCGAGCAGTTCGGAGATCTTGCGATTGCTCCAGTCGCCGTAATCGACCTCTTCCAGATTCGGGTCGGTCAGGTGCGGCAGCTCCGGGCGCGCCGCCACGAGCGGTGCGACCGTCTCCGCGCATCGCTGCAACGGCGAGCGGACGACGGCGGTGAGGTCGCCGAGGACGCTGCCGAGCCTGACCGGGAGTTCACCGGCCTGCGTGCGTCCGTGACCGTCGAGCCCCACACCCGGCGTCCGACCCGCGAGAAGTCCCGACGTGTTGGCCGTGGAGCGTCCGTGCCGGACCAGGATCACCGTCATGTCACACAGGTTACTGCCGCACGTGAATCGGGCCCGTCGACGCGGTCACGCCGCGATCGCGCCCACCTGCAGCAGGACGATGACGAGCAGGCCGAGCGCCACGCGGTAGGTCGCGAACCAGACCATCGAATGGTGCGAGACGAACTTGAGCAGCCACGCGATCGAGACGTAACCGAGCACGAAGGCGATGAGAGTGGCCACCGCGATCTGCGAGCCGCTCGCGGCCAGGCCCTCCCCCGCGGGTTCGAACACGTCCTTGAGGCTGAACAGTCCGGAGGCGAGAACCGCCGGAATCGCGATCAGGAAGGAGAATCGGAACGCCGCCTCGCGTTCGAGGCCGACGAACAGACCCGCGCTCGCCGTCGCACCCGACCGCGAGACTCCGGGGATCAGCGCCAGACACTGCGCCGCGCCCATCACGAGGGCGTCGCGCCGGGTGATCTTCTCGAGGGGCCGCTCGCGCGTTCCGACGTACTCGGCGGCGAGGAAGACGAAGGAGAACAGGATCAGCATGATCGCCACCAGCCAGAGGTTCCGGCCTGCGGTGCGGATCTGGTCCTTGAAGACGAATCCGAGCACGCCGATCGGGATGGTGGCGAGAATCACGTACCAGCCCAGCCGGTAGTCCAGACCGCGCCTCGTCCGATCCCGCAGTCCCGCGAACCACGCACCGACGATCCGCCAGATGTCCTTGGCGAAGAAGATGAGAACCGCGAGTTCGGTGCCGAGCTGGGTGACCGCGGTGAACGAGGCACCGGCGTCGTCACCGAACCAGATCTCCGAGATGATGCGCAGGTGGGCCGAGGACGAGATCGGCAGGAACTCCGTCAGGCCCTGGACCGCTCCGAGGACGATCGCCTGGAGCCATGTCATGGTCTCAGTCACGGGGGCTGATGCTACCCATCGAACGGGTCACACATCGGCATCGCGCAAGATGGTGTCATGCGCGCGCGAACCCGACTCACCGCCCTGCTCGTGGCCGTGGCCACGGCCTCCGCCCTCACCGCCTGCGGTCAGTCCGACGACGGCTCCGCACAGAATGTGCCGACTGTCACACCCGCGACACCTGCCGAATCCCCGGCCGACGCCGCCCGCCCGGCGGGCGCGGTCGTCGCCGCGGACGCCGCACGCGCCGTGGTGGCCGGGCACGGTCAGCAGTCGCGGGTCGCGCTGCTGTCGAACGACGGCCGAACCGTGCAGATCTTCACCGATCCGGGCGCCCCGGGTGCGCCCGCGCCGACCTCGGTTCCGGTGCCCGGTCTCGCCGCGCTCACCGCCTCCGGCGACGGTTTCGTCGGTGCCGGAGAGAGCGGGATCGTCCGCATCGATCCCGCCGGCTCGGTGACTGTGACGAAGGCGGATCTGCCCGGCGCACTGTCGGTGGCGACCACCGAGGACGGCCGGACGCTGGTCGGCACCGACCGCGGCCACGTGCTGGTGCTCGACCGCGACGGACAACAACAGCGCGACATCGGCGGGTTCGTCCGCGTCGACGACATCACCGTGGCACCTGCGACCGCCGGCGATCGTGCCGGGCAGGTCGTGGTCCTCGATCGGGCGCAGTCGGCGGTCACCCCGGTCGACATCGACTCGGGGGAACTCAAGGCGGCGCTGCGCGCCGGCGACGGGGCGACCACCTCCATCGTCGATCGATACGGCCGGGTGCTGGTGGCCGGTACCCGCAACAACGAGGTGTACGCGTTCTACGGGCAGCCGATCGTGATGCGCATGCGGGCTCCGGTCGCCGACAGCCCGTACGCGCTGGCCTTCGACAACCGTCGCAACCTGCTGTGGGTCTCCAGCACTGCCACCAATGAGATCGCCGCCTATGACGTCTCCACCGGAGAGGTCATCGAGAAGCACCGGTTCGCGAGCGTCCCGCAGGTCACCTCGATGGACGTCGACCCGGTCAGTGGTTCACTTCTGGCGGCCTCGGGCCGCGACGGCTCACTCCAGGTGATCGCGGCCGATGCGGTCCGGTGACCGCCCCGTACCCGACCTCGCACTCACGACGAAGGCTCTCACGATGCTCAGCACACTGAACCGGATCCTCTACCCGCTGGTCTTGAAGGTCATGTTCCTGCTCGACCCCGAGCGGATCCACGCGATCACCGCTCAGGTGATCCGCCGCTGCGGCTACGCGCCGGGAGTGCGATCGCTGATGGCGAAGCTCTTCGCCACCGATGACCCGATTCTCCGCAACGAGGTCTTCGGGGTCTCGTTCCCCGCACCGATCGGACTGGCCGCCGGCTTCGACAAGAACGCGTCGAGCGTCAACGCGTGGGGGCAGATGGGCTTCGGATTCGCCGAGATCGGCACCATCACCGGTCAGGCGCAGCCGGGCAACCCCGCTCCCCGTCTGTTCCGGCTGCCCGCCGATCGGGCGCTGATCAACCGGATGGGCTTCAACAATCCCGGTGCGGACACCGCGGCCCGCGCGCTGGCTCAGCCCCGGCCCGGACCGGTCCGGGTCCCGATCGGCGCGAACATCGGCAAGACCAAGGTGGTTCCGGTCGAGGATGCCGTCGACGACTACCGGCACAGCGCCCGGACACTCGGGCCCCTGGCGGACTTCGTGGTCGTGAACGTCAGCTCGCCGAACACTCCTGGACTGCGCGACCTGCAGGCCGTCGACTCGCTGCGGCCGATCCTCGCGACGGTCCTGGACGTGGTCGACAAGCCGGTGCTGGTGAAGATCGCACCCGATCTGTCGGACGAGGACGTCGACGCCGTCGCCGACCTCGCCGTCGAGCTGGGCGTCGCCGGCATCGTCGCCACCAACACGACCATCCGGCGCGATTCCCTTGTGACTCCGCAGGCCGAGGTCGAGGCCTGCGGCGCGGGCGGACTCTCCGGACCGCCGGTCGCCGACCGGTCGCTGGAGGTGTTGCGCCGCCTGTACCGACGAGTGGGCGGCCGGGTGGCGCTGGTCAGCGTCGGCGGGATCGAGACCGTCGACCAGGCGTGGGAACGCATCTGCGCTGGCGCCGACCTGCTTCAGATGTACACCGGATTCATCTACGGCGGACCGGTCCGCCTCCGGGAACTGCACGAGGGCATCGCTGCGCGGCTGCGCGCGGGCGGCTACTCCTCGATCCGCGAAGCCGTCGGCTCCGCGGCGCAGTGAGCCGCCCGGCGGCGCGCCCTACTCGGCGGGCTGTTCGAAGACGCCGGTGAGGATCCCGCGCGCGATCGCGCGCGAGTAGAGGTTGAAGCCGAGGAAGGCCGGAGTCGCCTCGGCGGGCAGTTCCAACGATTCGGTGTCGACGGCGTGCACGGCGAACATGTAGCGGTGCGGACCGTGACCGGGAGGCGGACCGGCACCGATGAACTGCTTGAGGCTCGCATCGTTGTTGAGCGTCACGGCACCGGCGGGCAGATCCGCCGACCCCGGCGACCCGGCGCCCGTCGGCAGCGAGGTCACCGACGCCGGGATGTCGGCGACGGCCCAGTGCCAGAAGCCGGAAGCCGTGGGAGCGTCCGGATCGAAACACGTCACGACGAAGCTCTTGGTCTCGGCGGGGAAACCCGACCAGCTCAGCTGCGGGGAGACGTCGTCTCCGCCCGCGCCGAAGATCCCCGAGACCTGCGGCGTCGGGAGGGTCTGGCCCTCGGCGAAGTCGCTCGATGTCACCGTGATCGCCGGCAACTGGGGTAACGCGTCATACGGGTCGTATGTCGTCACTATCGCATCCTTTCGACTGTCCGCACCCGGCCGTTGTCGTCAGCAGTTGCGGAGAAAATGCTCGAAAACCTTGGTACCGAACACGATCGAGTCTACGGGCACGCGTTCGTCGACGCCGTGAAAGAGCGCGGCGAAATCGAGTTCGGGAGGCAGCCGAAGCGGAGCGAAGCCGAAGCACCGGATCCCGAGCTTCGCGAAGGCCTTCGCGTCGGTGCCGCCCGAGAGCATGTACGGCACCGTCCGGCCGTCCTCGTCGTGCGCGAGGATCGCATCGTTCATCGCGTCGACGAGATCGCCGTCGAACCGCGTCTCGTAGGGATCCAGGTGGGTGATCCACTCGCGCTTCACCTTGGGGCCGATCAACTCGTCGATCGTGCGCTCGAACTCGGCCTGCCTGCCGGGCAGCACGCGGCAGTCCACGACGGCCTCGGCGTGCTGGGGAATGACGTTCGCCTTGTAGCCGGCCGACAGCATCGTCGGGTTCGCGGTGTCCCGGAGGGTGGCGCCGATGATGCGGGCGATGTTCCCGATCTTGAACAGGGCGGACTCCAGATCCGGCGTCTCGGGACTGAAATCGAGGCCGGTCTCCTCCGACAGTGCCTCCAGGAACTCCCGGACCGACTCGGTCATCACCAGCGGGAAGCGGTGCGCGCCGATGCGGGCCACCGCGGTCGCGATCTCCGTGACCGCGTTCTCGGCGGCGAGGAACGAACCGTGGCCTGCCTGCGCGTCGCAGGTGAGCCGCATCCACGACAGTCCCTTCTCGGCCGTCTCCACGAGATACAGACGCCGCACACCTCCGTCCGGGCGGTCGACGGTGAGGGAGAACCCGCCGACCTCCCCGACGGCCTCGGTGATGCCCTCGAAGAGATCGGGGCGGTTCTGCACCAGCCAGTGCGATCCCCACGTGCCACCGGCCTCCTCGTCGGCCAGGAAGGCGAAGACGATGTCGCGCGGCGGAACGGTGCCCTCACGTTTGAACTGGCGCGCCAGTGCGAGCGCCATGCCGGCCATGTCCTTCATGTCGACCGCGCCTCGGCCCCAGACGTAGCCGTCGCGGACGGCGCCGGAGAACGGGTGGACGCTCCAGTCCTCCGCCTCCGCGGGCACCACGTCGAGATGCACGTGGATCAGCAGCGCACCGCGGTCCGGATCGGCGCCCGGCAACCGCGCGAACACGTTCCCGCGTCCGGGCATGCCCGACTCCACGTATTCGGTGGCGTAGCCGACCTCCTCGAGCCGCGCCGCCACCCATCTGGCGCACTCCGCCTCCCCCTTGGTGGTCTCCGGCTGTCCGGTGTTCGACGTGTCGAATCGGATCAGCGCACTCACCAGATCGACAACTTCATCGGTCGCTCGCAAGCCTGTCACCTCTTCATTCGTAGGCGATTTGGGATACGGGGGCAACCGTGGTTATTGTTATCCCGCGCAAAGCGGTGCGGAGCGCACGAACAACAGAACAAGTCCGAGTGGCGGAATGGCAGACGCGCTAGCTTGAGGTGCTAGTGTCCTATTAACGGACGTGGGGGTTCAAGTCCCCCCTCGGACACACTTCTCCGGCGGCGGCGACATCGATCGAATCGATGTCGCCGTCGTCGTTTTCGACATCGACGGTGGTCGCGTCCGCTGCAGTTCGGCGCGACCGCGAGCGGCCGGACGACGATACAGTCATGTGCGTGGACACGGACCCGGCGAGCAAGACGGAAGACTCCGATTTTCCCGGCACCCGCGTTCTGGTGCTTCTCACGTGTGTCGCCCTCGTCGCCGGCGCGCTGACCGGGCTGGTCGGCGGAGCCTTCCGCTGGACTCTCTCGTGGGCCGAGGAGCGTCGCGCCGATCTGGTCGACTGGGCCGGTGATCACGGACTCGGCGGCGCGCTGATCGTCATCGCCGTGGCAGCGGCCTCCGCGGCCGCCGCGGTGGCGATCGTGCGACGGATCCCCCTCGCCGCGGGCAGCGGCATCCAGCAGGTGGAGGCCGTCGAGGACGATGAAGCGCCCGCCGCGCCGTGGTCGGTGATCCCCGCCCGGTTCGCCGGCGGCGTGCTCAGCATGGGCTTCGCGGGAATGGTGCTGGGCCGCGAGGGCCCCACCGTGCACATGGGCGCGGCGATCGGCGCGGCCGCCGCACGCCTGATCCGTGCGACGTCGGACGAGATCCGGGTGATGCAGACCGCCACCGCCGGCGCCGGACTCGCCGTGGCCTTCAACGCCCCGATCGGCGGTGCACTCTTCGCCTTCGAGGAGGTCGCCAAGAAGATCCGGCTGCGCTACGCGGTGTGGACGCTCACCGCGGTGGCGGCTGCCGTCGCCTGCAGCCGGCTGATCCTCGGCGACGCTCCCGACTTCCGGGCGGGCGGGATCGACAATCTGTCCCCGGACCGTCTTTGGGTCTTCCTCGTCTTCGGTGTCGTCGTCGGCGCCCTCGGAGTGGTCTACAGTCGGCTGCTGCTCTTGTTCGTGGATCTCGCCGCGCGCATCAGAGTGCCAGCGGTGGTTCTCGGCGCCCTCGTCGGCGCGGGCATCGGCATCCTGGCGATCACCGTGCCCTCGGCGGTCGGTGGCGGCGACGACCTCGCCCAACGTCTGCTCGACGCCCAGCGGACGGCATTCTGGATGATCCTCGCGATCATCGCCATGCGGTTCGTGACCGGACCGGTCTCCTACGGCACCGGAGCGCCCGGCGGTCTCTTCGCCCCGATGCTCGCACTGGGAGCGCTGACGGGAGCCGGCTTCGGCCGGATCCTCGAAGCGCTGTACGCGCCCTTCGGCGATCTGACGCCTGCGCTGGTGGTGGTCGGAATGAGCACCTTGTTCGCGGCGGTGGTCCGCGTACCCCTCACCGCGATCGTCCTGGTGATGGAGATGACCGCGGTGACGGCACTGACGGTGCCCATGGCGGTGGCGGTGACCGCCGGTGTCGCGACCGCCTCGCTGGCCGGGTCGAAGCCGGTCTACGACGCACTGCGCGAACGATACCTGCGCGACATCGGCGTCTCGGGCGTCGCCGTACGCCCGCACGACTGACAGCGGCGCGGACGCCACCGAAGATCGGTGACGCCCGCGCCGCGTGCCGGGTCTGCCGCGGTCAGCCCTGTCTGCTGCCGACCCCGGTTCCGAGCGTGATGTCGAGCGTGTTGTCGCCGTCGGCGGTCACCGTGGTCTGCACCGCGCGCGGCTCGTACATGCTCGCGACGACGGTGAACCTGTCGTCGGTGAGACCCTCGATGCGGTAGCGCCCGTCGGCGTCGGTCCGGGCCGTGGCGACGATGGTCCGATCCGAGCCGATCGCCGACACGGTCGCTCCGGCAAGCGGAGTGCCGTCCGCGGCGCGCACGTACCCCTGGACGCCGCCGATGGCGTCGAGCACGATGTCGATCGCCACGGCGTCTCCGGCGGTCACCAACTCGCTGCTCGCCTGGTAGCCGGGCGCCGAGGCGGTCACCGCCACGGTGTCGCCGTCGGTGAGGCCGCCGATCGAGAACTCGCCGTCCGAGCCGGCCTGCGCGGTGGCCAGCACCGAACCGGTCTGATCGGTCACGACCAGCCGTGCGGGCAGCGGGCGCTGGGCGTCGCGGACGCGTCCGGTCAGCACGGCTGCGCCCGAGAGCGAGAAGTCCCGGCGCAGTCCCACGTCCCCGACCGTCGACACACCGACGGCCTTGGGGCCGCGTCCCGGCGCGGTGGCGATCACCGTGTACGCCCCGCTCTCCAGTCCGCCGACTCGGTACGAACCGTCCTCGGCGACAGTCGCGCCGCCGGCCTGCCGTCCTTCGCTGTCGGTGACCGTGATGGCCGCCCCGGCGAGCGGCGCACCGTCCGGACCGGTCACGGTTCCGGACAGCTGAGCGCCCGACGGGGAAGCGAAGCTCTCCGACGGCGTCTCGGCGACGAGGGCAACCGGCGATCCGACACCGGCGTCTCCGGCGACCGCGGCGATCTCGGCGCCGACCGTCTCATGGCTCGCCGTCAGCGGCTTCCGGGCGCCGGTGAACACCGACGCGATCGCACCGAGCACGCAGCAGATCAGGGCGAAGGTGAACGCGGCGGTGAGACCGTCCGCGAACGGATCGCTGATCAGGTGCGGGAAGAAGTCCAGTCCGGTCAGATGCTCGACGCTGGCCTGCGGCAGTCCGTTCAGCGCCTGGCCGCCGACCTGCTGGATCGGGTTGTAGCCGAGGAACGCGGCGAACAAGATGCCCACGGTCGGCAGACCGGCGATGGCCTGCGCGGGTTGCGCGGGCATGCCGTTGGCGGTGAGACCGTCGAACATCGCCGACGGCAGCGTGCTCGAGAGACCCGCGATCATCAGCGAGAAGAACAGACCGATCGACAGGACCATCGCCGCGTTCTGGAAGGTCGTCATCATCCCGGCACCGGAGCCACGCGAGGTGACCGGCAGGCTGTTCATCACTTCGGCACGGTTCGGGGAGGCGAACAGGCCCATGCCGATGCCGTTCACCACGAGGATCACGGCGAACACCCAGTAGTCGAAGTCGACGGGGATGGCGATGAGGGCCGCGAAGGTGCCCGCGGTGATCAGCAGACCGAGGGTGGTGAACCACTTGGTGCCCAGCTTGTCCGAGAGCGCGCCCGACACCGGCGCGGAGACCAGGAAGCCCACGGTCATCGGAACCATGTAGATGCCCGCCCACAGCGGTGTCTGCGAGTAGTCGTAGCCGTGCTGCGGCAGCCAGATGCCCTGCAGCCAGATGATGAGGATGAACTGCAGACCGCCGCGCCCGATGGACGCCATCAGGTTCGCGATGTTGCCGAAGGTGAACGACCGGTTGCGGAACAGCGACAGTTCGAACAGCGGGCTGTCGACGTGCATCTCGATGAACACGAAGACCGCGAGGACGAAGGCCCCGCCGACCAGTGCGGCGAGCACCCAGGGGTTGCTCCAGCCCATGTCCGATGAGCCGTACGGCTGGATGCCGTAGGTGATGCCGACGAGGATCGCGATCAAGCCGACGGCGAAGGTGAGGTTGCCCCACCAGTCCATCTTGGCCTTGCGGCGCTCGCCGGTGTCCCGCAGCTTCAGGTAGGCCCAGATGGTGCCCACGACGCCGAACGGAACGGAGACGAGGAAGATGTAGTGCCACTGGATCGGGGCCAGCACGCCGCCGATCAGGAGGCCGAGGAACGAGCCGGCGATCGCCGCGACACCGTTGATGCCCATCGCCAGACCGCGCTGGTTGGCCGGGAAGGCGTCGGTGAGGATGGCCGATGAGTTGGCCATCAGGAAGGCGCCGCCGACACCCTGGATGACGCGCCAGAAGATCAGCCAGATGGCGGCCTGCGACCCGTCGAACCAGGTGATCGCCAGGAAGATGGACGAGACGGTGAACACCGCGAAGCCCATATTGTACATGCGCGCTCGGCCGAACATGTCGCCGAGCCGGCCGAAGCTCACCACCAGGACCGCGGTGACGACGAGGAAACCCATCATCATCCACAGCAGGTAGCTGGTGTTCTGGGGTTCGAGGGGATTGAGGTTGATGCCCTTGAAGATGTCGGGCAGGGCGATCAGCACGATGGAACTGTTGATCGTGGCGATCAACATGCCCAGGGTGGTGTTGGAGAGCGCGATCCACTTGTAGTTGGGACCGAGTTCTTCGAGGGTCTGCTGGCGGGCACCGCCGGCCGGGCCTGTGCCGCCGGCGGTGTCTGCAACTGTTTTGGTCGACATGCGAACCTTTCAGGACTAATGCGGTGAATCAGTGCTTGCGTTGAATCAGTGCTTGCGACGGTTACGCCGAAGATCGGGTGGGCCGTGCGCCGCGGAGGCGTCGATCACGTCTCCGGCGAGCGGACGGCCTGGATGTCGAGCCGGACGCGAGCGGTGTTGCCGATCTGCGCGGCTCCGCTGACGAGTTTGTCGTCGAAGCTGATCCCGAAGTCACGGCGCCGAAGGGTCGCCGTGGCTTGGAAGCCGGCGCGGACGCCGCCCCACGGGTCCTCGGTCTGCCCGAGGAAGATCAGCTCGAGCGAGACCGGGACGGCGGTGTCACGCAGGGTCAGCGTTCCCTCGAGCGTCCAGGTCTCGTCGGACGCCGGGCGCACCCGCTCGGCGTGGAAGAGGGTCGTCGGGTAGCGCTCGGCGTCGAAGAACGCATTCGATCGCAGCACCTCGTCGCGCATCCGGTTGTCGGTGTCGATGCTGGCGGTCGAGATCTCCGCCGTCACCGACGACTGCTCCGGATCGTCGCCGACGACGATGGTGCCCGTGAACTCGGTGAAACGGCCGCGGACGGTCGCGATCCCGAGGTGACGGACGCTGATGTCGATGGTCGAATGCGAGCCGTCGATCTCCCAGCGGCCGGCCTCGGGGGTCGGCGATCCGCCGACCCGGGCGAGAGTGACCTCGCCCAGACCGACCGCGCCGGGACCGGACACGACGGCGGTGCGAGCGGCCGGCTGGAAGCCGTCCGCGGCGGCGACCACGGTGTACATCCCCGCGGCCAGGTCGTCGACGCGAATGTGTCCGTCGCCGTCGGACCTGACGATCGCCGCCTGCTGTCCCTCCTGCGACATGACGGTCACCACGGCGGTGTCGATGCCGCGGCCCGCCGGAGTCGCCACGCGTGCTGTGAGCTGTGCGGTCATGGTCACCGCCCCTGCACGCCGAGGACGAACTCGTGATTGACGAATCGTCCGGCCCGGACGTCGACGGTCGCGGCCACCGGCGCGTAACCGTTGGCCAGCACCGTGTAGTCGCCGGGGGTGAGATCGGTGAAGCTGTAGCGCCCGTCCTCGTCGCTGAACACACTGGCCGCCATGGAGCCGTCGGCGGCCAGCAGCGACACCTGGCTGTGGCCGATCACTCCCCCGTGCGCGTCGGTGACCAGACCGGACAGAGCGACGGCGGAGCGCATCTCGACGACCACCGGCTGCGAGGATCCCGCGGTGTGAGCGACGGTTCTGGCAGTCGCCTCGAACCCTGGCGCGTTCACCACCAGCGTGTATCCGCCCTCGGCCACGCCGCGCAGTTCCCATCGGCCGTCGGCGCCGGCGACCGCCGTCGCGACCACGTGCCCGGACGGGGCGGTCGCGGTCACCACCGCGCCGGCGATCGGTGCGCCGTCGGCGGCGCGGACGAGACCGCCGAGCGCGGAATGGGCGGACAGCACGATCTGCGTCTGGATCGGGGCACCGGCCATCATCGCCGTCACCGCCGCCGGTTCGTGCCCGGTCGCCGACGCGGCGAGCACGTACTGGCCGTCGGCCGCGACGTGGGCGGTGAACGACCCGTCGTGCCGCGCTGACGCGACAGCGACCTGACTCCCCTGCTGGTCGATCACCGTGACGGTGGCATCCGGGACGGATCCGCCGCGCTCGTCTCGGACGGCGCCGCGAATCAGCCGAGAATGTCCATCGACTGCATTCCGCACAGAGTTCCTCCCTCGTTTCTCAGGCAGTCAACGATCGGCCGGGTGCGCGGACGGCTGGGCCGCACCGGCTGTGACCAGCTCACACATCGTGTCGGCGAACAGTGCGATCGACCGGACCACCGATTCCCGTTCGCACTCCGGCAGCCGATTCAGGGCGGTCTCGTACAACGAGATCCGCTCCGAGTTGGCGTCCCGGACGTATGCCTGCCCGGCCGGCGTCAGATCGAGCATGCTGACTCGACCGTCGTGCGGGTCGGGTGTACGCGACACCAGGCCCGCGCTCTCCAGCGAGGCGATGCTCTTCGACATCGACGCCGTGGTCACCTTCTCCCGCTCCGCGAGATCGGTGGGCCGCACCGGGGCGAGCTCGGCGATGGCCCACAGGGTGGCCGCCTGCGACGATGTCAGCTGCTGCTGACCGACACCGCGCCGCACGGCGCGGGTCAAGCGGATCACCGAGAGCGACATCAGCGCACCGTCGGCGATCCGGTGCTCACCGGCCTCACGGTCCGCGCCGTTGTCCGTCACTGTTCGCACGCTCCGACATTTAGATAGTTGACTGCAGTTAAGTAATACTCAGCCAGACTAGACCCGGAAGAGGTCTGTTCAAAAAGTTCAGCGCATGTGAGATCCGCAACAAAGGCTTGCGTGATCGGGCGATTCGGACGCACGTGACATCTCGGCGCCCGCCGTCGTCTAAGCGCAAGCTCAGAGACTTAAGTTGCCAGAGATCAAGCATTCAGGCTTGAACAGCGATGAGGGCGGTCTAACAATGAGGGAGTCTCACCTGAGGATAGGGTGCGACCGACGCGCGGCGCGGGTCAGAAACCCGCGGCCCCCGCGATCCGCTCGGCTCCGAGAGTCGGAGTCAGCGTGCCCGAGAGCACTCCGGCCTCCACTTCGCGCCGTACCGCACGGACGGCCGGGTCCTCCTCGAGGCGATTGAGCATCGCCTCGCGCACCATGCTCCACATCCAGTCCACCTGCTGTTGCGCTCGGCGCCTCTCGAACTGTCCGGCGGCCGAAAGCGTCTCCCGGTGCCGCAGGATCGCCTCCCAGTACTCGTGAACGCCGGTGTTCTCCAGCGCGCTCATCGTCAGCACCGGCGGATGCCACAACACGTCGTGGGGATAGATCAGCCCCAGCGCATTGCGCAGTTCGCGGGCGGCGCCCCGCGCCTCGTTGATGTGTTTGCCGTCGGCCTTGTTGACGACCACGATCTCAGCGAGTTCGAGGACACCCTTCTTGATGCCCTGCAGCGAATCGCCCGTTCGCGCCAGAGTGAGGAAGGTGAACACGTCGACCATGTTCGCGACGCTCACCTCCGACTGCCCCACCCCGACCGTCTCGACGAGCACGACGTCATAGCCCGCCGCCTCGACGAGCACGATCGTCTCGCGCGTCGCCTTCGTCACGCCGCCGAGGGTCCCCGAACTCGGGGACGGGCGGATGTAGGCCTCCTCCGCCGCGGACAGCCGGCCCATCCGGGTCTTGTCACCGAGGATCGAACCGCCGGTGCGGGTGGACGAGGGGTCTACCGCCAGCACGGCGACCCGATGCCCCAACTCGATGAGATGCATGCCGAGGGCCTCGATGGTCGTCGACTTGCCGACACCGGGCACGCCCGTGATTCCCACGCGGAACGACTTGCCCGCGTGCGGCGTCAGGTTCAGCAGGAGTTGCTGTGCCGCCGCCCGGTGATCCGGCCGGGCCGATTCGACGAGCGTGATGGCGCGCGCCAATTGGGCTCGGTTTCCCGACAGGACGCCCTCGGTCAGCGCGTCGACGTCGATCCGGCGGCCCGCCGGGCGGTCGGCCCGGCGGGACTGCGCGTCGCTCATTCCGCTGCTGCAGCCAGTTCCAGGCCCAGCTGATCGGCCAGCTTCCGGATCAGATCCACCGCGCTGTCGGCGATGACCGTTCCCGGCGGGAAGATCGCCGCGGCCCCGGCCCGGTACAGCTCGTCGAAATCGCCCGGGGGAATGACGCCGCCGACGACGATCATGATGTCGTCACGGCCGACGTCGGCCAGTGCCTTCTTCAGCGCAGGCACCAGCGTGAGGTGGCCGGCCGCCAGGGACGAGACACCGACGACGTGCACGTCGTTGTCCGCGGCCTGGGCGGCGACCTCCTCCGGAGTGGCGAACAGCGGGCCCACGTCGACGTCGAAGCCGAGGTCGGCGAAGGCGGTGGCGATCACCTTCTGTCCGCGATCGTGGCCGTCCTGGCCCATCTTCGCGACCAGCACGCGGGGGCGTCGGCCCTCGGCCTCGGCGAAGGCGTCGACGACGGCCATCGCCTCATCGATGTTGCTCACGGATTCACCTGCCTCGTTGCGGTACACGCCGCTGATGGTCCGGATCTCCGCCTGGTGACGGCCGAAGACCTTCTCCATCGCATCGGAGATCTCGCCGCCGGTGGCCCCGTGGCGAGCGGCGTCGATGGCCAGCGCCATCAGGTTGTTGTCGAGGTCGCTGCCGCCGGGCTCGGCGGCAGCGCGCGTCAGGTTCGCCAGCGCCGCCTCCACGGCCGACGAGTCCCGCTCGGCGCGCAGCTTCTCGAGCTTGGCGAGCTGTTCGGCCCGTACCTTGGAGTTGTCGACCTTGAGGACCTCGATCTCCTCGTCCTCGTCGACGCGGTACTTGTTGACGCCGACGAGGGGCTGCTGCCCGGAGTCGATGCGCGCCTGCGTGCGTGCGGCGGCCTCCTCGATGCGCAGCTTCGGCAGACCCTCGTTGATGGCCTGCGTCATACCGCCGGCCTCTTCCACCTCGGCGATGTGTGCGCGCGCCTTCTCCGCCAGCTGGTGCGTGAGCCACTCGACGTAGTTGGAGCCGGCCCACGGGTCGATGGGCCGCGTGGTGCCCGACTCCTGCTGGAGCAGCAGCTGGGTGTTGCGGGCGATCCGTGCCGAGAAGTCGGTCGGCAATGCGATGGCCTCGTCGAGCGCGTTGGTGTGCAGCGACTGGGTGTGCCCCTGAGTCGCCGCCATCGCCTCGACACAGGTGCGTGCGACGTTGTTGAACACGTCCTGCGCGGTCAGCGACCAGCCGGAGGTCTGCGAGTGGGTACGCAGAGACAGGCTCTTGGCGTTGCGCGGCTCGAACTTCGCCACCAGCTCACTCCAGAGCAGGCGGGCGGCGCGGAGCTTGGCGACCTCCATGAAGAAGTTCATCCCGATGCCCCAGAAGAACGACAGCCGCGGAGCGAACTTGTCGATGTCCAGGCCCGCTTCCAGTCCCGCCCGGATGTACTCCACACCGTCGGCGAGGGTGTACGCGAGCTCCAGGTCGGCGGTCGCGCCGGCCTCCTGGATGTGATAGCCGGAGATGGAGATGGAGTTGAACTTCGGCATCTTGGCGCTGGTGTACGCGAAGATGTCCGAGATGATCCGCATCGAGGGCGTCGGCGGATAGATGTAGGTATTGCGGACCATGAACTCTTTCAGAATGTCGTTCTGAATGGTTCCGGCCAGCTTCTCCGGCGGCACGCCTTGCTCTTCGGCGGCCACCACGTACAGCGCGAGGATCGGCAGCACGGCGCCGTTCATCGTCATCGACACCGACACATTGCCGAGGTCGATGCCGTCGAAGAGCTGGCGCATGTCGAGAATGGAGTCGATCGCCACGCCGGCCATGCCGACGTCACCGGCCACCCGGGGGTGGTCCGAATCGTATCCGCGGTGGGTCGCGAGGTCGAAGGCCACCGACAGACCCTTCTGGCCGGCGGCGAGATTGCGCCGGTAGAAGGCGTTCGACTCGGCGGCGGTCGAGAATCCCGCGTACTGGCGGATGGTCCACGGCTGGTTGACGTACATCGTCGGGTACGGGCCGCGGATGAAGGGCGCCGCACCCGGGATCGAATCGAGCGGGTAGCCGCCGTCCTCGGCGGCCGCGTCGCGGTCCGCGCGGGTGAACACCGGCTGCACGTCGATCTGCTCGGGCGTGCTCCAGGTGACCTGATCGGCCGTGTAGCCGTTGGCACGGGCGAGCGCCTCGGTCTGCGCCGCACCCGAACCCGCGGGCTCAACGGCGCGGTCGCCGGTCAGCGCGACATCGGCGAAGTTCGGAACTGTGTTGCTCATGCGGATACGCTCCCGCCGTCGGTCAGGTGGTCGAGAAGTTCGGTGAGGGTCGCGACCGCGTCGATGCCCACTCGCAGCGAGCCGTCACACCGGTCGGCGGCCTCCGGCCACTCACGATCGGGTCCGGCCAGCAGCACGCGGTCGATTCCCGCCGCACGCGCCGCGGCCAGAGCCGCGGGACCGTCGCTCGCGTATCGCTTGGCCGTGCCGCACAGAACGGCGACCGTGGCGGCGTTCTCCGCAGCGAGGCCGGCGATCTGGTCGGGTTCGATCGGACCCGGATTGACTGCCGAGATCCCGCCGGCTGCAAGCAGATTCGCGACGAAAGTGGTGCGTCCGTTGTGCTCGGCGACACTTCCGAGCGGAAGCAGCAGGACGCTCGGGCGCGTCCGCTCCGCGTCGGCCCGGTCGCGGAGCGCCTCGAACTGTCGCGCCACGCGAGCGAGCTTCGGCGTCGCCGTCGCGAGGTCGACGGTCTGCGCCGTGCCCGCCGGGCGGGCGGCCTCGTCCAGGTTCGGAAACTCGCTGACACCGGTGAGCGGCGCTGCGCGGTGCGCGACTCGCAGGTCGCGTGCTGCGAGGGACTCGGCGATCTGCTCGCCGATCCAGCCGTCGGACAGGGCCGTCTGGTACCCGCCCCGGCGTTCGACCTCGGTGAAGACGTCCCATGCCGCCGCGGCGAGATCGGCGGTGAGCGACTCGACGTACCACGAGCCACCCGCCGGATCGAGAACACGGCCGAGGTTCGACTCCTCGAGCAGAAGCAGCTGGGTGTTGCGGGCGATCCGGTGAGAGAAGGACGCGCTGGAGGACCGTTCGCCCGCCGGAAGCGCGGCGTCGTAGCCGAGGACGGTCACCTGGTCGGCGCCGCCGACGCCGGCACCGAACGCCGCGACGGTGGATCGCAGCATGTTGACCCACGGGTCGCGCTGCGTCAGCATCGCCAGGTCGGTCACCGCGTGGGTCACGGCGGCACCGGCGTCCGGTTCGCCGAGCACGTCGGCCACCCGAGCCCACACGGTGCGCAGTGCCCGCAACTTGGCGATGCCGGCGAACTGGTCGTCGTCGACCGAGACCCCGAAGCTGATCTGTCCGAGCGCCTCGGCCCGGCTGCGGCCGGCCGCGACAAGGTCGCGGACATGTGCCACGGCCGCGGCCACCGAGAGCCCGAGTTCCTGCGGGTTGTTCGCTCCCGCCTGACTGAAGTCGGTGCCGTCGACCCGGAAGGCGCGTACTCCTTCCGGAGCGTCGGCGGCCAGCGCGGTCGCGGCGTCGACGTCGACGGTGGCCCGTTCGGAGAACTGCGCCGTGTACGGCGACAGCCCCAGGCTCTGCACGTTCGCGATCGTGGAGGGCGCGGCCTGCGGCGCCACGGGTGCCGCGACGCGAGCTTCCAGATACGCCCGAGCCGCCTCGATCCCCTCGGCGCCGGCGTCCAGGGTCACCGGCATCAGGTCGAGGTACACGCCGCGCAGTGCCGTGGCGATCCCGTCGGCGCCGATGCCGCCGTCCACCTTGAGCCACAGCCCGCTGGTCCCATTGCCCGCGGCGTCGAGAATCTGCTCGTTGACTTCCTCGGCGCTGCCGCCCTCGTCGCCGAAACGCTCGGTCACCCGCCAGCCGACGTTGACGTCGCGCACCGGATCGGCGCCGCGCACGAACGGGAACTGTCCGGGCAGTCCCGACTCGGCGACCTCGTCCTTCCGGGTGTAGAGCGGGCGGACCACGGTGCCGTCGCCCGTCGTGGTGGACAGCAGGGCCTCCGCGGTGTCGGGGAGTTCATCCGCCGAGACCTTGCGTGCCTTCGCCAGCACACCGGCGGCCGCTTCGGACCATTCGTCGTACGCCTGCCGCAGCGCGTCGGCGCCGCGCGGCGCCGCGGGGTCGTCACTTGCCGTCATCGGCTCGCCTACCTCCAAAGCTCGACCATCTGAAGTTTCGTCGTAGGGAACGATAACCGATCAAACGCTCGGGCGAACCTGGGGGATGTGATCTGACCCGTAAACTACTCCCTCGTGCGCATCAATTCACCGCGGTCCGCCGCTCCGGTCGAACAGCCGGTGTCCCTCGATGGCACGACCGCCGAGGCGCGCCGGGACCGGCCGGCCCGCAGGCGGACGGATGTCACCCGGACAGCGCTGATCCGCGGCGGGATCGTGATGGCCGCGGTGGTGGCGATACTGGTCGCCGCGTACTTCATCCCACTGCCGTCGATAGCGACCGCGCGCGCCTGGTCCGAATCGCTCGGGCCGTGGTTTCCGGCGCTGTTCTTCCTCGCCTACGCGGTGGTCCCGATCGGTCCGGTTCCCCGGACGGCGTTCACCGTGACGGCGGGTGTGCTGTTCGCGCCGGCTCTCGCCTTCGCCGGAGCGACGGTGTCGTCGACGATCGCCGCCGTCGCCGCCTTCCTGCTCGCGCGGCGGCTGGGACGGGAACGGATCCGCCCGTACCTGCGCCATCCGGTGATCGCCACCGTGGAGTATCGCCTCGAGCGCCGCGGCTGGCTGGCGGTCGGGTCTCTGCGCCTGATCGCGGTGTGTCCCTTCTCACTGCTCAACTACCTCTCGGGGCTGTCGAGCATCCGACTCCTCCCCTACACGGCCGCGACCGTGATCGGGATGACTCCGGGCAACGCGGCGCTGATCTTCCTCGGCAATGCACTGACCGGGGAAGGCAGCCCGATCAGCCTGGTCTTCTCCGCGGTGCTGTTCTCCATCGGTGTCATCGGGTTGATCGTCGACACCCGCATGCCCGTCAACGGGTCGCAATCAAGCAAAAACACTTGATTATCCCAGTTTCAAGCCTTTATGCTTGATGGATTCGTCGCGCGCCCACGCCAAGCGGACTCACTCAGGAGGTGACCGTGTTCGTTCTGACCGCAGATCAACGGGGCAGCCGTACCGGACGCGATCGGGTGCCCGAGGTGCTCGCCCGCTCCGGCCCGGGCATGATCCGACCGTTCGAGCGGACCGCGGGCGATGAAGTGCAAGCGGTGTTCGACTCCCCCGACCACTTGGCTGTGCTCGCCGTCGACCTCGCCGCCTCGGGCGACTGGAGCGTCGGCATCGGGGTGGGCACCCTGGAGGCTCCGCTGCCGCCGCAGACACGCGCGGGGCGCGGGCAGGCCTTCCTCGACGCGCGTGACGCCGTGGAGGCGGCGAAGAAGAACCGCTGGCATCTGTGCGTTCGCGGGGTCTCGCCGTGGTGCGATCATGCCCAGACCGCCGCGTGGCTCCTGCTCGACGTCCTGCTCGACCGCTCCGAGGCCGGTCGCGAGGCGGTGTCCCTCGTCGCCGCCGGGTCGAGCCAGTCCGCGGCGGCGGATGCCCTGGGCATTTCGCCGCAGGCCATGTCGCTGCGACTGCGGCATGCGCGCTGGGATGTGCAGCGTCCGGCGGAGGAGTTGTTCCGCCGACTGCTTCAGACCGCAGACGGCGTCAGCCCGCTGCCGGAGGTGAGTGAATGATCGCGATCATCGTCCTGCTACTGCTCGCGATCGCAGTGTCCGCGGGCACCTCGCTGGTTCGGCGCCGCCTCGTCGACGACCCCGAACGGTCCGACTCCGCCGTGCTGGCGACCGATGTGATCGCGGCGGCAGCGAGCGCGGCGCTCATCGCCGCGGCTGCCGTCGTCGCCGCGGTCGGCGCGCCGTCGTCCGGCGCCGGGCTGCTCGCCGTCCACGTCGTGGCGGTGATCGCCGCGGCGACCACCGGATCGAGCGCGGTCCGCGTCGTGCTGGCGCTCGGCGGGATCCCGACCCGGGCCGACAACCACGACGACGAACCCGAGGCACCGCTGCGCGGCGGCCGGATCATCGGCATGCTCGAACGCACGGCGGTGGCGGCGTCGCTGCTTCTCGCGTGGCCCGCCGGCATCGGGATCATCCTCGCGGTGAAGAGCCTGGCCCGGTTCTCCGAACTCCGCGCTCCGCGTGCCAGCGAACAGTTCATTCTCGGCACGTTCGCCTCTGTGCTGTGGGCGGCGGCGTTCGCGGGAGTCGGCTGGCTGGCGGGCGTCTGAGCGGTCAGCCGGCGCGGAACCGGTAATCGGCGATCAGTGTGTTCACCGCCGCCGACCGCGCTCGGCGCGCCAGCGCCGACAGACCGCGCAACCGCTCGTCGGCGGTCGCCAACTGCGATCCGGAGTCGCCCAGTTCCCCCGTTCCCGTCAACGACACGATCGCGTCGATCTGCGCGGCGCTCGCCAGCACCCGGTCGACACGGGGATTGTCGTGCGGCGGCAGATCGATGGTCGACGCCGAGACCCGAGCGGCCAGCGCATCGCGCAGGTCGGCCGGCGAACCACGCCTGCCGCCGAGTGCGGCGATCGAGGTCGCGGCCTCGGCGACCGCGCTGCGCAGTTCGTACTCGACCTCCCCCAGCGGGCTGTCGGAGAGCAACGCCCCGACCGCCACGTCACGGTCGTAGCGCATCGACTGCCATCGGCAGCGCTCGGCCGTGCCGATCGGGACGAGCGCGAGCGCACGCATCGCTCCGGCGGCGGGCGTACTGGGACCTTCGGCTTCGCGGTCGTCGATCAGAATCACCTCACCCGCCGCCATCGCGGCATCGGTGGGGCGTCCCGGCGGCAGTCCCTGGGCATCTCCGGGCGCGGGCAGTCGCACGCACATCGCGTTGGCGCCCGACACCGCGCCGAGCAGGTCGAGGATGTCGCCTCCGGGGTCGAGCTCGTGCACCTGCGCGTAGTCGTGAAGGGTGTGCAGGACGTCGTCGGCCGAGCAGCGGCCGGCCTCACGCGCGGCCGCCCACACCGCCAACGCGCTCGCCGGCCACGACCGCAGCATCAGGGAGGAACTGGTCATCCAAGCCAGAATACTCGGCGACGAGGCGGTCACCGGAGCGTCGCGCGCGTCGATCCCGACGCCGGCCCCTACCCTTGGAATCCGTGTTCGATGATCGATACGGCCGCGACGTGCTGTCCTCGCCCCGCAAGACCAAGCCGAAGGCCCCCGAAGTGGCCGCCGAGCGCGATCTGGTGGTCGAAGACGCGGCGACCGGATTCTGCGGCGCCGTGGTGGGTCTGGAGAAGAGTTACGCCGGCGACATGGTCCGGCTCGAGGATCGCCGCGGGCGGACCCGCGTGTTTCACATGTATCCGGCCGCATTCCTCATCGACGGCAAGCCGGTGACTCTGGTCCGGCCTCGCGGGCGCGGCCCGGTCCAGCCCACGCGGACCGCCTCCGGCTCGCGCGCGGCGCCCAAGCAACGGGCCCGCACAGCGCGCGCCAGCCGCATCTTCGTGGAGGGCGTGCACGACGCCACGCTCCTGGAACGGGTCTGGGGCGACGACCTCCGGGGCGAGGGCGTCGTCGTCATCAGTCTCGACGGCCTCGACAACCTCGACGACGCGCTGGCCGACTTCGAGCCCGCACCGCATCGAAGGGCCGGTGTGCTGGTCGACCATCTGGTCGCCGGCACGAAGGAGGCCAAGCTGACCGCTGAGGTGGGTCCGCACGTCCTCGTCTGCGGCCACCCCTACGTGGATGTCTGGCAGGCCGTGAAGCCCGCGTCCGTCGGCATCGACGCCTGGCCGGTGATCCCGATGGGCACGGACTGGAAGACCGGCATCTGTTCCGAACTCGGCTGGGGCACACCGCAAGACGGTTGGCGGCGCGTTCTGGCGGGCGTGTCGAGTTTCCGGGATCTGGAAGTCCCGCTGCTGCGCAGCGTGGAAGAGCTGATCGACTTCGTGACGGTGGATCCGAGCTAGCCGGACATCACGGCCGGCTGCTCGGCCGCCGCGCGGGAACACAGCAGTCGGGCCGGCACAGCGCACCGTTGTCGCCACAGCCCATCGCGGTGACGTCTCCCCCGCCGTCCGCATACCGCTCGATCAGGTCGACGATCATCGAGAGGAAGACGGGGTCGGTGCCGACCGTCGGTACGCGCACGTATCCCATGCCGAGCTCGGCTGCCAGTTCCCTGGCCTCGGAGTCCAGATCCCAGATCACCTCGAGGTGATCGGAGACGAAGCCGATCGGCATCACCGCCACATCGGTGACGCCGCTCTCGCGCAGCTCTCGCAGGTGATCGCAGATGTCCGGCTCCAGCCACGGCACCTGCGGCGGACCGGATCGCGACTGCCACACGACGTCGTACTCCTGCAGGCCCACCGAGTGCGCCACCGCCGCGGCGGCGGCCTTCACCTGCAGCGAGTACAGGTGTCCGCCCTCGGCCGCGGGCCCGGCGTTCCGGTCGGCGGCCGCAGGAATCGAATGCGCGGTGAACACCACGCGTGGCGCCGTGCCGAAGGAACCCAGGGCCGTGCGCAGCGCATTCGCCGAGGCCTCGATGAACTTCGGCTCGGCGCTGAACTGCGGCAGCTTCCGCAGTACCAGCCCGGCGTCGTCCAGCCCCGTCGCCGACAGCGCTCCCGCGATGTCCTCGTGGTACTGCCGGCAGCCCGAATACCCGCCCCACGCCGAGGTGGGGAACACGAGTACCCGCCGGTGCCCGTCGTCGTACATCCGGCGGGTGGTGTCGGCGACGAGCGGATGCCAGTTGCGGTTGCCGAAGTAGATCGGCAGGTCCCGGCCACGTCGCCCCAGCTCGGCGCGCAGCGCCTCGATCATGTCGAGGTTGAGACGGTTGATCGGCGAGACCCCGCCGAAGTGCAGGTAGTGCTCCACCACCTCGTCGAGGCGTTCGCGCGGCACGCCGCGGCCGCGCGTGACGTTCTCGAGGAAGGGCCGCACATCCGCCGGCTTCTCCGGCCCGCCGAACGACAGGAACAGCAGCGCATCGAATGCGCCGCCGTCTTCCGATCCGTGCATCTCAGCCGAGGAAGTTCTCGGGGAACCAGGTGTTGTGGCTGGCTCCGCCGTCGACGTAGATGATCGATCCCGTGGTGCCCGGGAGGAAGTCCGACAGCACGGCGCACACACTGGTGCCCACCACGCCCGGGTCGTCGACGTTCCAGCCGATCGGCGAGGCTCCGTCCCAGTACTCGTTGAGCATGTTGAGCTTGCGCGCATCGTCGGTCGCGGTGCCGGAGATGGCCTTGGCCGCCAGCGTCTTGATCGGTCCGGCCGCCACGAGGTTGGAGCGGATGCGCTTGGCCTCCCCCACCTCGCGCGCCACGTAGCGGTTCACCGATTCGAGTGCGGCCTTCGCAACGCCCATCCAGTTGTAATCGGGCAGAGCCGTGCGCGGATCGAAGTCCATGCCGACGATCGAGCCGCCCTCGTTCATCACCGGAAGCGCGGCGCGGGCGAGCGAGGCATAGCTCCACGCGGAGATCTCGAACGACTTCGCGACGTCCGGGCCCGGCCCCTCGAGGAAGGGCAGCGCATCCGGGCCCATGAGCGTCTTGGGCGCGAACGCGATCGAGTGCACGAGACCGTCGATCCCCTGGGGCGCGAGCTCGCGCACCTTGTCGGCGAGAGCCCCGAGGCTCTCCTCGTCGGTGACGTCGAGCGGGATGGCCGGCGGCACCTCCTGCGGCAGCCGCTTGGCGATCCGGTCGATGAGGCGCAGCCGCTCGGGGATGCCCGTGATGATCACGGTGGCACCCTGCTCCTGGGCGACCTTGGCGGTGTGGAAGGCGATCGATGCATCGGTGATGATGCCGGTCACCAGAATGGTCTTGCCTGCGAGGATTCCGCTCACGAAAAGCTCCTGTGGGGGGTGAGTGAAGAAGTGTGGAAGGCGGCGCCGGTACCCGGCTCGTCAGTGGCCCATGCCCATGCCGCCGTCGACCGGGATGACCGCACCGGTGATGTATCCGCCCTGATCGGACGCCAGGAAGCTGATGGCCGCCGCGACATCCTCGGGCTTGCCGGTCCGGCCCAGCGGAATGGCCTGCTTGGCCATCTCGATGTACCGGTCCTCCATCGCGGCGGTCATGTCGGTCTCGATGAATCCGGGAGCGACGACATTCGCGGTGATGTTCCGCGACCCGAGTTCGCGCGCGATGGAGCGAGCCAGGCCGATCAGGCCGGCCTTCGACGCCGCATAGTTGGCCTGTCCCGGGATGCCGGAGGTGGCCACCACCGAGCCGAGGAAGATCATGCGACCGAACCGCGCGCGCTGCATCCCCTTGGTCGCGACCTTCGCGCAGCGGAAGGCACCGGTCAGATTGGCGTCGATGACCTTCTCGAAGCTCTCTTCGCTGAGCCGCATGAGCAGCATGTTGTCGGTGATGCCCGCATTCGCGACCAGCACCTCCACCGGCCCCTGATGCTCAGCGACCTCGGCGAAGGCCCGCTCCACCGACTCGGTGTCGGTCACATCGCACTGCACGCCGAACAGGCCCTCGGGCGCCCCCGAACCGCGGTGGGTCACCGCCACCTTGTGCCCGTCGGCGGCCAGACGCTGCGCGACGGCCAGGCCGATGCCGCGGTTGCCGCCGGTGACGAGCACCGAGCGCGGAGTCTGGGAGGGAATCGATGAATGCTCTGCCATGGTTGATCAACCTATCTCAGGGGAGGCGCCGGTTCAGGAGCAGGGCGGCGAATGTGCCTGCGACCGCCAGCAGCGTGCCCGCGATCAGCCAGGGCCTCGAATTGTCGCCGCGTTCACGCTCGTAACCGATCTGTTTCTGCAGCGTGGAGTACACCTTGTTCAGTTCGTCGAGGCTCGAGGCGGTGAAGAACTCGCCGCCGGAGAGGTTCGCGATCTTCCGCAGCGATTCGTCGTCGACCGGGACCGGCACCCGCTCCACGCCTCCGCCGGGAGTTTCGAGGTCGACGGTGCCGGTCAGGGTTCCGAAGGAGATGGTCGACACCGGAATGCCCTCCTCCTTGGCCTTGCGCGCGGCGGTGAAGCCGCCCCGGGGGTCGTCCGGGCTCTCGGGGACGGTCTGCTTGCCGTCGGAAAGGAGGACGATCCGTGCCGGTGGAGCACCCTCGGGCCCGCCCAGCACCGCGTTCAGTGTCTGGATCTGCTGCAGCGCCGCGAAGATGCCTTCTCCGGTCGCCGTCTTGTCAGCGAGTTTGAGCCGGTCCAGCGCGTTCTTGGTCGCGGCGTGGTCGGGTGTCGGCGAGACGAGGGTCGACGCCGTGCCCGCGAACGAGATGAGCCCGAGATTGACTCCGTCGGTGAGTTCGTCGGCGAACCGTTTACCCGCGGCCTGAGCCGCTTTGAGCCGCGACGGCGCCACATCGGTGGATTTCATCGAATTCGACACGTCGACGACGAGCATGACCGTCGCACGGTTGCGCGGCACGTCGCGCTCGGCCATCGGTCCGGCCATCGCGATCGTCAGCAGCACCAGACCGGTCAGCAGCACCGCGACCGGCACATGGCGGAAGCGGTCCTGGTTCTTCGGAGTCACCGACCGCAGGAGGTCGAGGTTCGCGAAGGCGAGCGCCCGCGCCCGCCGCCGTCGCATCACGTAGACATAGGCGACGATCAACGCGACCACCAGCAGCGTAGAGAACAGCCACCAGGGGTGGGCGAACAGATCGCTCATCAACGCACCCCCGCCGCCATCGTCCGGCGGCGCATGCCGACGAAGCGGACGGTGTCGGCGATCCAGTCACGGTCGCTGCGCAGGGACAGCACCGGGCCGCCCGCGCTGCGGAAGGTCCGCAGCACCTCGGCCCGGTGTTCGGCGGCGGCCCGCGCGTAGTCGGCCCGCACCTGCGCGGTGACGTCGACGTCGACCACCTCACCGGATTCGGCGTCCCGGAGCGTCACCGGTCCCACCGGCGGCAACTCCACATCACGCGGGTCGAGCACCTCCACGCCCAGCAGGTCGTGATGCGCGCCGATCGCGCGCAGCGAGCGGGCCCAGTCGATCTCGCCGAGGAAGTCGCTCACGACCACCGCCAGTCCGCGCCTGCGCAACGGGCGGCGCAACGCCTCCAGTCCGGCGTTCAGATCGCCGCGCACTCCCGGAGCGCTCCGCCGAGTGGTCGCGATCGCCTTCAGCAGGGCCTGGTCGTGAGCGCGGCCGGCGCGAGCCGGTATCCGCACCACGTCGTCGCCCGTCACGATGATCGCGCCGTGCCGATTACCGCCACCCGCCGTCAGATGCACGATCGCGGCCGCCGCGGCGATCGCGATGTCGCGTTTGGCCAGCCCGACGGTCCCGAAGTCGAGGCTGGCCGAGGCGTCGACCACGAACCACGTCTCCAACTCCCGGTCGGCGATCATCTGCCGTACATGCGGCGTCCCGGTGCGGGCGGTCACCGACCACTCCATCCGCCGGATGTCGTCGCCGGGCTGATACTCGCGCGCCTCGCCCGGTTCGGAACCCGGTCCGGGGATCAGGCCCAGATGCTCGCCCTGCAGCACACCGTCGAGCTTGCGCCGGACGGTGAGCTCGAGAGACTTCAGCGCAGCCGTCAGCTCGGGGTCGGTCAGTGTTCCCGCCGCGAACGACGGCAGCCCGTCAGTGGCCGGCATTGCCCGGCTGAACCGTCGGCGACTGCTGGGCGGCCGGGGCCTGCGCCGCGGGAGCCTGCGGACCCGACTGCTGCTGGACGTGCGGCTGCTGCACGGGTTGCTGCGCCGCATGCGGCTGCTGGACCGGCGGGCTCTGGACCGGCTGGGCCGGCGCCGCGGAGACCTGCGGGAGACCGATGGTCTGCAGCACCCGAGTGATGATGTGATCGGGCGACACCTCGTCCGCCAGCGCGTCGTACGACAGCACGAGGCGATGCCGCAGGACGTCGGGAATCACCTCGACGACATCCTGCGGGATCACGTAGTCGCGCCCGTGGATCAGCGCGAGGGCGCGAGCGGCGGCGACGATGCCGAGCGTCGCGCGCGGGGACGCACCGTAGGCCAGCCACTGGTCGACCTCGCCGAGCCCGACCTCCGCGGGCCGCCGGGTGGCGTTGATGACCCGGACCACGTAGTCGACGAGCGCATGATGAACGAAGACGTTGGCCGCGAGCTGCTGCAGTCGGATGGTCGCCGCCGGGTCGAGGATCTGCGACGCCGTCGGCGGGACGTTGCCCATCCGATAGACGATCTCGCGCTCCTCCTCCACCGACGGGTAGTCGACGAGGACCTTGAACAGGAAGCGGTCGCGCTGCGCCTCCGGCAGCGGATAGACGCCCTCGTTCTCGATGGGGTTCTGCGTCGCCATCACCAGGAACGGATCGGGCATGGGGTAGGTGGAGCCGCCGATCGACACGTGCCGCTCGGCCATCACCTCGAGCAGCGCCGACTGCACCTTGGCCGGGGCGCGGTTGATCTCGTCGGCCAAGACGAAGTTGGCGTCCACCGGGCCGAGCTCGGTGTCGAACTCCTCGCGTCCCTGCCGGTAGATGCGAGTACCGATCAGGTCGGAGGGCACCAGGTCGGGAGTGAACTGCACGCGGGAGAAGCTGCCGCCGATCACCGTGGCGAAGGTCTCGACCGCCAGCGTCTTCGCGACGCCGGGCACCCCCTCGAGCAGGATGTGGCCGCGGGCCAGCAGACCGGTGAGGATGCGCTCGACCAGCTTGTCCTGGCCGACGATCACCCGCTTGACCTCGAACAGAGCGCGTTCGATCAGTTTCGCGTCTTCCGGGGTGAAAGACAGTGTCCCGGCGGCGGATCCCTCCGTCGCCGCGCCGCTGCGGTCCTGTCCGCTGCTGCCTGGTGAAGTCAAGCCGATGCTCCTACCGGTCGAGGCCTGCGATGTACCGACACCCACACTAGCGGGCGGGGAGTATCGGGACCGCGCACGTGTCAGAGGAGCCGGACCACGTACGGCATGGCGCCCGCGGTCCGCACCGGCGAGATCTTCACGACGTCGCCGGACTGCGGCGCCTCGATCATGGTCCCGTCACCGAGGATGAGCGCCACGTGCTGGCTGGCGTTGGGCCCGTAGAAGATCATGTCGCCGCGCCGCATCTGCGACAGCGGCACCTGCGGTCCCGAGGTGTACTGGTAGCCGGTGTAGTGCGGAAGGTCGATGCCCACTCCCGCGAAGCCGTAGATCATCAGACCCGAGCAGTCGAAGCCGACCTTGCGGTAATCGCCGTAGCTGTCGGCGACGCCGCCGTCGCGGATGCCGAGGGTGGGGCCGTTCGCGTCGCCGCCGCCCCAGGCGTACGTGACGCCCAGCTGCGACTTCATCCGGTTGACCACGAGTTCGACGGCCGCCGGGCCGCGCAGCCCGGGCTGCGAGGGCCCTCCGCCACCGCCGGGGACCCCGGACTCGGGATTGGTCAGCAGCGGACCGAGCGAGCCGTTCTGGAGTCGGCCGTAGGTGCTGTCCTGGCCCTCACCGAACGGATACGACCCGCCGATGCCGAGCAGGTCGAACAGTTCCGAATGCGGAATCTGGAGTTTGCCGATGGCGCCGGCCAACAGCGCCTGACCGGTCTCCATCGCGAGCTTCGCGGCCGCCTGGGCGGCCTGGGCCACCAGATCATCGCCCTCCACGGGCTTGGCCGGAATGCGGTCGAGCACCTTGCCCGCCACGTCGGCGACGGTGCCCGGCGAGGCCTGGGCGTCCACCTCGCTCTTGGGGGCCGACTTGCGCAGTTTCTCGAGCTTCGACGCCAGCGACGTGCGCTGGGAGACCAATTCGTTGCGTTTGGTCTGCTGAGTGCGGACCGCGTCCTGGGCGGCCTTGACCGCGGCGATCGCCTCATCGCGCCGGGCCGACGCGTCCTTGGCGGCCATCGCCGTCTGCTGGCGGGTGGCCTCGGTGGCCGCCACCCGGTTGGCCTGCTGGTTGCGTGCCACCTGGAGTTTGCGAATGGTCGCCTGCTGCTGTCGCGTGACCTGGTCGACGGCAGACATCTGGTCCAGGACCTTCTCCGGATCGTCGGACGCGACGTACTTGGTCATCGCCCCGCGATTGTTGCCCTGCCGGTACACCGACCGGACGAAGGCGTCGAAGTCCTTCTGCGCTGCCTCGACCTTCGCGCTCACCTCGCCGAGCGAGTCCTTGGCGCTTCGGCTGGCCGCGGCTGCGACCTGCTGAGCCGCGAGCGCGTTCTGGAAGTCCACCAGCGTGCGGTTGACGTTCTCCTGCTTCGCCGCGACCGCGCTCGCGAGGTCGGACAGATTCTGATCGACGTCGGCGATCTGGTTGATCAGCGATGCCACGGGATTGGCGTTGTTGGGGTCACCGAGGGCCGGACCGGCTCCGAGAACGCTCACGAGCATCACGGCACCCACGGTGGTACCTCGCGCCGCCCAACGTGCGCCGTTCTTAGCTGGCTTCAAGTCGAGAACTCCCTCGCAACATCTATCCCCCGTACACCATAAAGTGTCTTCTGCACCGTACGTCACATCAGTCTCTGTGAGAACCTGAAGCCCTGAATTACAAATAGGTGATTACCTGCGGAAACACGCGTCAGCAGCGCAAAGACGGAACCTTAGAGTCCTGTCACAGTTGGATAACGCACGAATCGTGACGCGTCAGAAGAAAGCGGCGTCCGCGACGAGCGCGGACGCCGGACGGCGGGACCCCGAGGGGTCAGTCAGTCCCGGCCGGACGGCGGCCGTCAGGATCCTCGTCGCCCTCCGCAGTCGCCGGGCCGGAGGCGTCGCCGTTCTGCCCGACCGCGGCCGGCTCGGCCGTCGTCCGCCGGCGCTTCATCCGCCAGCGGGCGATCACCGCGCCGATCACCACGAGGACGATGAGGCCGATGGTGACGCCGTTCCAGTTCACGTTGGGATCGACGGCCTTGTGGTACATCTGCGCGGCGGCCTGGGAGGCCGTGGCCCCCTTGGAGACGTCGTTCGAGGCGTCTTCGAGCTGAACTCGGCTGAACTCGTCGGACGCGGTGCCGCTGCCGGACGGGCCGAAGACCAGCACCGTCCCGCCGACCTCCGACTGCAGGTGGGTCGCGATGTCCCGGTAGGCGGTGAACTTCGGGTACGACTGGTCCAGTACCACCACGTGCAGGCTGTGCCCGTCGGCCGCCGCCTGCTTCACCAGCTGCTTGAGCGCGGGCTGCTGGTCGGCGGGGGCCCACACTCCGGAGCCGGTGAGCGCGTCGGTGATCGCAGCCATGTCGAGGTTCGACCACACGTCGGCCGGCGGCTGGGACGCGGGCTCGGCGAGAACGAACGCGGATGGGCCCGGATTCATCAGATGTGGCTCCCTGAACGGTTGCTGACTCGACATGGCGGGGTGCGCGCAGAAGCCGGCTGGCCGCTGGCGACGGGTGGCACTCGGCGCCCAGGATACGACAGCCGCACGCCGATACGGCCGAGCGACCCGTACCGCCCAACCAGTACGCGCGTACTGCTATGCTGGAGAGGTAGCACCGCGGCCGCAGCCCGCCGCATGCTGCGACGCTTCTGACGAACTCCCGTCGGCGCAGCCCGTCGGCGGAACTTGCACGAAACGAGTGGAGCACACGTGAGCATCAATTCCTTTGACTCCCGCGGCACCCTGCAGGTCGGTGAGAACTCCTACGAGATCTTCCGCCTGTCGGCAGTGCCCGGCACCGAGAAGCTGCCGTACGCGCTGAAGGTCCTCGCCGAGAACCTCCTGCGCACCGAAGACGGCGCCAACATCACCGAAGATCACATCAACGCCCTCGCGAACTGGGATCCGTCGGCCGACCCGAGCATCGAGATCCAGTTCACCCCGGCCCGCGTCCTGATGCAGGACTTCACCGGTGTGCCCTGCGTGGTCGACCTCGCCACCATGCGCGAGGCCATCACCGCCCTCGGCGGCGACCCCAACAAGGTGAACCCGCTCTCCCCCGCCGAGATGGTCATCGACCACTCGGTGATCCTCGACGTCTTCGGCCGCGCCGACGCCTTCGAGCGCAACGTGGAACTCGAGTACGAGCGCAACGGCGAGCGTTACCAGTTCCTCCGCTGGGGCCAGGGCGCCTTCGACGACTTCAAGGTGGTGCCCCCGGGCACCGGCATCGTGCACCAGGTCAACATCGAGTACCTCGCCCGCTCGATCATGGTCCGGAACGGCCAGGCGTACCCCGACACCTGCGTCGGCACCGACTCGCACACCACGATGGAGAACGGCCTGGGCGTCCTGGGCTGGGGCGTCGGCGGCATCGAGGCCGAGGCCGCGATGCTCGGCCAGCCGGTCTCCATGCTGATCCCGCGCGTCGTCGGCTTCAAGCTGACCGGCGAGATCAAGCCGGGTGTCACCGCCACCGACGTGGTGCTCACTGTGACCGACATGCTCCGTCAGCACGGTGTGGTCGGCAAGTTCGTCGAGTTCTACGGCAAGGGCGTCGCCGAGGTCCCCCTCGCCAACCGCGCCACCCTGGGCAACATGAGCCCCGAGTTCGGTTCCACCTGCGCGATCTTCCCGATCGACTCCGAGACCATCAACTACCTGCGCCTGACCGGCCGCGACGACGACCAGCTCGCGCTGGTCGAGGCCTACGCCAAGGAACAGGGCATGTGGCACGACCCGGACCACGAGCCGGCCTACTCCGAGTACCTGGAGTTGGACCTGGGCACCGTGGTCCCGTCGATCGCCGGCCCGAAGCGTCCGCAGGACCGCATCCTGCTGTCGGAGTCGAAGGTGGCCTTCCGCAAGGACATCCACAACTACGTCGAAGAGCAGCATCCCGCCGCGCACACGCAGCTCGACGAGGCCGTCGAGGAGTCGTTCCCGGCGTCCGATCCGGCCGCGCTGTCCTTCGCCGACGACGGAGCGGTGAAGGTCCAGTCGGCGGCCAACGGCGCCGAGGGACGCCCGAGCAAGCCGATCAAGATCGTCAGCGAGGAGCGCGGCGAGTTCGTCCTCGATCACGGCGCCGTCGCCGTCGCGGGCATCACCTCGTGCACCAACACCTCGAACCCGTCGGTCATGATCGGCGCCGGCCTCCTCGCCCGCAACGCGGTCGAGAAGGGTCTCACCAGCAAGCCGTGGGTCAAGACCAACATGGCCCCCGGTTCGCAGGTCGTCACCGACTACTACGAGAAGGCCGGCCTGTGGCCGTACCTCGAGAAGCTCGGCTTCTACCTCGGCGGTTACGGCTGCACCACGTGCATCGGCAACACCGGTCCGCTGCCGGAGGAGATCAGCAAGGCGGTCAACGACAACGATCTGACCGTCACCGCGGTCCTCTCGGGCAACCGCAACTTCGAGGGACGCATCTCCCCCGACGTGAAGATGAACTACCTGGCGTCGCCGCCGCTGGTCATCGCCTACGCGCTCGCGGGCACCATGGACTTCGACTTCGAGACCCAGCCGCTCGGCCAGGACACCGACGGCAACGACGTCTTCCTGAAGGACATCTGGCCGTCGGCCCAGGAGATCGACGACACCATCAAGACCGCCATCAGCCAGGACATGTTCCGCAAGTCCTACGCCGACGTCTTCGCGGGCGACGAGCGGTGGCGCGGACTGAGCACGCCGGAGGGCGACACCTTCGCGTGGGACGAGAAGTCCACCTACGTTCGCAAGGCACCGTACTTCGACGGCATGACCCCCGAGCCGGCGCCGGTCGAGGACATCAAGGGCGCCCGCGTCCTGGCGCTGCTGGGCGACTCGGTCACCACCGACCACATCAGCCCGGCCGGACCCATCAAGCCCGGCACCCCCGCCGCGCAGTACCTCGACGCCAACGGTGTGGCCCGCAAGGACTACAACTCGCTGGGCAGCCGTCGCGGCAACCACGAGGTGATGATCCGCGGCACCTTCGCGAACATCCGCCTGCAGAACCAGCTGCTGGACGGCGTCTCGGGCGGTTACACCCGTGACTTCACCCAGGAGGGCGGTCCGCAGTCGTTCATCTACGACGCCTCGGTCAACTACAAGAAGGCCGGCATCCCGCTGGTCGTCCTCGGCGGCAAGGAGTACGGCTCCGGCAGCTCGCGCGACTGGGCGGCGAAGGGCACGGTGCTGCTGGGTGTCAAGGCCGTCATCACCGAGTCGTTCGAGCGCATCCACCGCTCCAACCTCATCGGCATGGGCGTGGTCCCGCTGCAGTTCCCGGAGGGCGAGAGCGCCAAGACGCTGGGACTGGACGGCACCGAGGTCTTCGACATCGAGGGCATCACTGCGCTCAACGAGGGCGTGACCCCGAAGACGCTGAAGGTCACCGCGACCAAGGAGAACGGCGACAAGGTCGTCTTCGACGCCGTGGTGCGCATCGACACGCCCGGTGAGGCCGACTACTACCGCAACGGCGGCATCCTGCAGTACGTCCTGCGGAACATGATCAAGAGCTGATTCATGCCACGGGTCAGCGATGACCGTCTTGCCGCGCGTCGTCGAGAGATCCTCGACGGCGCGCGGCATTGTTTCGCCGAATACGGTTACGACGGAGCGACGGTCAAACGTCTCGAAGAGGCGACCGGCCTCTCCCGCGGTGCGATCTTCCACCACTTCAAGGACAAGGAAGCCCTGTTCTTGGCGCTGGCACGCGAAGACGCGGAGCGGATGGCCGAGGTCGCCTCGCACGAGGGTCTGGTCCAGGTGATGCGCGACATCCTCGCGCGGCCGAAGGACTTCGACTGGCTGAGCACGCGGCTGGAGATCGTGCGGAAGATCCGCACCGATCCCGGCTTCCGTGAGGCCTGGGAGGCGCAGAGCGCCGACCGCGAGGCCGCCACCCTCGCCCGCCTGGAGCGCAAGCGCCGTGCGGGCAGTCTCCGCAAGGACGTCCCCCCGGAGGTGCTCGTCACCTACCTGGACGTCATCCTCGACGGCCTGGTCACACGGTTGGCCTCGGGTCAGTCGACCGACGATCTGCATGCCGTCCTCGACCTCGTCGAGGCCTCGGTCCGCGTACCCGCGGGCGAGTGACCGGCGCAACGGGCCCGGACCTTCGACCGCCGAAGGTCCGGGCCCGTTGCTGTGCGCGGCCGTGGTGCTCATGACGTCCGTGCCCGTCGCGCCGACGGGCGTAATCGGCGGTACTCGGCACCCCCGACGTGTCCCATCTCACGCATGGGCTAGCCTTCTCTCGCACTCTCGAGGAATTCACAAGGAGGGGTCGACCCGACATGGGCCAACACCGAAACGCCGCGCGTCCCGCTTCCGATCCACCGCGGGAGTCCGCCGGGAGCCGCCGGCGACGGCGCCCCGGCACCCGCGCGCGGGTCGGGCTCTCCCTGGTGCTGGCCGCGCTGCTGGCGGGCGGAGTGTACGCGGTCTGGCGGGGCGGGCACGGCGGCTGTTCTCAGGTGCGACCGGTGTCGGTCATCGCCGACCAGGACGTCGCCGACTACGTCACCGCCCTGTCGAAGCAGACCGAGGCGGACAGCTGTTTCGACTTCACCGTGCAGGCCGTGCCGCCGAGCCACACCTCCGAACGCCTCACCGACCGGAACGCACCGCAGATCTGGATCGCTGAGTCGCAGGCGCGCGTCCGGCAGGTGCGCGCCGCACTCGGCCGGACGTGGGCCGACGTCGGACCGTCGCTCGGCGTCTCCCCGGTGGTGGTGGCCGGCCGTGAACTCCCGGCGATGCCCGCGTGGACCGACGTGCTCACCTCGCCCGGACTGCGAGTGGCTCCGCCGGCCCGCAGCGACGTCAGCAACGCCGCGGTGATCGGAGCGCTCTCCGAGGTGTCGTCGGGCTCGCTGACGCACCGGGAGCTGGTGGAGTTCCTGACCAAGCGGGCCCTGATGATGAACGACAACGACGCCTCCCCCGATCTCGCGCAGACCGCCGCCGCTCCCGCGCCGACGGCCACCCTCACCACCGAACGCGCCTACACCGAGTTCAAGCGCGCCCATCCCGCGTCCGATCTCGAGGTGGCCGTGCCGCGGTCCGGCACGGTGGCCCTGGACTATCGGGCCGCCAATGTCGCGCAACCCGACGATCAAGCGCTGGCCGGCGACGCGATCGACGCGCTGGTGGCCACCCTGCAGACCGACAGTGGTCGCCGGATCCGGGAGGAGATGGGCATCCGCTCTCCGGACGGCGAGCCGCCGGCCGACGGAACCGGCGTCCAGGACGTCACCGTGATCAAGCAGCCGGCCAGGGAACTCGTCGACAACATCCTGCGGAAGTGGACCGCACTCACCCAGCCGATCCGGGCGCTCGTGGTGCAGGACGTGTCCGGCTCGATGGCGCTCGACGCCGGAGGCCGTTCGCGCGCGGCCTTCCTCCGGGAGGCCTCGCTGTTCGGACTGGGCCGGTTCCCCAAGAACACCGCGCTGGGCTACTGGGAGTTCAGCATCGACCGCGGCGGCCCCGGCCAGGACTATCGGGAGGTGATGCCGATCGCGCCGATCTCCGAGATCGAGGGAGGCCGTACCAACCGCGACCGCCTCGCCGACTCCATCCGCGACACGCTGGGGCACGTCGGCGGCGGCACCGGTCTCTACGACACCGCGCTCGCGGCGTTCAAGACCGTGTACGACTCATACGACCCCGCTTACTCCAACAGCGTGATCATCATGACCGACGGCCGCAACGAGGATCGCGACAGCATCACGCTGGGGCATCTGGTGTCGGAGCTGAACATCATGAAGAACCCCGCGCGGCGCATCCCGATCATCGCGGTCGGCATCTCGGAGGACGCCGACGCCGGTGCGCTCAAGCAGATCGCCGAGGCCACCGGCGGCAGCTCGTTCATCGCACGCGACCCCAAGGATGTGGGCGCGATCCTGCTGCAGGCGGTCTCCTACCGCGTGGAAGCGGCGTGACGGCAAAGCACTCCTGAGCGAGCGATTACTCGGTACGGTCGTCGGTGAGACGTCCCTCACTTCAGGAGTGCCCGTGTACCCAGGAACCTTCGCCGCGACCACACCGGACAAGCCTGCGCTGATCCGCCCGTCGACGGGTGAGCGCGTCACCTATCGAGAGCTCACGGACAACTCCACCAGAATCGCCAATCACCTGCACGACCTGGGAATCGGTCGGGGCGACACCATAGCGATCGTCTCCGACAACGATCTGCGCGTCTTCGACGTGTACTGGGCCGCGGTCCGCTCCGGCATGTACGTCACCGCCGTGAACCACCACCTCACCCCGGCGGAGGTGAACTACATCCTCGACGACTGCGATGCGCGCGCGGTCTTCGCCTCGGCCGCGGTGGCGGGCGCCGTCTCCGAGGCCCACCGCATCGAGGCCCTGTCCGACGATTCCCGGCGGGTGGCCTGGGGCGGGCCGGTCGACGGTTTCCTCGACTACCCGGAGGTGCTGGCCGCTGCGTCGGACGCCCCGCTGACCGACCAGCCCCGCGGCGCCGACATGCTTTACTCCTCGGGAACCACCGGGCGGCCCAAGGGAATCAAGCCGTCGCTGCCCGGCGTCCAGGTCGACGAGGCCCCCGACCTCATATCGCAGGTGTTCGGCCCGGTGTACGGATTCGGCCCCGACACCGTCTACCTGTCGCCGGCGCCGCTGTACCACGCCGCTCCCCTTCGGTACTGCGCGATGACGAACGCTCTGGGCGGGACGGTGATCGTGATGGACCACTTCGAGCCGGAGACGGCCCTGCGGTACATCGACGAATACTCCGTGACGCACAGTCAGTGGGTGCCCACCATGTTCGTCCGGATGCTGAAGCTGCCGGACGAGGTCCGCGACCGGTACGACGTCTCGAGCATGAAGGTCGCCATTCACGCCGCCGCTCCGTGTCCGGCGGAGGTGAAGCGCAGAATGATCGACTGGTGGGGACCGGTGATCAACGAGTACTACGCGGCCACCGAAGCCGCGGGCGTCACGCTGATCGGATCGGCGGACTCGTCGACCCACCCCGGCTCGGTCGGCAGAGCCGTCCTCGGAGTGGTGCACATCTGTGGTCCCGACGGTGAACCGCTGCCCGCCGGAGAGGTCGGGACCGTCTATTTCGAGCGCGACGAGATGCCCTTCGTCTATCACAACGATCCGGCGAAGACGGCGCAGGCGCAGCACCCGGGGCGTGCGAACTGGGCGACCACCGGCGACCTCGGTTACGTGGACGACGAGGGCTTCCTCTACCTCACCGACCGCCAGGCCTTCACGATCATCTCCGGCGGCGTCAACATCTACCCGCAGGAGTCGGAGAACGTCCTCATCAACCACCCGGCGGTATACGACGTCGGCGTGATCGGCCTGCCCGACGACGATCTCGGAGAGCGACCGGTGGGCTTCGTCCAACTGGTCGACGGCGCCGAGGCCTCCGATCGCCTCGCCGCCGAACTCGTCGACTTCGCGAAGGCCGAACTCGCGTCGTTCAAGGTCCCCAAGGAGATCCGCTTCGTGGACGACCTGCCGCGGACCCCGACCGGCAAGCTGGTCAAGGGCGAACTCCGGAAGCGGGTACTGGAGTCATTCAGCTGAACGACTGACGTCTGATCCTCGTTAACGCCGCGTGCGCGGACCCGATCTCACCAGTGTCGGGGCACGCACAGCGGCCGCACAGCAGGTGCGGCCACGCGCACAGCGAGGAGCCCACATGAAGATCCATCGGGCGGCGGCCGCAGTCGCGGTCGCCGCCGCGCTCGCCCTCTCGTCCGGATGCTCGGCGACCTCCGACCGGCAGGCGCCCACATCCGGCAGTGCTCAGGCCAATCTGCCCGCTCCGGTGTCCGCCCGCTCGGACGAACCGTCGTCGCCGATCCGGGTCACCGTCGACGGTGCGACGGTGCCGACCGACGCGGTGGCCACCGACACGGCAGGGGTTCTCCTGCCTCCCCAGGACGTCCACCGCCTCGGCTGGTGGGTCGACTCGTCGCTGCCCGGGTCCGGCTCCGGGACCGTGGTGATGACCGGGCACGTCGACGACGTGAAGCAGGGAAAGGGCTTCGCCGCACGGTTCTCCGGCCTCAAAACCGGTGACGCCGTCGACGTCACCACCGCGGACGGACACCGGCACGTCTACCACGTCACCCGGTCGGTGCTCGCCGACAAGGAGTCCACCGGCCGCGACGGACTGCCGGTGGACGAACTCAATCGACGGACCGGCCCGGAGACTCTCGCACTCATCACCTGCGGCGGCCCGTTCATCGGCCCGCCCCTCGGTTACCGCGACAACGTCGTCGTCTTCGCCGCACCCGCGTGACGCGGACCGCTACCGACCATTCACACACTCGTCAGGAGACCACCATGAAGATCAACCGCCGCGGAGTACCCGCGATCCTCGCCGCCGCCGTGATGTGCGCGGCTCTCACCCCGGCCGCCGCCTGGGCGGACGTTCCCGCCACGGAGTCCGCGCCCACCACGGCGCAGACCACTGCCGAGACGGCCGCTCCGACCGAGGTGACGTCGAGCCCCACGGAGACCGCGACCCCCACCGGCAGCCCGACCGAGAGTACGACGCCGCCCTCGTCCGACACCGGGACGCCGCCCAGTGAGACGAGCACCGCGCCCCCGACCACCCGGCCCGAGAAGAAGACCGGGGTGCTGGTGGTCTGGGCCGACGACGTGCAGGCCGGACTGATGGTCCCGGGCGCCGTCATCCGGTTCGACGCCCCGCCGCACCATCCCGGCACCGTCACCACCCCCGCGCAGGTGACTCTGTCCGAGGGCTACTACCGGTTCACCGTCGTGGCGCCACCGGCCGGCTACCATCTGCTCGAGCCCGCCGACGACTTCGACGGCGTGATCGTCGCCGGTCGCAATCTGGAGCGCCGGATCCGCGTCGCCAAGGACCAGCAGGAACCGACCAACGGTGTCCTCGGGGTCACCAAGCGCGACCGCGTCACCGGGGAACCGTTGCAGGGAGCGAAGTTCCGGGTCGTCACGTGCAGCGGTAACTATGTCGCGGCACTCACCTCCGGCGATCAGGGAACAGCGTTCCGCGGTCTGGATCCCGGCTGCTACGACCTCCTCGAGGACGCGGCCCCCGCGGGATACCAGCTCGACCTGACACCGCACCGGGTGTGGATCAAGAAGGGCGAGGAGACCGACCTCACCGTGTACGACATCCCCGTCGACTATGTGGCACCGCGGAACCCCGCCGACCGGGTGCCCCTGCGGTCGGTCCCCTCGGGCCGCATCGACTGAACCCGGCGCACCGGGGGCGCGTCCGCTCAGGCGAGCTCGATGAGCTCCTGGTATTCGTCGGACCAGTGGTCCTCGGTGCCGTCGGGCAGGAGGATCACCCGCTGAGGCTCCAGAGCCTCCGCGGCACCGGGGTCGTGTGTCACCAGAACCACGGCCCCGGTGTAACTGCGCAGTGCCTCCAGCACCTGCTCTCGGGAGACCGGATCGAGGTTGTTCGTCGGCTCGTCGAGCAGCAGGACGTTGGCGGCCGAGGACACCAGCCCGGCGAGCGCCAGACGGGTCTTCTCACCGCCCGAGAGCGTCCCGGCCGGCTGGTCCAGCTGCGGACCGGTGAACATGAACGCTCCGAGCAGCCCCCGCAGATCCTGTTCACCGGCGTCGGGCGCCGCGTGCCGGATGTTCTCCCAGACCGTCGCGTCGTCGTCGAGGGTGTCGTGCTCCTGTGCGAAGTACCCGATCTTGAGGCCGCGACCCGGCTCCAGTTCACCGAGGTCGGGTTTCTCCACACCGGCGAGCAACTTGAGCAGCGTGGTCTTGCCCGCGCCGTTGAGGCCGAGGATCACCACCCGGCTCCCCTTGTCGATCGCGAGGTCGACGCCGGTGAAGATCTCCAGCGAGCCGTACACCTTGGTCAGATTCGACGCCATCAGCGGCGTCTTGCCGCACGCCGCCGGCTCCGGGAACCGGATGTGCGCGGTCTTGTCGGCCACCCGCACCTCGTCGAGCTCGTCCATCATGCGCTCGGCACGTTTGAGCATCTGCTGCGCCGCGGTGGCCTTGGTCGCCTTCGCCCCCAGCTTGGCCGCCTGCACGCGCAGCGCCCCGGCCTTCTTCTCGGCGTTGGCCCGCTCGCGCTTGCGGCGCTGCTCGTCGGTCGCGCGGGCGTCCAGGTACCGCTTCCAGCCCATGTTGTAGACGTCGGCCTCACCGCGGACCGCATCGAGGAACCACACACGGTTCACCACGTCGGCCAGCAGGTCGACGTCGTGGCTGATGACGACGAGGCCGCCCTCGTGGTTCTGCAGGAACGTCCGCAGCCAGGCGATCGAGTCGGCGTCGAGGTGGTTGGTCGGCTCGTCGAGGAGCAGCGTGGTATCCGACTTGCCCGAGCCGTCCGACGCCGCGAACAGGATGCGCGCCAACTCGATCCGGCGACGCTGACCGCCGGAGAGGGTACGCAGCGGTTGCCCGAGCACACGGTCGGGCAGACCGAGGCTGTTGCAGATGCGGGCGGCGTCGCTTTCGGCCTCGTAACCGCCGAGCGCCGAGAACCTCTCCTCGAGACGGGCGTACTTGGCGATCGCACGGTCGCGGACCCTGTCGTCCGCGGCCTCCTCCATCAGCGCCTGCTGCTTGCCCATCGAGGCGAGGATCTCGTCCAGTCCGCGCGCGGACAGCACGCGGTCCTTCGCGAGGACGTCGAGGTCGCCCTCCTTGGGATCCTGCGGCAGGTAACCGACCGGGCCGGAGGTGCGGACGGTTCCGGCGTACGGCTGCGTCTCGCCGGCGAGGATGCGCAGCGAGGTGGTCTTGCCCGCGCCGTTCCGGCCGACCAGCCCGATGCGGTCGCCCGGCTGAATGCGCAGGTGGTCTCCGGGCGCCGAAAGAAGAGTCCTCGCGCCCGCTCGTACTTCCAGGTCGGTCGCGGTGATCACGTCGATCCAGTCTACCGATGACGGGCCCGGTCCCCGAATCGGTTCTCGGCGCATGGACGGCCGCGGACTCGGACCCGCGCCCGGACTACCGTTGAGCCATGACTGATACAGCCTCCACCGATCTCACCGGCCGTTCCGCGCTCGTCACCGGCGGCAGCCGAGGCATCGGGTACGCCATCGCCCTCGAACTCGCGCGCCGAGGTGCCGCGGTGGTCGTCACCGGCCGCAAACCCGAGCCCCTCGACGAGGCTGCGGCAGCGCTGCGCGACGCGGTCCCCGGTTCGGTGGTCACCGCGGTCGCGGGCAACACCGGCGATCCCGAGCACCGCGCGGACGCGGTCGCGGCGGCCGTGGCGAACGGCGGTATCGACATCCTCGTCAACAACACGGGGATCAATCCGACCGCGGGTCCGCTCATGGACGCCGATCTCGGGGCGGTGCGCAAGACCTTCGACACCAACGTCGTCGCGGCTCTCGGCTATGTCCAGGAGGCGTACCGAGCGGGAATGAAGGACTCGGGCGGTGCCGTCGTCAACATCGCGTCGATCGCGGGCCTGCGGCCGACCGGGTTGATCGCGGCCTACGGCGCGTCCAAGGCCGCGCTGATCCACCTCACCGAGGAGCTCGCGTGGCAGCTCGGTCCGTCGATCCGGGTGAACGCCGTCGCCCCCGGCGTGGTGAAGACCAAGTTCGCCGACGTCCTTCTCGCGGCCGGTGAGGACGTCGTGGGGCAGACCTACCCGATGAACCGGGTGGGCACTCCCGAGGACATCGCGGCCACGGTGGCCTTCCTGGTGAGCGACGCGGCGTCGTGGATCACCGGTGAGACGATCCGCGTCGACGGCGGCAAGCTGGCCACCGGCGGGATGTGACCGCGCCCGTCGAGGGGCCCGCCGCCGACGTCATCGTCGTGGGCGCCGGGCCCGCGGGGCGCTCGCTCGCGTACCGCGCCGCCGCGGCGGGGCTGCGCGCGACGCTCGTCGACCCGGCGCCGCACCGAGTGTGGCGGCAGACCTTCGGCATGTACGCCGACGACGCACCGGCCTGGCTCGACCCCGGGACGGTGGCCGCCCGCAGCACTGAGTTCTGCGTCTTCACCCCGCAGCGGCGGGTGGTGGACCGCGGGTACCTGGTGCTCCACTCGGAGCGGTTCCAGCAGTCCCTGTCGCTGTCGGAGGTGACGGTCGTGGCCTCGTCGGCGACCGCTCTCACCGCGACGTCGGTCACGCTCGCCGACGGCTCCGTACTCGCCGGCCGACATGTGGTCGACGCCCGCGGCACCGCCGGGCACCGCCGAGCCGACACGCCGCGCCAGACCGCCGTCGGAATCCTCGCGGGCCGGGTCGGGGCGACGGACGGCGGCGACGACCCCGACGCCACCGTGCTGATGGACTGGCGGCCCGCCGATACCGGGCCGAACGCCGTCTCATCGAACCTCACCTCATCGGACCCGGCCTCGTTCAGCTACCGGATCGACACCGCTCGCGGACGCCTCGTCGAGGAGACCTGCCTGGCCGCCCGCCCGCCCCTGGGCATCTCCGAACTGGCCCGTCGAGCGCGCCTGCGCCTGCGTCTGTCCGCGCCGACCGGCGACGAGGAGGTTCAGCACGGCGGGATGGACGAGATCGTCGATTTTCCGATGTACCCGAACGCACGACCGTGGCGTGGCGACGGCGCCCTGGCGATCGGCGCGGTCGGCGGTCTGATGAATCCGGCGACCGGATACAGCGTCGCGCAGTCTCTGCGCGCCGCCGATCTGGTCGTCGAGGCTGTCGCCGGCCGTCGGGATCCACGCGCCGCGTTGTGGCCTCGCGCCGCTCGTATCGCGTTCGCGCTCCGACTGCTGGGACTGCTGGTCCTCATCCGGCTCAGACCGGCCGAACTCGTCGGCTTCTTCGACGCCTTCTTCGGCGTCCCGGTTCCGCTGCAGCGCGCCTATGTGTCGTCGCACGCCGACGCCCCCGGCGTGCTGCGCGCGATGGCGGCGGTGTTCCGGCGGTCCCCGCCGCGGCTGAAGGCCCGCGTCGCCGTCGCCTCGGCCCGCGCCGCCGTCGAAGTGGTCCGCCTCATGGTCGTCTGAGCGTCGGGGTCGGCTGAGGAGGGCTAGAGCTGTTTCAGCAGCAGGTACTGCGCCGAGATCTTCTGCTGCGCCTCATGCAGATCGGAGCCGTCCGCCTGGGCCGCGTAGCTGCCGTAGGCGACGAAGCAGGTCGCTTGATCGTCGCCGAACGAGGACTTGCTGGTCTGACACACCGCCGACGGCAGATCCTGCGGGCTGTCGGCCTTCTTGGCGGTCGGATCGTCGGAGTCGTCGGAGAGGGTTTTGAGCAGTTCTGCGGCCTGGTCGTCGCCGCCGGCGCGGAAGACCAGGGAGCCCCCGACCGCGGCCTCGGTGACGCCGGTCTTCTGCAAGTCGGCGAAGGTGGCGGTCGACTTGCTCGCCAGCTGCGAGATGGCCCGCGGTCCGGCGACCGAGCCGGAGAAGGCGGAACCGCCGTTCGACTCCGTCGGCAGCACGGCGCGCAACAGGCCGTCCGGGTCGATCCGCTTGTCGTCGCTGATCGGTTTCATCGCATCGAGCAGGGCTTTCTGCTTCGTGAAGGCAGACCGCACCGCGGCGAGAGTCCATCCGCCGTCGTCGGCGTCGGCCCAGGTGTAGACCACCTTCTCTGCCACCGGGGTGAACGCCACGGTGATCTGACCGCCGCCGCTCGACTTCCCCGTGAGCGCCACCGTCTCGGCGGGCATCCCCGGGACGTCGGTGCGCCGCATCGGTGAACCGTAGGTCTTCTTGAGCATCTGGCCGGACATCGCCGACACGGCCTCGCCGGCCGTCTCCGCATCGGGATACACCAGCACGGCATGATTGAGCCCCTGATGCAGGTTCTTACCGTCGCTGTCGTCCGGCGCCCCGCCGGCCATGGTGAAGCCGTAACGCAGCTTCTGCGAGACCGGCAGGTCGGCCGCATCGGAGAAGACGCCCCGCAGTCCGCTCGCGCCGGAGATCGGGTAGGTCGGCATGCTGAACTTGGTCAGCACCGGATCGACCTCGTCACGGAACGCGATGTCTTCGCCCAGCCGCATGGCCCGCAGCCGGTTCATCTCCGACTCCGTATCAGCGGTCCCCGCAGCAGGCTGCAGACTGGTCGCATACTTCCCCGTATCGAGCTGGATCGGTCCGCGCGTCGCGGTGCCGTCCACGGTGCACGCGGTGACCGCCGAGAGGCTTACGACTGCTCCGGCGGCCGCGGCCGCTCGTTTCCACTGCATAGGCAGATCCTAAAGGGCCCGGCCCGGACCCACGAACAGCACTACGCCCGGCGAATGACACCGTCACTCGCCGGGCGTGGCACCCGTGTCAGTCCCGACCGGTCACTCCTGGCCGCTCTCCTTGAGGGCCTGCTCGACGTCGAGTGCCTTCACCTGGTCGATCAGGCTGTCGAGCGCCTGGGGAGGCAGCGCACCGGCCTCGTTGAAGACCAACCGACCCTGCTTGAACGCCATGATGGTCGGGATGGAGCGGATGCTCGCGGCCGCCGCCAACTGCTGCTCGGCCTCGGTGTCGACCTTGCCGAAGACGATGTCGTCGTGCTTTTCGGAGGCCGCTTTGTACGTGGGTGCGAACTGCCGGCACGGGCCGCACCAGCTCGCCCAGAAGTCCACGAGGACGATGTCGTTGTCGACGATCGTCTGCTCGAAGTCGTCACCGGTCAGATCAATTGTTGCCATGTCTGTATCTAACCGGATCCGCCGCCGTGCTATTCCTGCACGCGGCACTTCTCCACGCGGGGTTCCGCGCCGACGGCCCGCCGGACCGCCTCGTCCACGAGGTCGGCGTTGATCGCCGCACCCGCCGCCACCCCGGACGCGGCGGCCGCGCCCACCATCGCCATCGGGTCGCGCGCGTTGCCCGCCGCCCACACTCCGTCGACTGCCGTCCGGCCCGTCGCATCGGTCTCGATGTACGTTCCGAACGGGTGGTCCGACACGCGGCCGCCCAGGGTCTGGAACAGCTCTCCCCGCGCGTGTACGCGGGTCGCCACCGCGACGGCGTCCACCTCGTACGCCGCACCCGCGACACGGACGGACCGGACTCGGTCGCCGTCGGTCAGCACCCGGTCGACGCGGCCGTCGACGACCGGGACGTCCATCGCCGTCAAGCGTTCACGCGCTTGCGCACCGAGGACGGACTCGTGATCGAAGACCGTCACATGCTCGCTGAGTTGCCGGAACAGCAGCGCCTGGTGTTCAGCCATCGGGCTCGTCGCGACCACGCCGATGCGCCGTCCGCGAACCTCCCAACCGTGGCAGTACGGACAGTGCAGCACTGTCCGCCCCCAACCAGCGGCCAGTCCCTCGATCGCGGGCAGTTCGTCCACCGCTCCGGTCGCCAGGAGCACCCGGCACGCACCGACCGTCTCCCCGGACGAGAGGCTCAGCGTGAACCCGCCGGAGATGCGCTCGGCACTGAGCACGGTTCCCTCGAATATCTCGGCGCCGTACCCGGCCGCCTCGGCTCGACCGGCCGCCAGCAGATCGGTGGGTGCCGTACCCTCGCGGCCCAGCACGTTGTGCGCAGCCTCGGCGGGCCGATTGCGCTGTTCACCCGCGTCCACCACGAGGACGGTCCGCAGTGAGCGGCCCAGGGTCACCGCGGCGCCGAGTCCCGCCGGTCCCCCGCCCGCGATGAGCACGTCGTACTGCCGGTTCGGGCCGGCCTCCCGTGAATTCGTCATGGATCGACCGTATGCGCGGTATTGCAGATAACGCATACACTCTTGCGCATGACGCAAGAACTCGATCGCCGTTCCGATCCCGACCTGGACGCCCTGGTGCGGAGCCGGATTCGGAGTCTTCGGCTCGCCCGCGGATGGACCCTCGACTCACTCGCCCGCCGATGCGACATGAGCGCGTCGACGCTCTCCCGGATCGAGACCGGCGGGCGCCGCGTAGCCCTCGACCAACTGGTGCCGATCGCCCGTGCGCTCGGGGTGTCTCTCGACCAGCTCGTCGAACCCGTCTCCGATGAAGACGTGGTCATCCGGCCGGAAGCCCACTCCTCCGGAGACGCGATCACGTGGCTCCTCTCGCGCGATCGCGCCGATGCCGGCGTCGTCGTCGCCAAGATGCGGCTCCAACCGCCGGCGGAGTGGCCCACACCTCGCGTGCATCCCGGTCATGAGTGGTTCACCGTGCTCTCCGGCAGCGTGCGGCTGGCTCTCGGTGAGCGGATCATCTACGTCCAGGCCGGCGAGGCGGCCGAGTTCTCGACGATGACGCCGCACGCCTTCGTCGCCCACGGGACCACCGCCGAGATTCTGACGATCTTCGACCGGGACGGCGAACGCGCTCACCTTCCCGAGTGACCGTCTCGCTCCGGCCGATCGAGCCCGACGGGATCGAGGAGGACGTCGAAGGCGGGCAGTCTGCTTCGTCGGTCGGGCAGGCGGATCACCAGGGCGACGAGAACGCCGACGGCCACGCCGATCAACGTGTCCACGGCGCGGAAGGTGAGCATCCGCAGCGGCGGCGACGGAGCGGTGAGCTCGGTCGTCAGCATGATGAGCGGCGTGAAGAACCCGATGGCGACCGCATAGTGGCGCGTCATGAACAACTCTGTCGGCCAGAGCAGAAGGACCGCGATCACCGCCACCGCACCGGCACCCAGATCCAGTGCCAGGAGCGCCGCCGCCAGCAGGAGTCCGGCCATCGTGCCGACTGTCCGATGCGCGGCCCGGGTGAGGACTCGGCGTACCTCCGCATCGCCCGGGCGGCCGGTGTCGATCACAGCGAGCGGAACGGCCGCGGCGGCCATCGCCCAATTCGCGTGCTCGAAGCCCATCGCCAATCCGATGGACCCGGCCGTCCCCACGGCCACGCCGTACCGGACCGCGTGCAGGCGCACCCCGGCAGGCGGACGGCGCACCACCGAGCGGACTCCGGCGAACCACCCGTGCCTGCCCCGCAACGGCGCCGGGGTACCGACCGTTCCGATCGCCACGGCGAGCAGTGCCGTGCCTGCGCAGATCGCCACGGCCGCCCCGGGAGCCACCAGCCCCGCCGGGACAGTCGCGGTGGCGCCCAGCGCGAAGATGAAGAAGAACGGGCCCGCCGGACGCAGCCGCACCGCGTCGGCGAGCAGCGAGCCCACGACCGCGAACGCCGTCTCGGCCACCACGAGTGCCCAGACGGGCGCGGAGACTGCGGAGAGACCGACGCCGATCGCACTGCCCGCCGTCAGGAGACCGGCCGCCTGCAGCTGATGCGTGATCCGGCGCCGACCGCCCTCTCCCCGGCCGTACATGCCTGCGAAGGCACCGAAGACGGCGTAGACCAACAGCTCCGGACGCCCGGCGACGAGAAGTGCGACAGTGGGAACGACCAGACCCACCAGCACGCGGAGCGCGTGCCGGTGATCGTCGCCGTTCGGGAGCACCGCGGTCACGGCGCTCGAGCGGCCTCCGGTCAGACCGTGAAGCCGAGGGCGCGCAGCTGCTCGCGTCCGTCGTCGGTGATCTTGTCGGGCCCCCACGCCGGGATCCACACCCAGTTGATGTCGACCTCGGTGCACAGACCGGAAGTCACCAGCACATTGCGCGTCTGGTCCTCGATGACGTCGGTGAGCGGGCACGCCGGCGAGGTGAGGGTCATATCGAGCTTCACCGCCGCGTCCTGGTCGATGGCGACGTCGTACACGAGCCCGAGGTCGACGACGTTGATGCCCAGCTCCGGGTCGACGACGTCGCGCATCGCCTCCTCGACGTCGTCGATCGACGGGAGCGAGGTGGCGACCGGCTCGGCCGGCGCAGTGGTTTCGGTGTTGGTCTCGGTCATTGGTCGCTCCTAGGCGGGATCGGGGACTTCGGTGGCGAGGCTCTGCGAGAGCGCGTCCTTGAACGCCATCCACCCGAGCAGAGCACACTTGACGCGCGCCGGATACTTGCTGACACCGGCGAGCGCGATGCCGTCGCCGATGACCTCCTCATCGCCGGGATCGGTCCCGCGCGAGGTCATCATGGCGTTGAACGAATCGACGGTGGCGAGCGCCTCGTCGACGGGCAGCCCGACCACCTGGTCGTAGAGCACCGAGGTCGAGGCCTGGGAGATCGAGCAGCCCTGGCCGTCGTATGAGATGTCGGCGACCGCGTCGTCGACCACCGACACCCGCAGCGTCACCTCGTCACCGCACGTCGGGTTCACGTGGTGCACCTCGGCGTCGTACGGATCCCGCAGACCACGGCCGTGCGGATGCTTGTAGTGGTCCAGGATCACCTCCTGGTACATCTGCTCCATCCGCATCAGCGACCCCCGAAGAACCGCTGGGCGACGCCGATCGCGTCGGCGAGCGCGTCCACCTCGTCGAGCGTGTTGTACACGGCGAACGATGCGCGCGCACTGGCCTGAACGCCGAAGGCCCGGTGCAGAGGCCAGGCGCAGTGGTGTCCGACGCGGATCGCGACCCCCTCGTCGTCGAGGATCTGGCCGAGGTCGTGGGCGTGGATGCCCTCGACGTCGAACGAGACCGCGCCGCCTCGCCGCTCGGCGGTGGTGGGACCGACGATGCGCAGACCGTCGATCGCCGTCAGCCGCTCCAGCGCGTGCGCGGTGAGCTCGTGCTCGTGCGCGGCGACGTTGTCCATACCGATCTTCTCGAGGTATTCCACGGCCGCGCCCAGACCGACGACCTGAGAGGTCATCGGGACGCCCGCCTCGAAACGCTGCGGCGGCGCGGCATACGTGGACACCTCCATGGTGACCGTCTCGATCATCGAACCGCCGGTGAGGAAGGGCGGCAGCTGAGCCAGCAGCGAAGCGCGGCCGTACAGCACGCCGACACCCGACGGACCCAGCATCTTGTGCCCGGAGAAGGCCGCGAAGTCGACCCCGAGAGCCGCGAAGTCGACGGGCATGTGAGGCACCGACTGGCAGGCGTCGAGCACCGCCAGCGCATCCACCTCGTGAGCGCGGCGCACCAGTTCGGCGACGTCGGCGACGGCGCCGGTGACATTCGACTGATGAGTGAACGCGACCACCTTCACCGACTCGTCGAGTAGCAGCGAGTCCATGTCGATGCGGCCCTCGGCCGTCACTCCGTACCAGCGCAGGGTGGCTCCGGTGCGGCGGCACAGCTCCTGCCACGGCACCAGATTCGCGTGGTGCTCCAGTTCGGTCACCACGATCGTGTCACCGGGGCCGAGGGCCCTGCCGCCGAAGACCGGCGCCGAACGGTCATCGCCCAGGGTGTACGCCACCAGGTTGAGCGCCTCGGTGGCGTTCTTGGTGAAGACCACCTCGTCGACGGCGACGCCGACGAAGCCGGCGATCGCCGCGCGCGCGTGCTCGTACGCGTCGGTCGCCTCTTCGGCCAGCTGGTGCGCACCGCGATGAACCGCGGCGTTGTGGTTCAGCAGGAAGTCTCGCTCGGCGTCGAGCACCTGCAGCGGCCGCTGCGACGTGGCCCCGGAGTCGAGGTACACGAGCGGCCTGTCGTCGCGGACGGTGCGGGACAGGATCGGGAAGTCCGCCCGCAGTGCCGTAACGTCGAGTGCGGCTGCGGTGGTCATGTCACTCCCCCTTCGTCGCGTTGATCGAGATGGCGGCCGTCACTTCGCGGCGGCCGCGGTGAACCGCACGTAGCCGTTCTCTTCGAGCTCGTCGGCCAACTCGGGTCCGGCGGACTCCACCACGCGGCCGTCGACGAAGACGTGGACGTAATCGGGCTTGATGTACCGCAGAATCCGCGTGTAGTGCGTGATGAGCAGGATCCCGCCGTTCTCGCGTTCCTTGTAGGCGTTCACGCCCTCGGAGACGATGCGCAGCGCGTCCACGTCCAGACCCGAGTCGGTCTCGTCGAGAATCGCGATCTTCGGCTTGAGCAGCCCGAGCTGCAGGATCTCGTGACGCTTCTTCTCACCGCCGGAGAAGCCCTCGTTGACGCTGCGCTCGCCGAACGCGGGGTCGATCTCGAGTTCGGCCATCGCCTGCTTGGTCTCCTTGACCCAGTGCCGCAGCTTCGGGGCCTCGCCGCGCACGGCGGTTGCCGCGCTGCGCAGGAAGTTCGACATCGAGACGCCGGGCACCTCCACCGGATACTGCATCGCCAGGAACAGTCCGGCGCGGGCACGCTCGTCGACGCTCATCTCCAGGACGTTCTCCCCGTCCAGGGTGATCGATCCCGAGGTGACCTCGTACTTGGGGTGACCGGCGATGGCGTACGAGAGGGTCGACTTGCCGGACCCGTTGGGGCCCATGATCGCGTGGGTCTCGCCCGAGCGCACCGTGAGGTTCACACCCTTGAGGATGTGGATCGGCTCGGCGTCGGCGTCGGACTGCGCGACGTCGACGTGCAGGTCGCGGATTTCCAGGGTCGTCATCTGTGGTGATTCCTTGTCGAAGTATGTGTGGATGGTCAGGCGCCGGCCGACTCGAGTTCGGCCTCGATCGCGGATTCGAGCCGCTCGCGCAGTTCCGGGACGGCGATCTTGGCGAGGACCTCGCCGAAGAAGCCCCGGACCACGAGGCGCCGCGCCTGATCTTCGGGGATGCCGCGCGCCTGGAGGTAGAACAACTGCTCGTCGTCGAACCGGCCGGTGGCGCTGGCGTGACCGGCGCCGACGATCTCACCGGTCTCGATCTCCAGGTTGGGGACCGAGTCGGCACGGGCGTTGTCGGTGAGCACCAGGTTCCGGTTGAGTTCGTAGGTGTCGGTGCCCTCGGCGGCCGGCCGGATCAGCACGTCGCCGATCCAGACGGTGTGGGCCTCCTTGCGCTTGTCGCCCGACGGGTCGCCCTGGAGAGCGCCCTTGTAGGTGACGTGCGAGCGGCAGTTGGGCTGCGAGTGGTCCACCAGGAGACGCTGCTCCAGGTGCTGCCCGCCGTCGGCGAAGTACAGTCCCCACAGCTCGACGTCGCCGCCGGGCGCGGTGTACTGCACGTGCGGCGAGAGCCGCACGGTGTGTCCACCGAGGCTGACCGCGAAGTGCTTGACGACCGCGTCACGTCCCAGCGACAGGTGGTGGGTGGCGACGTGGGTCGCGTCGTCCTCCCACTCGTGGACGTTCACGACGGTCAGATGCGCGCTGTCGGCGGCGAGGATCTCGACGTTCTCGCCGATCACGCCGCTGCCGCGCTGATCGAGAACCACGACCGCCTTCGAGAAGGCCTCGGCGCGGATCTGGATGTGCGAGTAGGCGACCTCGTCGGCTCCCGGACCGTCGACGGTGACGAACACCGGATCGGCGATCTGCGCCTCGCGGCCGATCGTGAGCACGGTGGCCTTCTCGAAGGACGAGTAAGCCTGGGCGGAGACCCTGTCGAAGGGCACCCCGGCCTCACCGAGACGGGGATCCTCGCGGCCGACGGTCTCGGCGGTGACGCCCTCGGCGTCGCCGCTGACCTGCACCGAGGTGGTGCCGGTGGCGAGCGCCGTGCCGTCGTGCAGACCGTGCAGCCGGCGGAACGGCGTGAAGCGCCACGCCTCTTCGCGCTGCGACGGCACCTCGAAGGCGTCGACGTCGTAGGAGGTGAAGAGTTCACCCTTGTTGACCACCACGGGCGAGGCGGTGGTCTGGGAAGCGTCCGCCATCAGCCGACCGATCCTTCCATCTGCAGTTCGATGAGCCGGTTGAGCTCGAGTGCGTATTCCATCGGGAGTTCCTTGGCGATCGGCTCCACGAATCCGCGGACCACCATCGCCATGGCCTCCTGCTCGGTCAGTCCGCGGCTCATCAGGTAGAAGAGCTGATCGTCGCTGACCTTCGAGACGGTGGCCTCGTGTCCCATCGTCACGTCGTCCTCGCGGATGTCGACGTACGGGTAGGTGTCGCTGCGGCTGATCTGATCGACGAGCAGGGCGTCGCACTGCACGGTGGACCGGCTGCCGTGGGCGCCGGGGTTGATCTTGATCAGGCCGCGGTACGACGACCGTCCGCCGCCGCGAGCGACGGACTTGCTGACGATGTTGCTCGAGGTGTTGGGCGCCAGGTGGACCATCTTGGATCCGGTGTCCTGGTGCTGGCCCTCGCCGGCGAACGCCACCGACAGGACCTCGCCCTTGGCGTGCTCACCGGTCAGCCACACGGCCGGGTACTTCATGGTGACCTTGGAACCGATGTTGCCGTCGATCCACTCCATGGTCGCGCCCTCTTCGGCCTTCGCACGCTTGGTGACCAGGTTGTAGACGTTGTTCGACCAGTTCTGGATGGTCGTGTAGCGGCAGCGGCCGCCCTTCTTCACGACGATCTCGACCACGGCCGAATGAAGCGAGTCGGACTTGTAGATCGGGGCCGTGCAGCCCTCGACGTAATGGACGTAGGCGTCCTCGTCGACGATGATCAACGTCCGCTCGAACTGCCCCATGTTCTCGGTGTTGATGCGGAAGTAGGCCTGCAGCGGGATGTCCACGTGGACACCCGGCGGAACGTAGATGAACGAGCCGCCCGACCACACCGCGGTGTTCAGCGCGGAGAACTTGTTGTCGCCTGCGGGGATGACGCTGCCGAAGTACTCCTGGAAGATCTCGGGGTGCTCACGCAGGCCGGTGTCCGTGTCGAGGAAGATCACGCCCTTCTCCTCCAGGTCCTCGCGGATCTGGTGGTACACGACCTCCGACTCGTACTGCGCGGCGACGCCGGCGACCAGACGCTGCTTCTCGGCCTCCGGGATGCCGAGGCGGTCGTAAGTGTTCTTGATGTCCTCGGGCAGGTCCTCCCACGACTCGGCCTGCTTCTCGGTCGAGCGCACGAAGTACTTGATGTTGTCGAAGTCGATGCCGTCGAGGTCGCCGCCCCAGCTGGGCATCGGCTTGCGGTCGAAGATGCGGAGCGCCTTGAGCCGTTGGTCGAGCATCCACTCGGGCTCGTTCTTCTTGTCCGAGATGTCGCGGACGACGGCCTCGGACAGACCGCGCTTGGCGGACGCACCTGCCTCATCGCTGTCGGACCAGCCGTAACCGTAGCGATCGAAGGAAGCAATGGTCTCTTCCTGCGTCAACTGGGTGGCGGCGGGATCGGTGACCGTCATCGGAGAACCTTTCCATCGGGGGTGTCGGAGGCTGCGGGCTGAGCGGCCTCCGGAGTCGTGAGATGCACGGGAACGTGCGTGGTGCACACGCAGTCGCCGTTGGCGATGGTCGCCAACCGCTGCACGTGCGTACCGAGGAGCTCGGTGAACATGGCCGTCTCGGCCTCACACAGCTCCGGGAACTCGGACGCCACATGGGCGACCGGGCAGTGGTGCTGGCAGATCTGGACGCCCGCGCCGACTTCGCGCGTGTCGGCCGAGTAGCCGCCCGCGGTGAGAGCGTCGGCGATCTGCTGAACCGTCGCGATCACCGAACCGGACTCGCGCGCCGGCTCGACGCCGGAGACGAGATCCGAGATCCGCTCATGAGCGAACTCGTCGACCGCCTGCTGACCGGCGACGTCGCGCAGCTTCCGCAGCACGGCACCGGCCAGATCGTCGTAGGCGTGCCGGAGCTTGCCCCGGCCGGCCGGCGTGAGCTGGAACCACTTGGCCGGGCGGCCCCGCGTACCCTTGCCGGGACCAGCCCTGGAGAAGCCGGACGGCGCCACCTCGATGTCCCCGTCGGCCGACAGGATCTCGAGATGACGGCGGACGCCCGCGGGCGAGATCCCCAACCGCTCGGCGATGTCGCCGGCGGTCATCGGCCCCTCGTCCACCAGCAGCGACACGACGGCGGCGCGGGTCTGGCCGTCGTGGCCGCCCGCCTCCGCATGCTGCTCGCGCAGCTGCCGCTCGTCACCGCTCATGCTTTTCACAACAATATTGTTACCTAAATACTTCCACCGGGCTAGCAAGGGTCGCCTAAATCTCCGGCCCGACGGGGCGGCGGACCCCACCCGTTAGAGTCTTCGATGTGCCAGAACTCCCCCTCATGCGCCGGACGCTCGACTACGTGGGCCTCGGCAAGCCGGCGGTCGAGCACGACGCCGACCGCATCGGCGACTTCGGCACCACTGTCGCGCGGATGCACGACGACGAACGCGAGGTGGGCCCGCTCAACCGCCTGGAGACGCTGCGGATGCGTCGGATCAGGCTGTTCGGCACCACCGGATCGATTCTGATCCTGATCGGTTCGCTCGGCACCGGCATGCTTCCGGTGCTGCAGAATCCGATCGTCGGCACCCGAGTCCTGTCGCTGCCCTCCCGGATGTACTCCACCGCTCTGACCATCTCCATCGGCGGCGCGATCATGCTGGTCGTCGCGTGGGTGATGCTCGGCAGATACGCCGTCGGGCGCTACCGGGTGGAGGTCGCCGAGGGCCGCAGCCCGGCACGCCGCATGACGCGCGGCCAGACCGACCGCACCCTGCTCATGTGGGTGGCGCCGCTGATCATCGCGCCGCCGCTGCTCAGCAAGGACGTCTACTCCTATCTGGCACAGAGCGCGATCGCGTACAAGGGCATGGACCCGTACACCTACAGTCCGATGCGCGGTCTGGGCGTCGACCACGCGCTCACCCTGTCGGTGCCGAACCTGTGGAAGGACACGCCGGCACCGTACGGGCCGCTGTTTCTGTGGATCGGCGAGCAGATCACCGCCATCACCGGCGAGAACATCACCGTCGCCGTGCTGCTGCACCGGCTGGTGGCGATCGCGGGTGTCCTGATGATCGTCTGGGCGCTGCCCCGGCTGGCACGGCGGTGCGGCGTCTCGGCCGTGGCAGCGCTGTGGCTCGGCGCGCTCAACCCGCTGCTCATCCTCCACCTCGTCGGCGGCATCCACAACGAGTCCCTGATGATCGGCATGATGCTCGTCGGCCTCGAATGGTCGTTCCGCGCCGTCTACGGCACGCAGCGTCTCCGCAGACCCGACCGTCCGCTGCCGTCACGGGCGGGATGGATCCTGCTCGCCGGTGTCGCCGTCATCGCGGCGTCGGCGATGATCAAGGTGACGTCGATGCTCGCCCTCGGCTTCGTCGGCGTGGCGCTGGCCCGGCGCTGGGGTGCCACGCTTCCGGCTCTGCGCCACGCGCCGGTGAGTCAATGGTGGCGACGGTCGCGGCGTTCGCTCGCCGCCCTGGCGGCGAGCGCGGGAGTGATGGGCGTGGTCGCCGGCGCGGTGGTCGTGGTGACCTGCCTTGGAACCGGCCTGGGCTTCGGATGGACCCACACTCTCAGCACCGGCGGCATCGTCCGCTCGTGGATGTCGATGCCGACCCTGCTCTCGGTGGTCGCCGGCCGCGTCGGACTGTGGCTCGGCCTCGGCGAGCAGACCCAGGCGATCCTGGACATCGCCCGGCCCATCGGGCAGCTCGTGGCGGCGGTCCTCGTGGTCCGCTGGCTGCTGGCATGCCTCGCGGGCCGCATCCATCCGATCGGCGGCCTCGGAATCGCGATGGCGAGCGTGGTGATCTTCTTCCCCTTCGTGCAGGCGTGGTACCTGCTGTGGGCCGTGATCCCGCTGGCCGCATGGGCCACCACCCGCTGGTTCCGCGTCGGCACCGTCGTCATCTCCGGAATCATCGCGATCGTCGTGATGCCGACGAGTTCGGACACCAGCCCCCTCGTGGTGGCCCAGGGCCTGGCCACCGGTGTGATCATGGTCGCAATCACGGCGATGGTCTTCTTCATCGACAGCCCGATCCGCATGTGGGTCAGGCAGCGTCACGACCGGAATCGCCAGTAAGGACCGTGTGCGGCCGGATCAGTCGGCGCGATGCGCACCGTTCGGCCGGCACCGCCCCACAGCCCGGTGACCTGCGTCGCTCGCCTAGGCTGTTGGGCGTGCATGAAGCTCTTTCGCCCGGTACCGGGCCGGATCACCGACCGGCTTCGGGCGACGCGGCGCTCCTGGTCCGGGGTCTGGTGAAGAAGTTCGGGGACAAGACCGCCGTCGACGGGCTCGATCTGAGGCTGCCACGCGGCGAACTGCTCGCGCTGCTCGGCCCGAACGGCGCCGGTAAGACCACCACCGTCGAGATCTGCGAGGGATTCACCCGGCCGGACGCGGGCGAGGTCCGAGTGCTCGGCCTCGATCCCATCGCCGACAACGACGCGCTGCGAACCCGGATCGGCGTGATGCTGCAGGGCGGCGGAGCGTATCCGGGGGCGAAGGCCAAGGAGATGCTTCGCCTCTGCGCCGCGTACAGCGCCGATCCCCTCGATCCCGAGTGGTTGATGGACGCCCTCGGCCTCACGGAGGTCGCGAACACGGGATTCCGCCGCCTCTCCGGCGGCCAGCAGCAGCGACTCTCGCTGGCGTGCGCGCTGGTCGGCCGGCCGGAACTGGTCTTCCTCGACGAGCCCACCGCCGGCCTCGACGCACACGCGCGAATCATGGTGTGGGAGTTGATCTCCCGACTCCGCGCCGACGGGGTGTCGATTCTGCTGACCACGCATCTGCTCGATGAGGCCGAGGAACTCGCCGACCAGATCGTCATCATCGACCGCGGGCGCGCCGTCGCCGCGGGCACACCGTCCGACCTCGTCCGGCGCGATGCCGAGCGCCGGCTGCGGCTCAGCGTCTCGGGGGTCGACGCGACCGAACTCCGGAACGGGCTCCAGGATGCACTCCCCGCCGGCTACCGCTGCACGCTCTCGCCGACCGGTGAGCATGTGGTGACCGGCGACATCACGCCCGCCGTGGTCTCGGCGATCGCACAGTTCTGCGCCGACCGCGGAATCCTGATCGACTCGCTCAACGTGGCCAGCAACAGCCTGCAGGACGTCTTCCTCAGCCTCACCGGACGGGAGGTGCGCGCATGAGCACCGAGGTACCCGCGACCAATCGCTTTCCGAGCGGAACGTTCACTCCGCGTCCGCGGCCCGCTCCGCTCACCCGGATGCTGGCGGCTCAGACTCGCATGGAGCTGGTTCTGCTGCTCCGCAACGGCGAACAGCTGCTGCTGACGATGTTCATCCCGATCACCATGCTGATCGGTCTGAGCCTGCTCCCCCTCGACACCGAGGCCGGCGACACGCCCGCCGCGCGCGCCGCCACTTTCGTGCCCGCGATCCTGGCGGTCGCGATCATGTCGACCGCCTTCACCGGGCAGGCGATCGCGGTCGGCTTCGACCGCCGCTACGGTGCGCTCAAGCGACTGGGCGCCACCCCGATACCGCGGTGGGGCATCATCGCCGGCAAGTCACTCGCGGTACTCATCGTGGTGGTCCTGCAGTCGATCATCATCGGTGGCATCGGCATGGCCTTCGGCTGGCGGCCGAGCATCGCGGGTCTGCTGCTCGGCGCGGTGGCGATCGCGGTCGGCACGGTCGCGTTCGCCAGCCTGGGACTGCTCCTCGGCGGCACGCTCAAAGCGGAGGTGGTACTCGCCCTCGGCAACCTGATCTGGTTCGTCCTGCTCGGTCTGGCCGGGCTCGTCGTCTTCGATCAGCATGTGCCCGACGCGGCGCGGACTGTCGCCCGCCTCTCCCCCTCCGGTGCTCTCACCGAGGCGCTCACCCGGGCCCTCGACTCGTCGTTCGACGTCTTCGGCTTCTGTGTCCTGATCGTGTGGGCCGCGATCGGCGGCGCGCTGGCAGTTAGGTGGTTCCGCTTCCAATGATCGACTCCTGGTTCGGCTTCAAGAGGCCGACCGCGACATACCTCTATTACTGGGCGATCGCCAACCTCGCCGCCAACGTGCTGCTGGTGGTGACCGGCGGCGCGGTGCGGGTCACCGACTCGGGCCTCGGCTGTCCCACGTGGCCCCAGTGCACCTCGGGCTCGGTGACACCGCACGCCGCGATGGGCATCCACGGGCTGATCGAGTTCGGCAACCGGATGCTCACCTGGGTGCTCGTGGTCATCGCGATCGCCACCTGGGTGGCCGCGATGCGGCGCGTCCCGGTCGACCGACTGTCGCGGCGGCTGGCCACCGGGGTCGCGATGGGTGTTCCGCTGCAGGCGATCATCGGCGGCATCACGGTGCTGACCAACCTGAACCCGTGGATCGTGGCCTTCCACTTCCTCGCGACGATGGTGATCATCTCGCTGGCCACCTGGATGGTGGTGCACACCGGGTCGGCCGCCCGTGGACCGGACGCCGGCGAGCCGGGGGCGACCGATGCCGAATCCGCGGTTCTCCGACGGTTCGGAGTCCTGCTCGCCTGGGCTCTGTACGCACTGACGTGGGTCACCATCTATCTCGGCACGGTGGTCACCGGTTCCGGACCGCACGCGGGCGACATCAAGGCGCACCGCAACGGTCTGGAGCCGACGCAGGCCACTCAGCTCCACGTGGACGCCGTCTGGACACTCGTGGGACTGACGGCCGCGCTCATCCTCCTGGCGGTGGCTGCGGTGCCGTCGCTGCGCCGCGCCGCACTGATCTTCGGCGGCGTGATCGTGGTACAGGGGATCATCGGCTACGTGCAGTACGCGGCCGGTCTTCCCGAGGTGCTCGTCATCCTCCACATGTTCGGCAGCGCTCTGCTCATGATCGGCGCGACGCAGCTCGTGCTCGCGACGACGCGCCGCTGATCCGCCGGATCTGACACGAGAACCCGGCGACCGCGTACGGTCGCCGGGTTCTGCGCTGTGCGCACGTGTCGCAGTGCGCGTACGTCGTCAGTCGAGGATCTTGCGGTTGCGCGCCTTGGGAAACCGCGACTGGTGGGCCACCCAACCGGCCATCTGGCGCCAGTGCGACGGCTTCACCTCGGTGACCGAGGTCAGATCCCGGTCCCACTCCGCGCGCTCGAGTCCGTCGACCGCTTCGATGACCGCGTCCGCGGTCCGCACGCTGTCGACCACCTGATCGCCCAGAATCCCGCCGGCCTCACCCACCAGGGTGATCCGCACTCCCGCGGCACCCGCAGGCTGGACCACGGCCTTGGCCGAACCGCCCTCGGCGGCGACGAACTTTCCGATCGCGGAGACTACGGCGCTCGGCGCGGCCGCGACGGATTCGGAAGCAGTGGCTGTGGACGCAGCGGTGTCATCGCTCATGACTGCCGAGTATAGCGGCGTGCGAAAATGGACCCATGCGTGCGATCCAAGTGTCCGCTCACGGCGGTCCGGAAGTCCTTCGACTCGTCGATCTCCCCGATCCCGAACCGGCGCCCGGCGAGGTGGTGGTCGCCGTCTCCGCGGCCGGGGTGAACTTCATCGACACGTACCTGCGCACCGGAATGTACCCGTCGCCCACCCCGTTCGTGCCGGGCAGCGAAGGCGCGGGCCGGATCGTCGCCGTCGGCGACGGCGTCGAGCACCGTGCCGTCGGCGACCGGGTGGCCTGGTGCGACGCCTCGGCCGGCTACGCCGAGTACGTCCGTATCCGCGCCGATCGGGCACTTCCGGTACCCGACGGCGTCTCCCTCGCCGCCGCGGGATCGTCGATGCTGCGCGGCAACACCGTCCACTATCTGCTCGACGGCAGCGCACATCCCGAGGCGGGCGACACCGTGCTGTTGCATGCCGGGGCCGGCGGCATCGGGCTGCTGCTGACCCAGTGGGCGAGCGCGCGGGGCATCCGGGTGATCACCACGGTCTCCTCCGACGAGAAGGAACAGCTCTCGCGCGCGGCCGGTGCCGCCGAGGTCCTGCGCTACGGCGACGACGTGGCCGCACGGGTCCGCGATCTCACCGACGGGCGCGGGGCGCGGGTGGTGTACGACGGCGTCGGAGCGGCGACCTTCGAGCAATCCCTGGCCGCGACCGCCGTCCGCGGCACCATCGTGCTCTTCGGCGCCGCCAGCGGACCGGTGCCCCCGTTCGACCTGCAACGACTCAATCCGGCCGGATCACTGTCGGTGACCCGGCCCACGCTGACCCACTTCATCGCCGACCCCGCCGAGTTCGCGTGGCGTTCCGGTCAGTTCTTCGACGCCGTCGCTAGCGGTGAGCTGACCGTGACCGTCGGACAGTCGTTCCCGCTGGAGCAGGCCGCCGAGGCCCACCGCGCACTCGAATCCCGAAGCACGGTCGGGTCGACGATGCTCGCTGTCGCCGACGATGACTGAGCCGGCAGCGAAGAGCGCCGGCGGGCCGGCCGCCGGTCTGCGCTGGGCCGTGGTCGCCGTCGCCGCGATCGCTCTGCTGGCGGCGTCTCGGCCCTTCGGTCCGGTGGCACTGATGGTGGCCCTCGCCGTCGCACTGGCCGTGGGTCTGCTGGCGGTCTCGGTGCCGATGCCGTCCCGGATCGCCGCCACCGCGCGTCCGGCTGCACCCTCGCCGGTCTCGGTGGAGGAGCGCTGGCGGCGCAGCGCGGCCCACCACGACGAGGTTCTCAGCGCGTACGGTTCCTTCGAACTCGATCCGGCCATGCTCCTGCGGTATCCGGGGCTCTGGGACCTGTCGGCGCCCGCGATCATCGCATTCCACGACAGTCTGGCCACGGCCGGTGAGCTCCGCACCGACCGCTTCCCCGGGGACGCCGCCGGTGAGCGCTACATCGCCGCCGTGACCGACCTGCGCAGCACCTGGGCCGCGGCCGACCGCTTCGCGCGGAGTACCGGGACCGACGACCTCGACCCCGCCGACGCCCGCGACTGCCGACGCGCGCTGAAGCTGCTCGCCCACGCGGACGGGGCCCGGAGCCAGGAACGCGCGGCCTATCTGCAGCAGGTGCTGACCACCGTCGATCGTCTCACCGAACGGGGTGTGGTTCCCCAGACCGAGCGCGTCCGGGCCGGGCTGACCGCGCAGCTCCGGCGCGCGATCGAGGCGTGAGCCCGTGCGGGCCGGCCTCTGCGGCGGCGTCCCTCGCTAGCGGCGTCCCTCGCGCAGAAACTTCCCGTTCGGCGAGTAGACGCCCGTCGCCCCGACCGCGTCGGGACCGACCTGCATCTGCACCGTGACCGGCAGCCGATCCGCCGCCGGATCGTCGTCGCCGGGCGCGACGCCGATCTTGAGTCCGACGGCATCGCGGTCGTAGGCCGCCACCCGATGTCTGCGCACCAGGTCGTCGCGGATCCGCACCATCGTCGCTCCGGTCAGTCCGGTCAGCGAGAAACCATCGGGGTCGGACGCCGAGTCGGTCTCGGACAGTTCCGGGAACCGACCGGGCTGCACCCAGATCCGGTAGATGCCGCCGCCGTCCAGTTCCAGCTCGACACCGGGGTGCGCCACGCCGATCCACGGCGCGGCCTCATCGACGGCCTTGTACGCGATCGAACGGAGCACGGCCCCATCGGGATCGATGCCCTCGTCCTTCAGCACGCGCTCGGCCACCGAGAGGAACTCAGTCAGGGACGCGGCGCCGACGGTGTCGGCGACCCGCCCGTGCAGATCCGTCTCGATGCTCTCCCCGCCGGACTGGCCGAATCGGGCCACCACCTTGTCGTCGACCGAGCGCGGGCCGATCTCGATGCCGCCGCTGGAGGTCGGCTCCGGATAGCCGATCTTCTGGCGCGCGGCGCTCACCCGGGCGGCCGCGGCGTTCAGGTCCAAGTGGGCGACATCGGCGCGGGTGAACACGGTGCGCTCGCCGGTGCGCGCCGGATCCGAGTCGCTCCACGATGTTCCCGATCGATACGAGGCGATCTCCCGCCCGGTCCGCGGATCGAGCACGCGCACCGTCTCCCGATCGTCGTCGATGCTGATCTGCCTGATCGAGGACGAGCCGCCGGGAACGAGGCGGTCAGCGCGGTCCAGAGCGCGCGCCAGCGCTGCCGAGGGATCGCCGCCGCCCTCGAGCACCGCGTCACCGTCGGCGGCATGCGAATCGCTCGCCGTCTCGGGATCGGCCAGCACCGCCACGGTGGGCAGACCGACGAGCAGAACCGTCGCCACGACCACCGCGGCACCGCGCAGGGCGGACTTCTGGCCGTATCGACGGAGCGAGCCGATCAGCCCGATGGCGACACCGGCGCCGGCGACCGCGAACAGAACCGAGGTGACGGGAAGATCGACGACGACCGCGACCACCAGGCACAGTGTCGCGACGACCGCCGCGAGCGCTGTCCTCGTGACGGCCGGGCCCGGCTGCTTCACGCCGCGTGCAGTCCTCACTCTTTCACCTGCGGGCGCCTTGAGACTGCGAGTGTCGGTCAGAAGTAGCCGGCGACGGTCGGCAGATTGATGACCGCGTCGACAGCGAGGCCGCAGAACAGCAGCGCCAGGTACTCGTTGGACGTCAGGAAGATCTTGAGCGGCTTCACCTCGACGCCCTTGCGGGTCTCGACGTAGAGCTTGGTGACCATGTAGATGAACCACACGCCGGAGGCGACCGCGACGACGAGGTAGATCCACGACGCGGCCGGGATGAGCACGAAGGACGTGATGACGGTCAGCCAGGTGTACACCACCATGTGCGTGGTGACGCGCTCGTCACTGGCGATGACCGGGAACATCGGCACGCCCGCGGCGCGGTAGTCCTCGCGATAGCGCATGGCGAGCGCCCAGGTGTGCGGAGGGGTCCAGAAGAACACCACCAGGAACAGCACGAAGGGCTGCCAGCTGAGCGAATGCGTCACCGCCGCCCATCCGACGAGTGCGGGCATGCAGCCGGCGGCGCCGCCCCAGATCACGTTCTGCCACGTGCGGCGCTTGAGCACCAGCGTGTAGACGAAGACGTAGAAGCCGATGGTGATCAAAACCAGGATCGACGGCAGGAACGACCGCTCCCCCGCGTCGTTCGCGGTACCGAAGTAGAGCACGACGAACGACACGACCGCCAGGACGATGCCGAAGATCAGCGCATTGCGCACCGGCACCGCGTGACGGGCCAGCGGCCGGCGCTGCGTCCGCTTCATCTTCTGATCGATGTCGGCGTCGGCCACCATGTTCAGGCTGTTGGCGCTCGCGGCACCGAGCCACCCGCCGACCACGGTGATCAGGATCAGGCCGATGTCGACCGTTCCGCGCTCCGCCTGGAGCATCACCGGAATGGTCGAGACCAGAAGCAACTCGATGACACGCGGCTTGGTCAGCGCGATGTACGCCAGGACCATGCCCCACGCACGCGCACCGAGGCCGGCGTTCCCGGCCGGGTTCTCGGTAGACATCGAGGTCGAGGAGGCGTCGGTGTCCGCGCTTTCCCCAATACTCACAGATGCTCCTCACATAAGACCCGGCGTCATCGCGCCGCGCGATCCGTCCACGACGGATCCGGGCGACGGTCTGTACGCGACACTGGGCACACCGACGGGCTACTACAACCGATGGTAGACCCGGAGGTCTCTCATAACAGAATCCGCACTGCCCAGATCACACTCGCACCCAATCCTTGCGACCGCGCCCGCCGAAGGTGGTCCATCACACCGGAAAGTCCCCAGCCAGTCGCGCGCGAGCGTGCGGCGGACCGCTAGGCTGGAAATCACCATTGCGTCCGAGCACCCACGACAAGGCACAGGAGACTCCACCACCGTGGCGATTACCGACGAGATCCGCGAGCTCACCCAGCAGGTTCACCCCGCCGACTGGAGCGACCTGGACACCAAGGCCGTGGACACGGCTCGCATTCTGGCCGCGGACGCGGTACAGAAGTGCGGCAGCGGCCACCCCGGCACGGCGATGAGTCTGGCACCGCTGGCGTACACCCTGTATCAGCGCGTGATGCGCCACGATCCGTCCGATCCGGCCTGGGTGGGACGCGACCGGTTCGTCCTCTCGTGCGGCCACTCGAGCCTCACCCAGTACATCCAGCTGTATCTCGGTGGTTTCGGCCTCGAACTGGGCGATCTGGAGGCGCTGCGCACCTGGGGCTCGCTGACGCCCGGCCACCCCGAGTTCCGCCACACCAAGGGTGTGGAGATCACCACCGGCCCGCTCGGACAGGGACTCGCGTCGGCGGTCGGCATGGCCATGGCGGCCCGGCGCGAGCGCGGCCTGTTCGATCCCGACGCACCGGCGGGCCAGAGCCCGTTCGATCATCACGTGTACGTGATCGCCTCGGACGGCGACATCGAAGAGGGCGTCACCTCCGAGGCCAGTTCCCTCGCGGGTACGCAGGAACTCGGGAACCTCGTCGTCTTCTACGACCAGAACCACATCTCGATCGAGGACGACACCAGCATCGCGCTCTCGGAGGACACCGCCAAGCGTTACGAGGCGTACGGCTGGCACGTCCAGATCGTCGAGGGCGGCGAGAACATCGTCGCGATCGAAGAGGCGATCGAGAACGCGAAGGCCGTCACCGACAAGCCGTCGATCATCTGCCTGCGCACCATCATCGCCTGGCCGGCCCCCAACAAGATGAACACCGGCGCCTCGCACGGCTCGGCCCTGGGCGCGGACGAGGTCGCCGCGACCAAGGAGATCCTCGGATTCGACCCGGCCAAGAGCTTCGACGTCGACCCGGCCGTGCTCGGGCACACCCGGTCGCTGCAGGCTCGGGCCGCCGCCGAGCGAGCCGCGTGGCAGGAGGGCTTCGACGTCTGGGCCGCCGAGAACCCCCAGCGCAAGGAGCTGTTCGACCGGCTGGCCGCGCATGCGCTGCCCGAGGGCTGGACCGACGTGCTGCCGTCCTGGGAGATCGGCGACAAGGATGTGGCGACCCGCTCGGCCTCGGGCAAGGTCCTCTCGGCGCTCGCGCCCGTCCTGCCCGAGCTGTGGGGCGGATCGGCCGACCTCGCCGGCTCCAACAACACCACGATGGACGGTGCCGTCTCGTTCGGTCCCGAAACCATCAGCACCGGGACCTGGAAGGCCGATCCGTACGGCCGGACCCTGCACTTCGGCATCCGCGAGCACGCGATGGGATCGATCCTGTCAGGCATCGTCCTGCACGGCCCGACGCGCGCGTACGGCGGAACCTTCCTGCAGTTCTCCGACTACATGCGGCCCGCGGTGCGTCTGGCCGCGCTGATGGAGATCGACCCGATCTACGTGTGGACCCACGACTCGATCGGCCTCGGCGAGGACGGTCCCACCCACCAGCCGGTGGAACATCTCGCCGCGCTGCGCGCGATTCCCCACCTGGACGTGGTCCGTCCCGCCGACGCCAATGAGACCGCTCACGCGTGGCGGCATCTGCTGACTCGCCGTCACCGGCCGGTCGGGCTGGCCCTGACCCGCCAGAACGTGCCGGTCCTGGAAGGCACCAGCTTCGAAGGAGTCGCCCGCGGCGGCTACGTCCTGTCCGACGCCGACGGGACCTTCGAGGTGGTGCTGATCGGCACCGGCTCGGAGGTGTCGCTGGCGGTGCAGGCGGCGCAGACGCTCGCCGCCGAGGGCATCGGCGCACGCGTGGTCTCGATGCCGTCGCTGGAGTGGTTCGCCGAGCAGGACGACGATTACCGCGAGTCGGTGCTGCCGACCGGCATTCCGCGCGTCGCCGTGGAAGCCGGCATCGCCATGCCGTGGCATGCGATCGTCGCGGGCGGCGAGATCGTCTCGCTGGAGCACTTCGGCGCTTCGGCTCCGTACCAGAAGCTGTACGACGAGTTCGGCATCACCGCCGACGCCGTCGCGGCCGCCGCCCGCCGCGTGCTCAACCGCTGACCTCCTGCGGTCGAGCGAGCGCAGCGAGTCGAAACCACCGCAACACGACATCCGACCCGATCCGGAGAACAGGAGTCATCCCCATGTCTCAGAACAAGAACCTCGCCGCCCTCTCGGAGGCCGGCGTGTCCGTCTGGCTCGACGACCTGTCCCGCGACCTGATCGCCTCGGGCGCTCTTCAGGATGAGATCGACACTCACTCGATCGTCGGCGTCACCACCAATCCCGCGATCTTCCAGAACTCGATCTCCAAATCCGAGAGCTACGCGGCTCAGGTCAAGGATCTCGCGTCGGTGGGCGCCGACGTCGATGCGGCCGTCACCGCCATCACCACCGACGACGTCCGTGCGGCGTGTGACGTCCTGCAGCAGGTCTTCGTCGACACCGACGGCCACGACGGCCGCGTCTCCATCGAGGTGGATCCGCGACTGGCGAACAAGACCGACGAGACCGTGGCGCAGGCGATCGAGCTGTGGAAGATCGTCGACCGCCCGAATCTGTTCATCAAGATCCCGGCCACCGAGGCCGGGCTGCCGGCGATCACCCGGGTGATCGCCGAGGGCATCAGCGTCAACGTGACCCTGATCTTCTCGGTGGACCGCTACCGCGCAGTGATGGACGCGTACCTCGACGGGCTCGACGCCGCACTCCGCAACGGCCACGACGCCGCCAAGATCGAGTCGGTCGCCTCGTTCTTCGTCTCCCGCGTCGACTCCGAGATCGACAAGCGCCTCGACGCCATCGGAACGCCCGAAGCGCTCGAGCTGCGAGGCAAGGCCGGTCTCGCGAACGCCCGCCTTGCCTACGCCGCCTACCGCGAAGTGTTCGAGACCGGGATCCGCTTCCCCGATCTCCAAGCGCACGGGGCGCTGCCCCAGCGCCCGCTGTGGGCGTCCACCGGGACCAAGAACGCCCAGTACCCGGACACCCTGTACGTGAGCGAACTGGTGGCGCCGAACACGGTCAACACGGTTCCGGTGAAGACTCTGAACGCCTTCGCCGACCACGGGTGGGTCGACACCGACTCGATCCTCGGCCGGGCCGAGGCGTCCCAGGAGGTGTTCGACTCACTCACTCGCGTGGGAGTCGATCTGCCCGACGTCTTCGTAGTATTGGAGGCCGAGGGGGTCAGCAAGTTCGAGGACGCCTGGAACGACCTCCTCGAGGCCACCCGGACGCAGCTCGACGCCGCGCAGCGCTAGCCGACACGACGCCCGGACGATACGAGAGGCCAGAGCGATATGGGACGTGCGGTCGACAAGCCGTGGAAGAACCCGCTTCGCGATCCGCATGACACGCGGCTGCCGAGGATCGCCGGGCCGTCCGCCCTGGTGATCTTCGGCGTCACCGGCGACCTCGCGCGCCGCAAGCTCATGCCGGCGATCTACGATCTCGCCAATCGGGGTCTGCTTCCGCCGAGCTTCGCGCTCGTCGGCTTCGCGAGGCGCGACTGGGAGCACGAAGACTTCGCCGACGTGGTTCGGGAGGCGGTGGAGGCGGGCAGCCGCACCGGCTTCCGACAGGAGGTGTGGGATCGGCTCGCCGAGGGCATCCGTTTCGTCGCGGGCACCTTCGAGGACGACGACGCCTTCGCCGCTCTGCAGCAGACGCTCGCCGATCTGGACCGGGAACGCGGGACCGACGGCAACCACGCCTACTATCTGTCGATCCCGCCGAAGGCGTTCCCTGTGGTCCTGAGCCAACTGCGGCGCACGGGGATGGCCGACCAGGACGGCGACAGCTGGCGGAGAGTCGTCATCGAGAAGCCCTTCGGCCACGACCTCGACAGCGCCCGGGAACTGAACGCCCTCGTGGGCAGCGTCTTCCCCGAGGAGTCGGTGTTCCGCATCGACCACTACCTCGGCAAGGAGACCGTTCAGAACATCCTGGCCCTGCGATTCGCCAACCAGCTGTTCGACCCGCTGTGGAGCTCGCACTACGTGGACCACGTGCAGATCACGATGGCCGAGGACATCGGACTCGGCGGCCGGGCCGGCTACTACGACGGCATCGGCGCGGCACGCGATGTGATCCAGAACCACCTCCTGCAACTGTTGGCGCTGGTCGCCATGGAGGAGCCGGTGTCGTTCTCGCCGCAGCATCTGCAATCGGAGAAGATCAAGGTCCTCTCGGCGACGCGCAACATCACCCCGATCGACGAGAACTCGGCGCGGGGACAGTACGGTCCGGGATGGCAGGGCTCCGAACCCGTGGTCGGGCTGAAGGACGAGGAGGGTTTCTCCCCCGACTCCACCACCGAGACCTTCGCCGCGATCGCGTTGGAGGTCGACACGCGGCGCTGGGCCGGCGTGCCCTTCTACCTCCGCACCGGCAAGCGGCTGGGAAGGCGGGTCACCGAGATCGCGATCGTCTTCAAGAGAGCGCCGCACCTGCCCTTCGACGACACGATGACCGCCGAACTCGGCCAGAACGCCCTGGTGATCCGAGTGCAGCCCGACGAAGGCGTCACCCTGCGATTCGGGTCCAAGGTGCCGGGCACGAGCATGGAGGTCCGCGACGTCAACATGGACTTCTCGTACGGCGGCGCGTTCACCGTGTCGTCGCCGGAGGCCTACGAACGGCTCCTGCTCGACGTGCTGCTCGGCGAACCGTCCCTGTTCCCGGTGGCGCAAGAGGTGGAGCTCAGCTGGCAGATCCTCGACCCCGTACTCGAGGACTGGGCCCGGTCCGGTACACCCGACGAATACGAGTCGGGCACCTGGGGGCCGGCCTCGGCCGACGAGATGATGAACCGCACCGGACGAGCCTGGAGGCGCCCGTGATCGTCGATCTCCCCGACACCTCGACCCTCGAGACCAGCAAGAAGCTCGTCCAGATGCGGCGCACCGGGGGCGCTGTGACGCTCGGTCGCGTCCTGACGCTCGTCATCGACCTCGACGCCGACGACGATGCGGAGGACGCCGTCGAGGCGTCGAACCGCGCCAGCCGCGAGCATCCGTGCCGCGTCATCATGGTGGTGCGCCACGACCGCTCGGGACCGACGCGGCTGGATGCGCAGATCCGCGTCGGCGGCGACGCCGGAGCGTCGGAGGTGGTGGTGCTCCACCTACACGGTTCGCTCGCCGATCATCCGCACGCCACCGTGACCCCCTTCCTGCTTCCCGACACCCCCGTCGTGACCTGGTGGCCGAGCCGGGCTCCCGCGCGGCCCGCCGACGACAAGCTGGGACGGCTCGCCTCGCGGCGGATCACCGACGGCCGCCTCACCGACGACCCCGGCGCATTTCTGGGCGCTCGCCGGATCGGCTACTCACCGGGCGACACCGATCTCGCGTGGTCGGCCATCACCCAGTGGCGGGCGATGCTCGTGTCCGCACTGGACCGTCCCCCGCACAACGAGATCCTCCGTGCCCGAGTGGTGGGACCGCACGATGTCACGGGACTCGATCTGTTCGCCGGGTGGCTCGCCGCCGAACTCGGCGTCCCGGTGGCGCGCGCCGTCGGCGACATGTCGGTGACCCTGGTCCACACCGGGGGAGAACTGTCGATGAGTCAGGGACCGGACGGAAGCATCATCCGCAGCTCCGGCCACCCGGACGGACGGTCGGCCTTCGCTCGCCGGACCACCGCCGAATGCCTGGCCGAGGAACTCCGCAGCCTGGACGCCGACGAGGTGTACGAGCTGGCGCTGCAGGGACTGTCCGGCGTCACCCATGAGGACCGGGCGACAGCGGGTGGCACGACGGCGGAGCCGGCCCGATGAGCGCCCCGGTGGAGCACCTGGTCTTCGATTCGTCGGCCGAACTCGTGGCGACGGCCGCCGCACGGTTCATCGCGACGGTGACCGCGGCGCAGGACGCCCGCGGGGTCGCGACGGTCGCGCTCACCGGCGGCAGCAACGGAATCGCACTGCTGCGCGAGCTCGCCCGCCACCCCCGCGCCCTCGACTGGTCCCGCATCGAACTGTACTGGGGTGACGAACGTTTCGTCCCCGCCGAGGATCCGGAGCGGAACTCGCTGCAGGCGCGTGAGGCACTGCTCGACCACGTGCCGGTCGAGGGCGCGCGGGTCCACGCGGCGGCGCCCTCCGACGGCGAGTTCGGCGACGACATCGACGCCGCGGCCGCCGACTACGCTCGCCGCCTGGGTTCCGGGACCGTCTTCGACATCCATCTGCTCGGCATGGGCGGTGAGGGGCACGTCAACTCCCTGTTCCCGCATAGCGCGGCGACCGCGGAGGACTCGCGTCCGGTCGTCGCGGTCACCGACTCCCCCAAGGCGCCGCCTCGCCGCATCACACTGACCTTCCCGGTCATCAACGCCTCCCGCGAGGTCTGGTTCCTCGTCTCGGGCGCCGAGAAGGCGGAGGCGGTCGCCGCGGCGGCGTCCGGCGCCGCGCGCGAGGACTGGCCGTGCGCCGGCGCTCACGGGGTCGAGAACACGGTGTGGTTCCTCGATCGCGCCGCGGCCTCGCAACTGTCCTGACCTCCGGTCCGCACTCCCGCGCCCGCCGACGATGATGCGATGGGCTTCTCAAAGCGCTCATCAGAAGTGATCCACCTTGCTACGGTCGATTCACCCGATAGTCAAGAGTGCGATCATACGAAACCAAGGGCCGCCGTACGTCACTCGCCGTTGAGAGCTCCTCCGCCATCGGCTCCGTCCGGACCGGGCCCGGCGGGAGAACACAGTGGCAAAGAAGATCAAGCAGACACACACGACCAAGCGACGGATCGCCGGCGACCGACGACATGTGTTCCGCACGGCGGCGGCCGTGGCGGCCACGATGATCGTGACCGCGACAGCGCTGACCGCGTGCACCAAGACCGACACCGGCAGCGAGACCACACTCGACGATCTGCGGAAGGCCGGAACCGTCACCGTGGCCTACGCCAATGAAGCGCCGTATTCGTTCGACGCCGACGGGCAGCTCACCGGCGGCACCATCGCACTCCACCGCGAAGTGTTCCGGCGGCTCGGCGTCAACGAACTCAAGGGCGTGAAGACCGACTGGGGCGGCCTCATCCCCGGACTCAACGCCAAACGATACGACCTGGTCAGCGCCGGAATGTCGATCACGCCGGAGCGGTGCGGCCAAGCCGCGTTCAGCGTTCCCGAGATCAACTACACCACCGCGCTGATGGTGCAGCCGGGCAATCCGAAGCACCTCACGGACATGGATTCGATCAAACGCTCCGGCGCGAAGATGGCGGCCATGACCGGTGCCATCGAGGCCGACTACGCCTCCGAACTGGACATCCCCGATCCGATGCTCGTCAAGGACCAGCAGTCCGGGATCGATGCCGTGAACTCCGGCCGGGTGGACGCCTTCGCTCTGACGGCGGTATCCCTGAACTACGCCAAGACGCACACGCCCGGCCTCAACGTCGAAGTCACGCAGCCGTTCATCGCGGTCATCGACGGCAAACCCCAGAACCCGGCGGGTGCGACGGTGTTCCGGAAGGAGGACACCTCCCTGCGCGACGCGTACAACGCCGAGGTGAAGAAGATCCTCGCCGACCGCACCGAGTACATGAAGATCCTCGGCCCGTTCGGCTTCACCGAGGAGAACATCCCCGATCCGTCACTCACCACCGACCGGTTGTGCCGCGGCGAGTGACCGGGTTCCGATCGAGATGAGCCACGATCTCGACGCGCTCGTCGACGCCCTGCCCGCCCTCGGGCGCGGCATCGTCGTCACGCTGGAACTGACGGCCGGCGGCGGTCTGCTCGCCTTCGCACTCGCACTCACCCTCGGCACGCTCGTACGGGTGAGGTCGCTTCCCATCCGGTTCGTGGCCCGCGTGCTCATCGAGTTCTTCCGCGGGACATCCCTCGTCGTGCAGCTGTTCTGGCTGTTCTACGTGCTCCCCCTGCTCGGCTATCAACTCGATCCGGTGTTCTGCGGCGTCCTCGCACTGGGACTCAACTACGGCGCCTACGGGGCCGAAGTGGTCCGCGGTGCCCTCAACGCGGTACCACCGGCCCAGGTGGAGGCCGCCGTCGCGTTGAACTTCACCGCCCGGCAGCGCCTCACCCGAGTGGTCTTCCCCCAGGCCTGGGCGATGATGATCCCGTCGCTGGGCAACCTGCTGATCCATCTGCTCAAAGGCACCGCGTTCGCGTCCTTCATCACCCTGCAGGACCTCACGGCCGGCATCGTCGACCTGCAGAAGACCACCGGCGACACGCTGTTCTCCTTCGGAGTCGGGCTGGTCATCTATCTCGTGCTCGCCTACGTGGTCACGTTGTTCATCAACCTGGCCGAGGCGCGGGCCAAGCACCGTCTCGGCCGCGGTCCCACGCTTCGGGAGATCCTCAGCCTCCGTCCGCAGTCCCAGGACGCTCCCGGGGGTGCGCTGTGATCGAGTGGAGTTGGCAACGCGCACAGGACGCGCTCCCGGTGCTGTGGGACGGATTCCAGATCACCCTGCTGGCCACGGTGATCGGCTTCTTCATCGCCGCTGCGCTGGGGCTCGTGATCGCCGTCATCAGACGGTCGGCGCCGCGTTGGCTGTCCGCGCCGGTGTACGCGGTGGCCGAGTTCATCCGTCTCACCCCGATCGTGGTGCAACTGCTCTTCGTATTCGCCCTGTTCCCGCAGTTCACGCCGCTGTCCATCGGTGTCACGGTCCTCGGAGTGCACTACTCGAGCTACATGGCGGAGGTGTACCGGGCCGGCATCGAGGAGGTTCCCATCGGACAGTGGGAGGCGGCACGTGCGCTGTCGCTGCCGGCCGGCCGGACCTGGCGAGCGGTGATCCTGCCCCAGGTACTGCGGAACTCGCTGCCCGCACTCGGCAACAACGCCGTGTCGATGTTCAAAGACACCCCCTACCTGTTCACGATCTCGGTGGTCGAACTGGTCACCGCCGCACAGACCTACGGCGCCGCCCACTTCGCCTACCTCGAGGCGTTCACCCTCGCCGGCACCTTCTTCCTGGTGGCGAGCTACCCGACCTCGGTCCTGATCCGACGACTGGAGAAACGCCTTGCCCGCTGACGACCGGAACCCTCCGAACGCCCCCGACGCAGCCGAATCCGCGGATGCCATGATCCGCTTCGTCGGCGTCGTGAAACGCTTCGGCGACCACCTGGTTCTCGACCATCTCGACTTCACCGTCGACCGCGGCGAGAAGGTCACCCTGATCGGCCCCAGCGGCTCGGGGAAGACGACGATTCTCCGGCTGCTCATGACCCTGGAGAAGGTCACCGACGGCGTCATCTGGGTGGGCGGCCGACCGCTGAGCCATCAGCTGCGCGGGGACCGGCTGGTCCCCGCGAAGGAGAAGTACCTTCGCGAGGTCCGCAAGAACATCGGGATGGTCTTCCAGCAATTCAACCTCTTCCCCAATATGACGGTGCTGCAGAACATCACCGAGGCTCCGATCCACGTCCTCGGCCGGAGTCGAGACGAGGCGGTCGAGCATGCGCGGAGCCTGCTCGACACCGTCGGACTCAGCGACAAGGAGTCGGCGCATCCCACGCAGTTGTCGGGCGGTCAGCAGCAGCGCGTCGCCATCGCCCGCTGCCTCGCGATGAGTCCGTCGGTGATGCTGCTGGACGAGGTGACCTCCGCACTCGACCCCGAACTCGTCGACGGCGTCCTGTCGGTGCTGCGCGACATCGCGGTCACCACCGACATCACGATGCTGATCGTGACGCACGAGATGCGTTTCGCCCGCGAGGTCTCCGACCGCGTGATGATGTTCGACGACGGCAGAATCGCCGAGGAGGGTCCGCCCGAGCAGATCTTCGGCGACCCGCGGGAGGAACGCACACGAGAGTTCCTCAAGGCGATCCGCTGACGCCCTACCCGCTGTTGCGCAACGCCGTCGCCAGACCGTTCATCGTCAGCTGAATACCGCGGCGAATGAGCGGCGAGTCCTCGCCCGACCGGAACCGCTGCAGCAACTCCACCTGCAACAGGTTGAGCGGCTCCAGATACGGGAACCGGTTGTAGACCGACCGTTTCAGCGCGTCGTTGTCGGCCAGCAGATCCGTGGTGCCGGTGATCGCGGTGTACATCTCGAGAGTCCGCTCGTGCTCTTCGACGATCATCGAGAAGACGCGGCGGCGCAGTTCCTCATCCGGCACGAGTTCGGCGTACCGGGACGCCAGACCCATGTCCGACTTCGCCAGCACCTGCGCCATATTCGACATCACCGAGCGGAAGAACGGCCAGTTCTCGTAGTACCGTCGCAAGTCGGCAATCCGCGCGTCGTCCCCGCCGGTCCACTGTGCGAACGCGCTGCCGACTCCGTACCAGCCCGGGAGCATGACGCGGCACTGCGTCCACGAGAGCACCCACGGGATGGCGCGGAGGTCGGAGATGGCGGTGGTCTGCTTGCGTGAGGTCGGCCGGCTGCCGATGTTCAGCGCCCCGATCTCCGACAGCGGCGTCGACGCGGTGAAGTACTCCACGAAGCCGGGAGTCTCGTGCACCAGCGCGCTGTACGCCCGCCGCGCGGACTCGGCGAGTTCGTCGAAGTCGGCGTACGCTCGCTCGGGATCGTCGAGGCCTTCCACGTCGAGTAGCGACGACTCGATGGTGGCGGCGAGCAACGACTCCAGATTCCGCCGCGCGCTGACGGGCTCGGCGTACTTCGCCGCGATGATCTCGCCCTGTTCCGTGAGGCGCAGCGAGCCGGTGACGGCACCGGGCGGCTGAGCCAGGATCGCGTCGTAACTGGGTCCGCCGCCGCGTCCGACGGTCCCTCCGCGGCCGTGGAACAGTCGCAGCCGCACCTCCGCCGCGCGGGACGCGGACACCAGGTCGAGTTCGGCGCGATACAGCGCCCAGTTGGCCGCCAGGTAGCCGCCGTCCTTGTTGGAGTCCGAGTAGCCCAGCATCACCTCCTGGATGTCGCCCTGCGCGCGGACCAATGCCCGGTAGAAGCCCAGGTTCAGCGCCGCGGTCAGTGTGGCCGCGCCGCCGCGCAGATCCTCGATCGTCTCGAACAGCGGCACCACGCGCACCGAGCACGACGGCCCGGCGTCGCCCGGTCCGGCGGCATGGTAGATCCCCGCCTCCTTCAACAGGATCAGCACCTCCAGCAGATCCGATACGGACGAGCACATGCTGATGACGTAGTTCGGGACGGCGCGGGGGCCGAACCGCTCGATCGCACCCGCCGCGGCGTGCACCACCCCCAGCTCCTTCATCGCGAGCTCGCTCAGTTCGGCGTCGGGAGTCGTGAGCGGGCGGCGCGAGGCCAGCTCCGCCGTCAGCAGGCCGATCCGGTCCGCCTCCGGCAGCGCCGGGTAGTCGGCGCACACCCCGGCCCACGAGAGGAGTTCGGCTACCACCTGCTCATGTGTCTCGGAGTTCTGCCGCATGTCGAGTCCGGACAAGTGAAAACCGAAGGTGCGCACCGCTTCCCGGAGCGTCGCGAGGCGGTCGTCGGCGATCGAGTCGTCATGAGCGGCGCGCAGCGCCCGGTCGATCACGTCGAGGTCGGCGAGGAATTCGTCGGCGTCGCCGTAAGGTGCCGCCGCACGCGCGGTGTCCAGTTCCGCCGGGTCGACGGCATCCTCGCCGAGCGTGTGCAGCGCACGGGTGAGAACGCGCGAACGCACCGCTGAGACCGCCGAACGGAAGGGTTCGTCGTCGGTGTCCCCTGGTTCGTCGGGCGGGGCGAACCCGGAGCCGAGTGCCGACAGTGCGGGTGAGACCGGCGAGAACAGCCGTGCGGACAGGCTCAACTCCTGATGCAGCGCAGCGAGCTCGTCCAGGTGATGGCGCATCGCGGTGCGTGCGGCACTCGTGGCCGCCTCATCGACCACCTCTGCCGAGACGAACGGATTGCCGTCACGGTCGCCGCCGATCCACGAACCCATGCTGATCATCGACAGGCCGTCGAGACCGGCGTCGGGATAGGCCTCGACCAGGGCCGCGCGGACGTCCTTGTTCAGGGCGGGCACCACGTCGAAGAAGGACGCCCCGTAGTAGCGGAGCCCGGTGGTGATCTCGTCGGAGATGGTCAGCCTGCGCAACCGGATCAGGGCGGTCTGCCACAGCACCAGGATCTGCCTGCGGATGTCCTCCGTCAACCGGGCGTCCTCCTCCGGAGTCAGCTCGGTCCGCGCCCGCACGCGCATCAGTTCGGTGATCCGGTTCTGCGCGTCGAAGACGCTGCGCCGCCGAGTCTCCGTCGGGTGTGCGGTGATCACCGGGACCACCTCCGCCGACCGCAGCGCGGCGGCGACGTCGGCGTCCGTGCGACCTGCGTCGGCGAGCTTGCCGAATGTGGCCGCCAACGACGACGGCGGAGCCGGGTCGCCCGCGCGCTGGTGGATGCGCCGTCGGCGTTCGCGGTGAAGGTCCTCGGCGAGATTGGCGAGCAGGGCGAAATTGGTGAACGCCCGGATGACGGGCATCAGATCGGCGACCGCCCGTCCGTCGTACCGCCCAGCCAGCTGATCACGCGTCACCTCGGCGTAGCGGATGCCGAAGGCGTCGCGGCGGGAACTCTCGACGAGCTCGAAGGTCGCCTCTCCCGCGTGGGAGCGGATCACCTCGCCCAGCAGTCCACCGAGGAAGCGGATGTCTTCGCGCAGCGGTTCGGTGAGGGCGCGCCCGGTGTCGTCGACGCTGATGCGATCGACCATCGGAGTGGCGATGGCGCGGGCGAGGGTCTCGGGAGTCAGCGAATCGGAGGCCATGCGCACAAAACTACGCGCCGCGCCGCCTCACGGCTCACCGAGCGAGCGGACTACGAGAACTTGATGTCGAGGCCGACGCCGATGATCAGGATGACCCAGACGAGACCGACGAAGACGGTGAGCCGGTCGAGATTCTTCTCGACCACCGATGAGCCGGACAGACTTGACTGCACGCCGCCGCCGAACAGCGAGGACAGGCCACCACCCTTGGCGCGATGCAGCAGAACCAGAACGATCAGCAGCACGCTGGTGATGATCAAGCCGATGTCGAGCGCGATAGTCACGGGTCGGTGGTCCTGTTCGTCGAATCTTGCGAAAACGCCTGTGGCAGGTCGCGTCCTTCTCGGATGCAACCTGCCACAGTCTACGCGATGGTGGTCGTGACTAGTGAAACCACCTGCAGCGCGTCACAGCAATGGACCGCCCGCGGCGATGGCCGACAGCTGCGCGAACTCGTCGGCCTTGAGCGAGGCCCCGCCCACCAGAGCACCGTCGACGTCGGACTGCGCGACGATCTCTCCGACGTTCTTGGCGTTGACCGAACCGCCGTAGAGAACGCGGACCGAATCGGCGGTGGCCTGGTCGGCGATCTCGGCGAGCGCGCCGCGCACCGCACCGCAGACCTCCTGAGCGTCGGCCGCACTCGCGACCCGGCCGGTGCCGATGGCCCACACCGGCTCGTAGGCGACGACGACCTTCGCGATGTCGGCGGCCGACAGCCCGGCCAGCGACGCCTTGATCTGCGCCACGTTGTACGCGACGTGATCACCGGCCTCGCGAACCTCGAGTCCTTCGCCGATGCAGACGATCGGCGTGAGCCCGTGGCGCAGCGCGGCCTTGGTCTTGGCCAGCACCACCTCGTCGGTCTCCGAGTGCAGGGTGCGACGTTCCGAATGTCCGACGACGACGAACGTGCAGCCGAGCTTCGCCAGGAACGCGCCACTGATCTCACCGGTGTACGCACCCGAGTCGTGCTCGGACAGATCCTGCGCACCGTAGGTCAGCAGCAGCTTGTCGCCGTCGACGATGGTCTGCACGCTGCGGATGTCGGTGAACGGCGGGATCACCGTCACGTCGACCTTCTCGAAGTACTTCTCGGGAAGAGCGAAGGAGATCTTCTGGACGAGTGCGATGGCCTCGTAGTGGTTGAGGTTGCACTTCCAGTTTCCGGCGATGAGCGGCTTGCGCGCGCCCGCCCCGCTCACTGCTGCACTCCCAGCACGGCCAGGCCCGGCAGTTCCTTGCCCTCGAGGTACTCCAGGGAGGCGCCGCCGCCGGTCGAGATGTGCGAGAACGCCTCGTCCGGAATGCCGAGCGCGCGCACTGCCGCGGCGGAGTCGCCACCGCCGACGACGCTGTACGCGCCGTCGCGGGTGGCCTCGACGATCGCTTCGGCCACCCCGCGGGTGCCCTCGGCGAACTTCTCGAACTCGAACACGCCCGACGGGCCGTTCCAGAAGATCGTCTTGGCACCGCGCAGCACCGCGGCGAATCGCTCGACCGTCCCCGGACCGATGTCCAGGCCCATGCCCTGCTCGAAGCCGTCCGCCGTCATCGCGATGCTGGTGTCCGCGTCGGCGGCGAACTTGTCCGCGACGACGATGTCGTGCGGCAGGTGGATCACGTCGCCGTACTTCTCGAGCAGGTCCTTGCAGGTGTCGATCATGTCTTCCTGCATCAGCGAATCGCCGACCGGGCTGCCCTGCGCCTTGATGAACGTGAAGGCCATGCCGCCGCCGATCACCAGGGTGTCGACCTTGGGCGCGAGCGCCTCGATCACGCCCAGCTTGTCCGACACCTTCGAACCGCCGAGGACGACGGCGTAGGGACGCTCGACGTCGGAGGTGAGCTTGCGCAGCACCTCCACCTCGGTGGCCACGAGGTCGCCGGCGTACGCCGGGAGCAGCCGGGCGACGTCGTACACCGACGCCTGCTTGCGGTGGACCACGCCGAATCCGTCGGAGACGAACGCGCCGTCGTCGCCGACGAGCTCGACGAGCGCCTTCGCGAGCTTGTTGCGCTCGGCATCGTCCTTGCTGGTCTCGCGCGGATCGAAGCGGATGTTCTCCAGCAGGAGGACGTCACCGTCGGTGAGTCCTTCGGCGCGCGCGAGCGCATCCGAGCCCACCACGTCGCCGGCGAGCTGGACGTTGCGGCCCAGTTCCTCCGACAGCCGGGCGGCCACCGGCGCCAGCGACAGCGCGGGATCCGGCGCCCCCTTGGGGCGGCCCAGGTGCGCGGTCACGATGACCTTGGCACCCGCCTCGACGAGTTTGGCGATGGTCGGAGCCGACGCGACGATGCGCCCCGGATCGGTGATCGCGCCGCCGTCGAGCGGCACGTTCAGATCCGAGCGCACCAGCACGCCGCGGCCCTCGACTCCTTCGGCCAGCAGGTCTTCCAGAGTTCGGACTGCCATGGTGACTACAGCGACTTCCCGACGAGACCGATGAGGTCGACGAGGCGGTTGGAGTAGCCCCACTCGTTGTCGTACCAGGAGACGGTCTTGGCCTGGTTGCCGATGACCTTGGTCAGACCCGAGTCGAACAGCGACGAGTGCGGATCGGTGACGATGTCGCTCGAGACGATCGGCGCGTCGTAGTACTTGAGGATGCCCTTCAGCGGGCCCTCGGCGGCGGCCTTCATGGCGGCGTTGATGTCCTCGGCGCTGGCGGTCTTCTTCAGCTCCGCGGTGAGGTCGGTGACCGAGCCGGTCGGGATCGGCACGCGCAGCGCGTAACCGTCGAGCTTGCCCTGCAGTTCGGGCAGGACCAGGCCGATGGCCTTGGCCGCACCGGTGCCGGTCGGAACGATGTTGATCGCGGCGGCACGCGCACGGCGCAGATCCTTGTGCGGGCCGTCCTGCAGGTTCTGGTCCTGCGTGTAGGCGTGAATGGTGGTCATCAGACCCTGCTCGATGCCGAACTCGTCGTTCAGCACCTTGGCCATCGGGCCGAGGCAGTTGGTGGTGCACGAGGCGTTCGAGATGATGTTCTGGCTGCCGTCGTACTTGTCGTCGTTGACGCCCATCACGATGGTGATGTCCTCGTCCGAGGCCGGCGCGGAGATGATGACCTTCTTGGCGCCGGCGTCCAGGTGACCCTGGGCCTTCGCGCGCGCGGTGAAGATGCCCGTCGACTCGACGACGACGTCGACGCCCAGATCGCCCCACGGAAGGGCTGCGGGGCCCTCCTTGACCTCGAGGGCCTTGATCTTCATGTCGCCGACGACGATGGTGTCGTCGCCCTCCAGGCGGACGTCCTGGGGCAGACGGCCGAGGATGCTGTCGAACTTCAGCAGGTGAGCCAGTGTGGCGTTGTCCGTCAGGTCGTTGACGGCGACGATCTCGATGTCGGTGGTTCCGAGCGCCTTCTGCGCCTCGACGGCACGGAAGAAGTTGCGGCCGATGCGGCCGAAGCCGTTGACGCCTACCCGAACAGTCACAAGTTGCTCCTTAAGCGGTGGTGTTGAGCCGGCGGTTCGTTACCGGCCCGCTCCCACCAGCCTAATAGCCGCCGCTCGCGAGGTCACCGGAAGGTCACTTGTGAGCGATGGGGTGTTCGTCACCACGCCGGGCGGGCGCCCCTACGCCTCGTCGAGGAGTTCGGCGGTGACCGCCGACTCGGTGTCCGGGATGCCGTCGGTCCGGGCCCGCTTGTCGGCCATCGACAGCAGGCGACGGATGCGGCCGGCCACCGCGTCCTTGGTCATCGGCGGATCCGCCAGTTGGCCGAGTTCCTCCAGCGAGGCCTGACGGTGTTCCACGCGGAGCCGGCCGGCGGCCAGCAGATGGTCGGGCACGTCGTCGCCCAGGATCTCGAGCGCACGTTCCACGCGGGCGGCCGCGGCCACGGCGGCCCGCGCCGAGCGGCGCAGGTTCGCGTCGTCGAAGTTGGCCAGACGGTTCGCGGTGGCGCGCACCTCGCGCCGCATCCGGCGTTCCTCCCACACCAGGCGGGTGTCGTGCGCGCCCATCCGGGTGAGCAGCGCGCCGATCGCCTCGCCGTCACGGATGACGACCCGATCGCTGCCGCGGACCTCGCGGGCCTTGGCCGAGATGCCGAGCCGCCGCGCCGCGCCGACGAGCGCCAGAGCGGCCTCCGGGCCGGGGCAACTGACCTCCAGGGACGACGACCGGCCCGGCTCGGTCAACGAGCCGTGCGCCAGAAACGCTCCGCGCCAGGCGGCTTCGGCGTCGCCGACACTCCCGCCGACCACCTGCGCGGGCAGGCCGCGCACCGGCCGACCGCGCATGTCGAGCAGTCCGGTCTGGCGCGCCAGGGCCTCGCCGTCCTTCGTGACGCGCACGATGTAGCGCGCGCCCTTCCGCATTCCGCCCGAGCGGAGCACGTGGACGTCGGCGTTGTAGCCGAACAGACCGTGGATCTCGTGCCGCAGCCGCCGCGCCACGTTGCCGAGGTCCACCTCGGCCTCCACCACGACGCGGCCGCCCACGATGTGAATCCCCCCGGCGAATCGCAGCAGCGCCGACACCTCTGCCTTGCGGCAGCTGATCTGCGTCACCGACAACCGGCTCAGCTCGTCCTTGACCGCCCCAGTCATAGCCACGGTTCAAAGCCTCCTGTCCCCTGATATCCCCCGTTGCCCGACAGCCGCGCCGAGCGTCTCGAGTCCGGAAGCATGCCAGATGTGCTGGTCCAACCTTACCGGCGATCATTTCAGTCGATCAGCCCGACCACCGTCGCGGCGGTTTTCGCCGGATCGTGCACCGCGGTTCCCGGAACCGCGAGATCCGCCACCCGCAGACGGGCCCCGAACCGGCCCGCCGCGCGTTCGAGATACTCGCGTTCGGCGCCCTCCGGCACCGACGCGGAATCGACGACGACGTCGTCCACCCGAAGGGTGGGAGCGTGCGCGTGCAGCACATGCAGGTGCCGCTCCACCGAGTATCCGGTGGTCTCCCCCGCCTCGGCTGCGAGATTGACGAACAGGATCTTGCGCGCCGACGTCTCGCTCAGCGCATCGAGCTGATCGGGCACCAGCACATGCGGAATCACGCTGGAGAACCACGATCCCGGACCGAGGGTCACCACGTCCGCCTCCCGGATCGCCGCCGCGGCCTGCGCACAACCGGCCGGAGCGTCGGGGATCAGCCGCACCCGCCGCGGCTTTCCCGGTGTGGTCGCGACCGCCACCTGGCCGCGGATCACGCGACTCACCCGGGGGTCCTTCTCCAGTCCGGACACGTCGGCCTCGATCACCAGGGGGACGTCGGCCATCGGCAGCACCCGGCCGTCGACGTCGAAGAGGTCGGTGAGGTCGTCCAACGCTTTCACCACGTCGCCGGTCACCTCGTTGAGCCCGCTGAGGAGCAGGTTGCCGATCGGGTGGCCGGCGAGCGCGCCGTAGCCGCCGAAGCGGTGCTGCAGCACGCGCGCCCAGCGCTGGTGCCGGTCCGCGGAGGCCGGGTCCACGCGCCGTCGCGCCTCGAGCGCGGCCGGGGCCGCCATCAGCGCCGCCAGCGCCATGCGCAGATCGCCCGGCGGAATCAGGCCGAGTTCGGCGCGCAGGCGGCCCGACGATCCTCCGTCGTCGGCGACCGTCACGACGGCCGTGACGTCGGCGGTGAGGTAGCGCAGCGCGGTGAGCGTGTTGAACAGACCGTGGCCGCCGCCGAGCGCCACCACCTTGAGCCCCTCGATCAGGTCGGGTACGGCGATCTCGGGTGCGCCTTCGCCGGCGCTCATTCGTTGCCCAGGTCGCGGTGGGTCACTTCGACGTCGTAGAGCCGGTGGCCGTCGGCGTCGACCACCTCCGACAGTCGTCGCGCCAGATCCTCGGACATCGCGACGCTGCGGTGCTTCCCGCCCGTGCAGCCGATGCCGAGGGTCATGTATCCCTTGCCCTCGCGCAGGTAGCCGCGGCCGACGATGCCCACGATGTCGACGTACCGGTCGAGGAACTCCGCGGCGTCCTCCTGTCCCAGCACATAGTCGCGGACCTGCGGTTCGCGGCCGTTGTGCTCGCGCAGTTCCGGGATCCAGAACGGGTTCGGCAGGAACCGCACGTCAGCGACGAGATCGCAGTCGATCGGCAGTCCGTACTTGAACCCGAACGACTGCACCGCGATGGCGAGCCGGCGGCCCGCGACGTTGGGGAAGACGTTCTCCACGATCGACCGCAGTCGGGTGGAACTCAGGTTGGAGGTGTCGATCACGGTGTCGGCTCCGGCCGCGAGCGGTGCCATGACCGCACGTTCGGCGGCGATCCCCTCTCCCAGAGTGCCGTTGCCCTGCAACGGGTGCCGCCTGCGGACCTGCTCGAACCGGCGGACCAGCACCTCGTCGGAGGCGTCGACGAAGATCATCGACGTGGTGGCGCCGCCGTCCTCCAGATCGCGGCGCAGCGCCGCCATCTCGGCCGCGAAGGAGGGATCGCCGCCCCGGACCACCATCGCGATCCGCTGCGCACCCACCTCGCTGCTCCGCACCATCTGCACGAGCTGCGAGATCAACGAGATCGGCACGTTGTCGCTGACATACCAGCCGTCGTCCTCGAGGACGTTGGCCACCGACGTGCGGCCGGCACCGGACATGCCGGTGACGAACAGCACCGTCGTACGGCTATCCGTTTCAGTCAACTCTGCGATTCCTCCATGTCGGGGACGGTCGTCTCGGGGCTTTCGCGGTCGGAGTCGTGGAGCGCGTCGTGGACGGCCTGCGCGGTGGCCGGGCCGATGCCCTTCACTTCGCCGATCTCCGCCACGGTCGCCTTCTTCAGATTGGCCACGGAACCGAAATGAGTCACCAGCGCCGTCCGCCGCCCCGCACCCAGGCCGGCGATCCCGTCGAGCGCCGAGGCGGTCATCCGTTTGCTGCGCTTGCTGCGGTGGAAGGTGATGGCGAACCGGTGCGCCTCGTCGCGCACGCGCTGCAACAGGAACAGGGCTTCGCTGTTGCGGGGCAGGATCACCGGCTCATCATCACCCGGAATCCACACCTCTTCCAGTCGTTTGGCCAGACCCACGACGGCCACGTCGGTGACGCCGAGCTCGTCGAGGACCGAGGCGGCGGCGTGCGCCTGGGGCGCGCCGCCGTCGACGACGAACAGATTCGGCGGATATGCGAATTTCCTCGGTCGGCGCGAAGTGGCCTCGTCGTCGGCCGCCGTCTGCCCCGATGCGCCCGCCTGATCCGAGGCGGACTCTTCCGGCGGCGGGGTGATGGCCCCGTCGCGGTGTCGGGCGAAGCGGCGCCGGGTGACCTCGGCGATCGACGCGACGTCGTCGGAGCGCCCGTCGCCGGCCGCCTCCTTGATCGAGTAATGCCGGTAGTCCGACTTCCGTGCCAGACCGTCCTCGAAGACGACGAGCGAGGCCACGACGTCCGTGCCCTGGACGTGCGAGATGTCGATGCACTCGATCCGCAGCGGCGCCGTGTCGAGCCCCAGTGCCTCCTGCAGCTCGGTCAGCGCCGCCGACCGAGTGGTCAGATCCCCCGCACGCTGCAGCTTGTGCCGCGCGAGGGCCTCGGTGGCGTTGCGTTCCACCGTCGTCATCAGCGTGCGCTTGTCGCCGCGCTGCGGAACGCGCAGACTCACGTGCGCCCCGCGTCGCTCGGCGAGCCACTTCTCGACATCCGCGGCGTCGTCGGGCAGTGCGGGAACCAGCACCTCGCGCGGGATGCCCGAACTCATGTCCGTCTCGGCGCCGTAGAACTGGGTCAGGAAGGTGCCGACCTGATCGGCGAGCGAGGCGTTCTCCTGGACCTCGACCACCCATCCGCGCTGACCGCGCACCCGTCCGTCCCGGACGTGGAAGACCTGCACGGACGACTCGAGTTCGTCGCCGACCAGAGCGATCACGTCGGCATCTGTCCCCGACCCCAGCACCACGGCCTGCTTCTCCATCGCGCGCCGCAGCGCGGAGACGTCGTCGCGCAGCCGGGCCGCCCGCTCGAAGTCGAGTTCCTCCGCCGCGCTGTTCATCTCGCGTTCGAGGTTTCGGATCAGACTGTCCGTGCGCCCGCCGAGGAAGTCGCAGAAGTCCTCGACGATCTCCCGGTGCTCGGCGGCCGACACACGGCCGACGCAGGGTGCCGAGCACTTGTCGATGTAGCCGAGCAGGCACGGCCGACCCATCTGCTCGCTGCGGCGGAATACTCCTTTGGAGCACGTCCGGACGCCGAAGACGCGGGTCAGCAGATCGACCGTCTCGCGAATGGCCCAGGCGTGCGAGTACGGGCCGAAGTACCGGACGCCGGGCCGGCGCGCCCCGCGGTAGACGAAGACGCGCGGATACTCCTCGTTGAGGGTGACCGCGAGCATCGGGTAGCTCTTGTCGTCGCGGTAGCGGACGTTGAACCGCGGGTCGAACTCCTTGATCCAGTTGTATTCGAGCTGCAGCGCCTCCACCTCGGTGGTGACGACGGTCCACTCCACTGAGGCGGCGGTGGTGACCATCTGCCGGGTGCGCGGATGCAGGCCGGTGATGTCGGCGAAGTACGACGTGAGCCGTTGCCGCAGATTCTTGGCCTTGCCGACATAGATGACCCGGCCGTGCTGATCGCGGAACTTGTAGACGCCGGGATCGGTCGGGATGGTGCCCGGCGCCGGTCGGTAAGTCGATGGATCAGCCACGCCCCCAGGTTAGTCGCCGCCGGTGACACGGGTTCGGCCCGGACGCGGTCACGACACCGCGCGGTGGTACCGCTGCGGCGAGACGCCCGCCGCGCCTAGCCTTGTCGCATGACCGGTCGGCACCGCAGACACCGGCGGCCGGCGGCGTTCGCGCTCGCCGGCGCGCTGATGAGCGCGGTGGCTCTCGGGGCCTGCGCCACCGACTCCGCCGACTCCTTCGCCGAGGACTACACCGCCTATCTGCGCGGCCGGTCCGACGTGACCTCGTTTCGCGTGCACCCCAACAATGCGGTCCTGAGCCGCGGTTCGGTGGACACCGTCGTCTCACTGCGCGCCGGACTGCCGGACGAGGACGTCGCGCGCGCGGCGCGTGAGCTCGCCGCCCACCGCGGCGGCGCCGTCATCGACGAGCACCGCATCCGCGTCGAGTTCTCGGCACGCGACTCCTCCGGCGGACCCGTCGCGGCCGAGATCTACCTGGTACCCGGTTCCGACAACCCGCGCCTCGGCGATCCGGCGAGGTATCTGGACTGGGTCCGGCGGACCCGGCAGTTCACCGCGTCGAACCCCGGGGTCACTGCGGTGCGCGCCTGGCGCACGGCGATCGCCGCCGAGTCGTCGCGGGACGCGTACCCGCTGGCGGAGAGCCTCGACCGGTTCATCGCCGACGATTCCGGGGGCATTCGCGAACTCTCGGTGACCGGTTCGGACTGCGTGTTGCAGTGGGACGCCGGAGACACGCCGGCCGATCTCGGGCGGTACCGGGACCTGCTCGCACTGCTGCCGGCCGGCACCTCCCCCGTGCACTGCCGGGCCACCTCGCAGCGGCCCGAACCCGCGGCGGCGGTCTATCTCACGGTGTCCCGGACCACGCCGGACACGGTCGTGGAATCGATACGGGCGCGAGCCGCCGAGATCGGTCTGCCCGCGCAGATCGCGGTCGCCGCATGAGGCGACGACGATGTCGGACGGCCGCGCGCTCCGGCTTCCGGCTCACTCGGCGTTCTGTGCCACCCCGTATCGAGTCTGGAACTCGCGATAGCGCTCCATCGCGTCCACCGCGAGGTCGCCGTCGCGCGCCTGCACGGCCATCACCGGGATGTGCTCGTCGCCGGGGAACAGCAACCGCGCACAGAACCCCTTCTCCGGGTACTCCAGGCCGAGCACCTGATCCCACGGGAATACCCGCTCGGAGACGAGGTTGAGAACTCCGACGCCCTCGGGCCCGAGCCGCAGCCGCGCGCGGGTCAGGAAGAGGATCGCGCCGCTGATCACGACGCCGACGCCGATCAACGCCACCTTGTCCGACCATCCGACGTTGACGCCCGTGTATGAGATGTCCAGGAGCAGCCCGAAGGTCAGGTGGATGATCATCACCACCGCGACCGCCACCCACGCGGCGATCCGCATCCACCGCGGCCGGTAGACGTACTCCCACGTGTCGTCGGTCGCGGCGTCGGTCATTCCAGTCCCCGGAGGATGAGCGCGGAGGCCAGGGCCGCGGTCATCGCCTGCGCGCCCTTGTCCTCGGCCGAATCCGGCAGGCCCGCGCGATTGAGGGCCTGCGCCTCGTTCAAAGTGGTCAGGACACCGTTGCCCACCGGTGTCGACTCGTCGAGCGAGACACGCGTGAGGCCCGCGGTGACCGCGTCGCAGACGTACTCGAAGTGCGGGGTCTCGCCCTTGATGACGACGCCGAGCGCGACGACCGCGTCGTGGGTGCGCGCGAGCGCCTGAACGATCACCGGCAGCTCGATGGCACCGGCGACCTGCACCACCGTCGGCTCGGTGACGCCGTTGGCCGCCGCGGCGCGCAGTGCGCCTTCCAGCAGCGCGGTGCAGATCGTCTCATGCCACTGCGAGGCGACGATCGCGACCTTCAGTCCGCTCGCGTCCGCGAGATCGAGGGTGGGTTCACCGACGCCGCTCATGCACCTTCTCCAGTTCCCTCTGCCGCCTCGGGCAGGATGTCGTCCAGACCGTCGAGCACATGGCCCATGCGGTCGCGCTTGGTACGCAGGTAGCGCAGGTTCTCGGCGTTCGCGCGCACCGGCATCGGCACGCGGTCCACGATCTCCAGCCCGTACCCGTCGAGGCCGACGCGCTTGGCCGGGTTGTTGGTCAGCAGGCGCATCGATCGCACGCCCAGGTCTACCAGAATCTGCGCGCCGAGACCGTAGTCGCGGGCGTCGGCGGGCAGACCGAGTTCCAGATTCGCATCGACGGTGTCGGCACCGCTGTCCTGCAGCTGGTACGCCTGCAGCTTGTGCATCAGACCGATGCCGCGGCCCTCGTGCCCGCGCATGTACAGCACCACGCCGCGGCCCTCGCGGCCCACCATCTCCATGGCCGCCTGCAGCTGCGGCCCGCAGTCGCACCGCAGTGAGCCGAAGACGTCGCCGGTGAGGCACTCGGAGTGCACGCGCACCAGGACGTCCTCGCCGTTCTCGGCGATGTCGCCCATCACCAGCGCGATGTGCTCGGCGTCGTCGTAGGGGCTCTGGTACCCGACGGCGCGGAAGGTCCCGTACTCGGTGGGAATGCGCGCGTCGGCGACCTTCTCGACGTGCTTCTCGTGATGCCTGCGCCACGAGATCAGGTCGGCGATCGAGATCAGGGCCAGTTCGTGCTCATCGGCGAAGACCCGGAGCTCGTCGGTGCGGGCCATGTGTCCCGGATCCTTCTGGCTGACGATCTCGCAGATCACGCCCGCGGGCGCCAGACCCGCGGCGGTGGCCAGATCGACGGCCGCCTCGGTGTGGCCCGGGCGGCGGAGCACGCCGCCCTCTTTGGCGCGCAACGGCACCACGTGCCCGGGACGGGTGAAGTCGTGGGCGTCCGACGTCGGGTCGGCCAGCTTGCGCATGGTGGTCGCCCGGTCGGCCGCGCTGATGCCGGTCCCGATGCCTTCGCGGGCGTCGACGGTGACGGTGTACGCGGTGCCGTGCTTGTCCTGGTTCACCGAGTACATCGGCGGCAGCCCGAGCCGGTCGCAGTCGTCGCCCGCGAGGGGCACGCACAGGTAGCCCGACGTATAACGCACCATGAACGCCACCAGCTCCGGAGTCGCCTTCTCGGCGGCGAAGATGAGGTCGCCCTCGTTCTCGCGGTCCTCGTCGTCCACGACCACGACGGCCTTGCCCGCGGCGATGTCGGCGATGGCGCGCTCCACGCTGTCGAGGACCACGCGTCCCGTCTCACCGCCGACTGTCGACCCGCTGCCCTCGGCGCTCTCGCGCACCCCGCCGGTCCCGATCTCACTCATTCGGCTCACTGCCTTCCACACCACTGGTCGCGAGCCGGCCGGCGCCGGTGAGACGCTCGACGTACTTCGCGATGACATCGACTTCCAAGTTCACGCGCACCCCGGCTCGGGCGCCGGAGAGGTTCGTCTCACTCAGAGTCGTCGGAATCAACGACACCTCGAACCAGTCCCCGTATTCCCGGTCGACACCGACGGACGAGACCGTCAACGAGATGCCGTCGACGGTGATCGACCCCTTCTCGACGATGTAGCGTGCGAGCTGCTCGGGAATGCCGATCCGTACCACGGTCCAGTTCTCGCTCGGCGACACCGAGACGATGACGCCGACCCCGTCGACGTGTCCCTGAACGATGTGCCCGCCGAAACGGCCGCCCGCGGCCATCGCGCGTTCGAGGTTGACGCTCGCGCCCGGACCCAGGCGGTCGAGTGAACTGCGCCGCAGCGTCTCGGCCATCACGTCGACGGTGAACTCGTCGTCGGTCAGCTCGGTGACTGTGAGACAGACGCCGTTGACGGCGATCGAATCTCCGAATGAGGCATCGCTGGTGACCAGCGGCCCACGAATACGAAAACGCGCGGCCTCAGTGAGGTCGTCGCGAGCGGTGATTTCGCCGCGTTCCTCCACGATTCCCGTGAACACCGTCTCTCCTTTGCCAGGTGTGCTCGGGAGAGACAGATCGCGGCACGGCGCCGCACTGCCATTCTCTCGTATCCGGACTCTGACCGTCGGCCCCGGAATCGCACCGGAGTCTGCTCGTCCCCTCGCTGTCGCGAGGGCGCTCGCGGGCTCATCCCTTGGAGGGCATCACCGCCGGTGGGGAATTTCACCCCGCCCCGAGAACTCAATATTGAAATTAGCACGCAGCCGGGCCCAGCCGCGTACCCGCTCTCCCGTACACCGGGTCCGGGCACGTCAGAGGGCCTCGCACCGTTAAGCGCGCAGTGCGCGAAACGCCGGCCTGTGCTCAGTCGCGGCGCTCGAGGGTGACCAGCAGGTCGTCGCCGAGTCCACGCGTGCCGGTCCGGATGAAGCGGTGCGCATCCGCGAGTGTTCCGACCGTGCCGTCGTCCACCGCTGCGCGGCCCGCTCCCAGCACAGTGGGTGCCAGGTAGCAGTGCAGTTCGTCGACGAGACCTGCTGCGAGGAACGCTCCGATGATCGCCGGGCCCCCCTCCACCAGGACGTGCAGTGCGTCCGGCAGCGCGGCCACCACCTCGCGCGGGTCACGGCTCGCGACGTGCAGCAGCGGGGACGGTCCACTGCGCACCCGTGCCGTCGGGGGCACGTCGCGCAGCCCGAGGACGACGCGGGTGGGCTGGTGGCTGTACAGCGTCCCGTCCGGCCGCCGGGCGGTGAGCGCCGGGTCGTCGGCGATCACCGTTCCGGTCCCGACCACGATGGCGTCGATCCGCGCGCGCTGCGCATGCGCATGCTCGCGTGCGGCGGCGCCGGTGATCCACTGGCTGGTGCCGTCGGGTGCCGCGACGCGGCCGTCGAGAGTCGCCGCGATCTTCGCCGTGACGAACGGACGCCCCCGCTCACGCTGGAAGAGCCACTGCCGCAGCGGACCTCGGCGAGCCTCGTGCTCGAGCACCGACTCATGGACGTCGACGCCCGCGGCCCGGAGCGTGGCGGCGCCGCCCGCCGCCGCCGGATTGGGATCGCCGACGGCGAAGTGCACCGCCGAGACGCCGGCGGCGAGCAGCGCCTGCGAGCACGGGCCGGTGCGACCGGTGTGATCGCAGGGTTCGAGGGTCACGACGGCCGTGCCGCCCCGCGCCCGGTCCCCCGCCTCGCGCAGGGCCATCACTTCGGCGTGCGGTCCGCCCGGCGGCTGGGTCCGGCCCACTCCCGCCACCTCGCCGAGCTCGTCGAGGATCACCGCGCCGACGGGCGGATTCGGTGAGCTGAGTCCCTGCGAGTCCGCAGACTCGGCGATCGCACGCCGCATCGCGGCGGCGACGGTGGCCGCATCGACCACCGCGCTACCGACCGTCGCGGACGAGGGTGGCTTTGCGGCGCAACTGCGCCACGCGGGCGGCGGGATCGTCGCCGCCGTACACGGCCGACCCCGCGACGAAGCAGTCCACCCCGGCCTCGGCGGCCTGCTCGATGGTGGAATCGCTGATCCCGCCGTCGATCTCGATCAGCAGGCGCAGGTCGCCGCTGTCGACCCGGCTCCGGATGGTGCGGACTTTGTCGAGCACCTCGGGCATGAACTTCTGCCCACCGAAGCCCGGCTCCACGCTCATCACCAACAGCGTGTCGAAGTCCCGCAGGATCTCCAGGTACGGCTCCAGCGGCGTGCCGGGCTTGATGGCCAGGCCGGCCTTGCCTCCGGCCGCGCGGATGTCGCGGGCCACGGCCGACGGATCGTCGGCGGCCTCGGCGTGGAAGGTCACGTTGTAGGCGCCGGCCTCCGCGTACGGCGGCGCCCAGCGGCCCGGGTCCTCGATCATCAGGTGGCAGTCGAGCGGAATGTCGGTGGCCTTGAGCAGGCTCTCGACCACCGGCAGGCCGAGCGTCAGATTCGGCACGAAATGGTTGTCCATCACGTCGACGTGAACCCAGTCGACGCCGGGATCGACGTCGGACGGGCCGACCGCCGCGATCTCCGCGGCGAGATTGGCGAAGTCGGCGGACAGGATGGACGGGGCGATCATCGGTGCCGGGCGGCCGGGGTTGCACATGGCGCTGATTCTACGAGAACGCGGCCGGCGCTCTCGCGGCAGCGCGTCAGTCCTTCCGCAGTGCGGCCAGGAACATGGCGTCGGTGTCGTGGCGGTGCGGCCAGAGCTGAACGTACGGCCCGTCTCGCAGCGACTCCGGATCGAAGACATCGCCCGCGACCAGCGGGCGAGCGTCGAGGCGGCTCACCCCGGCCACCTCCGTGAGCACCGTGTCGACCACCTCGACGGTCTCGGCCGGATGCGGCGAGCACGTCGAGTACACGACCACACCGCCCGGCTTCACCAGATGCAGGGCTTCGGCGAGCAGCTCCCTCTGCAGGGTCACCAGCTCCGGGAGGTCTTCGGGCCGCCGACGCCAGCGGGCCTCCGGGCGCCGTCGCAGCGACCCCAGTCCCGAACAGGGGGCGTCCACCAGAATCCGGTCGAAGCCCGGCTCCAGTCCCGATGACCGGCCGTCGGCGACGTGAACGGTCACCGGCAGCGAGTCGACCACCTTCTCGATCAGCTCGGCACGATGCGCAGAGATCTCGACGGCGTCCAGATGAGCGCCCGACACCTCGGCGAGCGACCCCAGCAGCGCGGCCTTGCCGCCCGGACCGGCGCAGAGGTCGAGCCACCGGCCGCCGTCGTCGCCGACGTCGGCACGTGCCAGCGCGACCGCGACCAGCTGGCTCCCCTCGTCCTGGACTCCGGCGAAGCCCTCCCGCACCGCGTCGAGCTCGCCCGGATCACCGCCCTCGGGCAGGTACACGCAGTACGGCGAATAGCGTCCCTCGTCGCCGCCGCTGATCAACGCGAGTTCCTCGGCGGTGATCTGTCCCGGCCGTGCGACGAGATGCACGATCGGCCGCTCGTCGTCGGCGGCGAGCGCCGCCTGCAGCTCACCCGTCGACCCGCCGAGCGCCCGGTGGAAGACCTCGCCGATCCACCGCGGATGCGCATACGTGAACGACAGGTTGCCGATGCGATCGTCCATCATCGACGGCGCGAGTTCCTCGATCCAGAGCTGCTCGTCGCGCTGACTCACCTTGCGCAGGACCGCGTTGACGAATCCGGACGGTCCCATCCCGTTCTCGCTGCGCGCGATGTCGACGGAGGTCGACACCGCCGCGTGCGACCCGATCCGCGTCCGCAACAGCTGATAGGTCCCCAGCCGCAGTACGTCGAGCAGGCTTCCGTCGATCTCGTCGACGGGGCGGCCCGCCGCGGCGGCGATCACGGCGTCGAGCAGGCCGAGAGACCGAGCCGAACCATAGGTCAGCTCCGTGGCCAGCGCGGCGTCCCGGCCGGTGATCCTCCGCTCGCGAAGCAGTCTGGGCAGCAGTAGATTCGCGTACGCGTCGCGTTCGCGCACCGCCCGCAGCACATCGCGCGCCACGATGCGTGCCGGGTCGAGATCCTTCTCGCGGTACTTGCGCTCCGGGCGCCGATCGCCGCTCCGATGCTCCGCAGGGCTCATCCGAAGTGCTCCGTTCCGTCGAGCCGGCTGCCACGTGCCCAGTCGGCGGCGTTCATCGATTTCTTTCCCGGCGCCTGCACCGTCGTCAGCCGCACCGCACCGGACGCCGTGCCGACGAAGACCGCCTTCTTGGTGACCGCGAGCGCTCCGCACTCCATAGCTCCCGGGACATCGGCGTCGCCGTCGACCGGGATCACCGGGCCGAGTTTGATACGTGCGTCGCCGAGCATCGTCCACGCGCCCGGTGCCGGGGTGTGGGCGCGCACCGTGCGCCCGATGATGTGCGACGGCAGGTCCCAGCGCACGCGCGCATCGTCGGTCGTGATCTTCCCGGCGTGCGAGACGCCTTCGGCGTCCTGGGGCACCGGAGCCAGTTCGCCCGCCGCGATCCCGTCCACGACGGCGCGGAGCAGGCCCGAGCCCGACACCGAGAGCCGCTCGAGGAGATCGCCCGCGGTGTCGGTGTCGCGGATCCGCTCGGTGAGCGTGCCGTAGACGGGTCCGGTGTCGAGTCCGGCTTCGAGAGCGAAGACGCTCGCCCCGGTGAACTCGTCGCCCGCGGCGATGGCCGCCTGCACCGGAGCGGCTCCCCGCCACGCGGGCAGTACCGAGAAGTGCAGGTTCACCCAGCCGCGAGGCAGCATGTCCAGCACGCTCTGCGGGATCAGTCCGCCGTATGCGACGACGACCCCGAGGTCGGCGTTCCACCGGACCAGCGCCTGGGACACCTCCGGATCGGACATCCGGCGGGGCGTCAGGACCTCGATCCCGTGGCTGTCGGCGAGCGTCCCGACCTCCGACCGGATCATCCGGCGTCCGCGGCCGGCCGTGGTGTCCGGTCTGGTGATGACGCCGACCACCTCGTGGTCGGGCGAATCGAGCAGTTCCTGCAGGGTCGGCACCGCCACCTCGGGCGTGCCGGCGAACACCAGCCTCATGTCAACCAATCGTAGGGGGATCGACTTGGACCCTGATGCCCGCGGTGTCGTCATGCCGGGCGTTCCGGAGCGCCTGGGCGTTACGCAGTGCCTCGGCCAGTGACCGCCCGGCGCTGCGCGGTGTGCGCAACAGCATGCGATCCACCGGCCCCGACTCGTCCAGGCCGGCGGGACGGCGCACCCCCGCGGGCAGCGGCACCGGCCCCAGCGTCTCGGCCTCCGGCGGCATGGTGAGCAGGTCGAGGAACGCCGACACGGCCGCGGGCGGTCCGTCCACCGACGCCATCGTCACCGCGGGCGGGAACTTCAACTCCAGCCGTTGCCGCAGCTCGGCGGTGGCGAATCCCACCGGATCCCACCGGATGAGCGCCTGTACCGGCAACGCGGCCGCGTCGGCAACCACCACCACGCGGCCGCCCTCGGCACGGGGCCGCACCAGCGTCGCCACCGCCATCCAGGCGCGGACCGCCTCCTCGGCGGCACGCAGATCCTCCCGGTCCAGCTGCGCCCAGGTGTCGAGCAGCACCGCGGCCCCGTAGCCGCCCGGCGCGCGCGGCGCCGCGCCCGGCGTGGCGATCACCACCCGCGGCCCGGCCGGCACCTCGTCCACGATCTTGTCGCCGGAGGAGGTGACGATCGGGACGCCGCGGAAGGCGCGTCCGAGTTCTTCGGCGGTGCGCCGATCCCCGATCATCAACGCGCGCACCGCGGTGCCCGCGCACACCGGACAGACGAAGCGGTTCTCCGGTCGTCCGCACCACCGGCAGGCGAGGTCGCCGCGTTCGCTCATCTGCAGCGGACCGTTGCAGGCTCGGCACCGGGCGTGCGCGCGGCACCGGGCGCACGCCACCGACGGCAGGTAACCGCGCCGAGGCACGCTGAACAGCACCGCCTGGTCGGCGGCGAGGGCTCGCCGGGCCGCGTCGAAGGCGATCGCCGGTATCCGCGCGGTCCGCGCCATCGGATCGCCCGCCACGCGGCGATCCTCGTCGGAGAGTCCGTCGACGCGCGGCATCGCCTCCCGGACCGCGGCCCGCGGGGCGACGACGTCGAACGCCCAGCTCGACTCCACCAATGCCTGCGCGTCGGTGGTGCGGGAGTGTCCGCCGATCAGCAGCGCCGCCCCGCTGCCGTGGGCGCGGAGAACGGCCACCTCGCGCGGGTGCGGATAGGGCGACCGCGGCTCGTCGAGACTGTCGTCCCCGTCGTCGAAGACCACCACCAGGCCGAGATCGACGACGGGTGCGAAGACGGCGCTGCGCGTGCCGATCACCACCCGTGCCCGTCCGCGCAGCGCCGACAGCCAGCGCCGGTACCTCGCGGTGGGACCGAGGCCCGCGGCGAGAGTCACGCAGGCGTCGCCGAGCAGCGGTTCGCACGCCGCTTCGAGACGATCGAGATCCCGCTGGTCGGGCACCACGATCACCACCCCGCGCCCGGATGCCGCGACCGACGCCGCGAGTTCGGCCAGCCGGGCGGCCACGTCCTCGCCGGGCAGCGCCTGCCAGCAGGCGTGCGGATGCCCTCCGGCGACCGCCTGTTCGATGAACGACCGCCCCGAGTCGTAGACGTCCCAGCCGGCTGCGGCCGGCTCGGCGATCGGCCGCGCCACGTCGTGACTGGCCGCCTCCTTCTCCACCCGTGCGTGCCGCGGCGGGATCGCCAGCCGCAGGACGTCGGCCATCGTGCCCGCGTACCGGTCGGCGACCGCACGGCACAGCGCGGCCAGTTCGGGGGTGAGGACGGGTTCGGGCGAGACGACGCGATCGAGCCACGACAGCGCGCCCTCGTGTTCGCTGCGGTCGAGCCGTTCCAAGAGGTAGCCGTCCACCAACCGGCCGGCGAAACGCACACGGACGCGGACGCCCGGCTGGGCGTCCGCGTCCGTCTTGGCGTCCACGAGGTAATCGAAGGGCCGGTCCAGGTGAGCCAGCCCGAGCATCGGCAGCACACGGGCCACCGGTCGCTGCGGTGCGGCGACCCGCTGATTGCGCGGAGGCTTCGCGGCCACGCGCTCGGTCTCGGCTGTCACACGTCGAGATTAGCGATCGCCTGAGACCGCGCCGCGGCGGACCGCTCCCCGACCTGCAGCCTCGCGCACTCTTACAGGCCTGCGGCCTCGCGGAGTGCGGCGACGCGGTCGGTGCGCTCCCACGGCAGATCCACATCGGTCCGGCCGAAGTGTCCGTACGCGGCGGTCGGTGCGTAGATCGGCCGCAGCAGGTCCAGATCGCGGATGATGGCCCCGGGACGAAGGTCGAAGACCTGCGAGATCGCCTTCTGAATGGTGCCGGGGTCCACCTTCTCGGTGTCGAAGGTCTCGACGAACAGACCGACGGGCGCGGCCTTGCCGATGGCGTAGGCCACCTGGACCTCGATGCGGCTGGCCAGGCCCGCCGCAACGGCGTTCTTCGCCACCCAGCGCATCGCGTAGGCGGCGCTGCGGTCGACCTTCGACGGGTCCTTGCCCGAGAACGCACCGCCGCCGTGACGCGCCATGCCGCCGTAGGTGTCGACGATGATCTTGCGGCCGGTGAGACCGGCGTCGCCCATCGGTCCGCCGAGCACGAAGCTGCCGGTGGGGTTCACCAGCAGACGCGGGTCGGAGGTGTCGAGCTTCACCGGGAGGTCGAGTTCGGCGAAGACCGGCTCGAGGACGTGCTTGCGGATATCGGGGGCGAGCATGCCCTCGATGTCGATGTCGGCGGCGTGCTGCGTGGAGACCACCACGGTGTCGAGACGGACCGGGGTGTCGCCCGCGTACTCGATGGTGACCTGAGTCTTGCCGTCGGGACGCAGGTACGGCAGGACGCCGTCCTTGCGGACCTGGGTCAGCCGGCGCGAGAGCCGGTGGGCCAGCGCGATCGGGAGCGGCATCAGCTCGGGCGTCTCGTCGGTGGCGTAACCGAACATCAGGCCCTGGTCGCCTGCACCCTGCTGGTCGATGTCGTCGTCGTGGGTGCCGGTGCGCTTCTCGTGCGAGTGGGTCAGGCCCTGGGCGATCTCCGGCGACTGCGCGCCGATCGCGATGTTGACGCCGCACGACGTGCCGTCGAAGCCCTTGGTGGACGAGTCGTAGCCGATCTCGAGGATCTTCTCGCGCACGATGGTCGGGATGTCGACGTAGGCGGTGGTGCTGACCTCGCCCGCGACATGCACCTGACCGGTGGTGACCAGGGTCTCCACGGCCACCTTGGCCTTCGGATCCTTCGCGAGCATCGCGTCCAGGATCGAGTCGCTGATCGCGTCACAGATCTTGTCCGGATGACCCTCGGTGACGGATTCGCTCGTGAATAGACGGGACGCTGAGGCGCTCATCGGTTCCTCTCGGGGTTGTGTGTCAGTTCGTTGCCCTCTCGTTCGCCGGTGCCGGCGCGCGAGGGCACCTGTCCATCTGGCACGAGAGCGGCCACTTCGTCAAGGATTCTGCTCGCCATCAAAGTTTTTGAGCCGAATGGCAGTCCGGTCTCGCGGCCGTCCGCGGTCAGCAGCCAGCCGGTGTTGTCCTCGGTGCCGAACGCCTTGCCGCCGCCGACGGCGTTGACGACCAGCAGGTCGCAGCCCTTTCTGCGGAGCTTGGCGCGGCCGTGGTCGAGGACTCCGCCGTCGGCGTCACCGGTCTCTGCGGCGAATCCGACGATCACGGTACTCCGGGGAATCCGGCCCTGCGCACGGTCGGCGACCAGCCCGGCGAGAATATCGGGGTTGGTGTCCAAGTGGATGGGAGCGGGTCCGTCGTCGCCCTTCTTGATCTTGGCGCCGGCCACCGCCGTGGGCCGGAAGTCGGCGACGGCGGCCGCCATGATCACCACGTCGGCATCCGCGGCCCGCGTGGTCATCTCCGACTGCATCTCGCGTGCGGAGTCCACGTGAACGATCTCGACCGATGCCGGCTCACCCGGATCCGAGGTGGCGCCGGAGACCAGCGTCACCCGGGCTCCGCGCTGCGAGGCCGCCCGGGCCAGGGCGTACCCCTGTTTGCCGGAACTGTGGTTGCCCAGGTATCGCACCGGGTCGAGGGCCTCGCGGGTGCCGCCGGCGCTGATCACCATGCGCACACCCGACAGGTCGTAGGGCAGAGCGTCGGCGCGGGTCAGCAGGAGATCCCCCAGCGCCGCGATCTCGGCGGGCTCGGGCATGCGCCCGGCACCGCTGTCGGTGCCGGTGAGACGCCCCACGGCCGGAGTCATGACAGTCACGCCGCGACTCCGGAGGGTCGCGACATTGGCGACGGTAGCCGGATGCTCCCACATCTCGGTGTGCATCGCCGGGACGAACAGCACCGGACAGCTCACCGTGAGCAGCGATGCGGTCAGCAGGTCGTCGGCGCGGCCCGCGACCGCGCGGGCCATCAGGTCCGCCGTCGCCGGCGCGACGATCACCAGGTCGGCGCGGCGTCCCAGCGCCACATGAGCCACCTCGTCGACGTCGTCGAAGACCTCGGTGCTGACCGGGTTGCCCGACAGCGCCTCGAAGGTGGCGGCCCCGACGAAGTTGAGGGCGGCCCTGGTCGGCATCACTCGGACGTCGTGCCCCGCCTCGGTGTAGTGCCGGATGACCGAACACACCTTGTACGCGGCGATACCGCCGCCCACACCGATCAGGATGTGCGCTTTGGACACCTGTGGGGCCTACTCGCCCTCGGTGTGCTCGAGCAGGTCCGAGTGGATCTCACGCATCGCGATCGAGAGCGGCTTCTCCTGGACGCCCGGCTCCACGAGGGGGCCGACGTACTCGAGGATGCCCTCGGCGAGCTGGTTGTAGTAGTCGTTGATCTGCCGGGCGCGCTTGGCCGCGTAGATCACCAGGGCGTACTTCGACGAGGTGCGCTCGAGCAGTTCGTCGATCGGCGGATTGGTGATACCCAGCGGGGCGTCGTAGACGGGCTCGTCCACAACCACGGTTGATTCGGTCTCGGTCTGAGTGCTCACTCAATTCTCCTGCGAAGTCTCTGCTTGGGCCTGCTCCTCTAACGGCGGCCCAACCAGCAAGTTTACCAATTGTTCGGCGGCCGCGTCGACATCGTCGTTCACCACGACGTGTTGGAACTCCTCGCGGGCGGCCATCTCCGACCGCGCCGTCTCCAGTCGACGGTCGATCACCTCCTGGGATTCAGTGCCGCGGCCGGTCAGCCGCTCCACCAGAGTCTCCCAGCTCGGCGGCGCCAGGAACACCGTCGTCGCCTCCGGCATCGCCGTCACCACGTTGCGGCATCCCACCAGGTCGACCTCCAGCAGCACGGGCGAGCCGGATTCGAGGGCCTCGCGCACCGGAGCCGCGGGTGTTCCCGAACGTTGCAGTCCTCCGTGGATGTCGGCCCATTCGAGGAGTTCGCCGTTCTCGATCATCGAGTCGAACTTCTCTCGGCTCACGAAGTGGTAGTCGTGACCGTCCACCTCACCCGGCCGCGGATCGCGGGTCGTCGCCGACACGCTGAACCACAGATCGGGAACGAGCTCGCGCAGCCGTGCGACGACGGTCGACTTTCCGACAGCCGAGGGGCCGACCAGTACAACCAGTCGGCCCCTCCGTCGGGTGTGCTCCCGGGTCACGCTCAGGAGCTGAACTTCTCGAGAAGCGCCTTGCGCTGGCGGTCACCGAGACCGCGGACACGGCGAGTCGGAGCGATCTCCAGCTCGGTCATGATCTCCTGCGCCTTCACCTTGCCCACCTTCGGCAGGGCCTCGAGAAGGGCCGAGACCTTCATCTTGCCGAGGATCTCGTCGTTCTCTGCGTCGGCCAGCACCTGCTGCAGGTTGGTGCCGCCGCTCTTCAGGCGGTTCTTGAGCTCCGCGCGCACCCGGCGAGCGGCAGCCGCCTTCTCGAGCGCTGCAGCGCGCTGCTCATCGGTCAACTGGGGAAGAGCCACGGTTCCTCCGTCTTTCGTGTCTACAGTTCGGTTTGTCCACGCGACGCTATACGAACATCTCGTGTTTTTCCGCTTCGGGGCCGTGCGGCCCCTACGAGCGAATCGGATCCAGCCTAACGCTCGACGCCTTGTCCCATGCAATCGGAGTCCCATGCAATCGGACCAGCACAAACGGTACCCGCTCCGCCGCCGTTTCCGGTGAAGCGCACCGGGCGCGCCCGCACTCGGTGTCGCAGGAGAGCGCCGATCACCTCGGAACCACATCGATCGTCCGGGAACAACACGGCGTGCGACGGCGGATGCGGCACAAGGTACCGTGCCCTCCATGCTCAGTGACCTTCGAACCCTTGCTCGTGTCCTGACCGACGACCTCGCCCCGTCCAGCGCCAGCGAGTCGGTGGTGCTCTCGGAACGTCCGCACGCCAAGCTGATCCGCTTCGGTTCAGCGGACCAACTCCGGGCGGCTCGGGAGTCCGGTCAGGTCCCGGTGCTGCTGGTCCCGCCGCTGGCGGTGCCCGCCCATTGCTACGACCTGGCACCCGGCGCCCAGCCGGGCAACTCGGTGGTCGAGTTCCTGCTCGGCACCGGTACCGTTCCGTACGTCATCGACTTCGGCGACGTGGGCTACGCCGACCGCCGGCTCGGTTTCGAGGACTACTTCGGCACCTTCATCCCCCGCGCGATCGGCGAGGTGATCGACGATTTCCGGGCCGGGCCGGACGCGGTCGACCTCATGGGCTGGAGCCTCGGCGGCACCCTGTCGCTGATGACCGCGGCCGCACAGCGCGACCTGCCGATCCGCTCGGTCATCACCGTCGGCACACCGCTCAACTACCAGAAGATCGAGCCCTATCCCCTGCTCCGGAGGTTGCTCGGCCCCACGCAGGGCAAGCCGGTCACCTATCTGCTCCGCGCGCTGGGCGGCATCCCGTCGATCGCCGTACAACTCGCCTACCGAGCGAGCTCGTGGGATCGCGAACTGCGCAAGCCGCAGTACATTCTGGCGAACCTCCGAGACACCGACGCGCTGGTCGGCATGCAGGTGATCGACCGCTTCCAGAACTCGCTGCCCGGCTACCCGGGAAAGGTCAGCGAGCAGATGCTGGTGAATCTCATCCTGCGCGATGAGATCGCACGCGGCGAACTGCACTTCGGATCGGTCACCGTCGATCTCACGTCCATCACGGCGCCGGTCTTCATGGCCGGCTCGCACCGTGACGCGATCGTCAGCCACGCGGCGGCCGAGCACGGACTGAGCCTGTTCACCGACTCCGTCCACGCCGAGTTCCACACCGTCGAGACCAGCCACCTCGGACTGCTGACCGGGGCCGTCGCCGAACAGGAGACCTGGCCCGCGATCGCCGCTTTCCGCGAGGAGATCGGCCGCTACTGAACGGCCCCGTGGCTCCGCGCCATCCGCGAAACCCGCAGACCCCGCACAGCCGCGACGTTCGACGACGGAACCCCCGTCCGGGACGGGGGTTCCGTCGTCGAGTGTCGCGTCAGTGGTGAGCGGCTACCGCAGCGCCGCCTCGACCTCGTCTCTGGTCGCGGACGCCGCGGCCGCGAGGGCCGCCGGATCGGGTCCCGCGCGCAGGATGCTGCGGCTGGCCGCCGGCAGCAGCCACGACGGATCCGAACCGTCGAAGATCCGGGCCAGATCGGCCGCGGTGGCGCCCTGGGCGCCCAATCCCGGCGACAGCACGGGACCGGCCAGGCGGCTCAGATCCAATCCGTGTTCGCGTGTCGCGCCGACCACCACGCCGACCGTTCCGGAGCCATCGGCGTTCACCTCCGCGGCGGCGTCGACGATCGACTGTCCGACGGTCCGACCGCCGGCGTCGGCCGTCTGCACCGAGCCGCCCTCGGGATTGGAGGTGCGGGCGAGGGCGAAGACGCCGCGCGCGGTGGTCCGCGCCTTGTGAACAGCCGGTTCGAGCGATCCGAAACCCAGGTACGGTGAGAGGGTCACCGCATCGGAGCACAGGGGCGACGCGTCGTCGAGCCATGCCGCGGTGTACGCCGCCATGGTGGAGCCGATGTCGCCGCGCTTGGCGTCGGCGAGGACCACCGCCCCCGCCTCTCGGCAGCCGGCGATCACATCCTCCAGGACCGCGAAGCCCGCGGCGCCGAAGACCTCGAAGAAGGCGACCTGCGGTTTGATGACGGCGGCGGTGGGACCGAGGCCCTCGACGCAGGCGTCGGCGAAGGCGCGCAGCCCGTCGACGGTCACCGGCAGACCCCACTGCTCGAGCAGCGCCCCGTGCGGGTCGATTCCCGCGCACAGCCGTCCGCGCTCGGCGACGACCGCCCGGTATCGCGCCGCGAAACCGGACGATCGTGCCGTCGCTTCTATCACTTTCCGGCCTCTATCACTTGCCCGCCTGCATCTCCGCGTGGCGGCGCTGCAGTGATCGCACGCTCATCGTGGCGTTCAGCGTCGCCTCGATGCCGAGCACCGCAGCGCCCGCACCCTGCACGGTGGTGATGAACGGCACCGTCGCGGCGATCGCGGCGGCACGGATCTCGTACCCGTCGACGCGCGGTCCGGCGGTGCCGAACGGCGTGTTGATGATGAGGTCCACCTTGCGCTCTCTGATGGCGTCGATGACGGTCCGCTCACCCTCCTTGGCCTCGAAGTACTTGCGCACGGTCTCCACCTGGATACCGTTGCGGCGCAGCACGTCCGCGGTACCGCCGGTGGCGAGAACGGTGAAGCCCAGGTCGGCGAGGCGCTTCATCGGGGAGATGATCGAGGCCTTGTCGCGATCGGCCACCGACACGAAGACCGTGCCCGAGCGAGGGAGCGCTCCCCCGGCCGCCTCCTGCGACTTGGCGAAGGCCCGGCCGAAATCGTCGTCGAGTCCCATGACCTCACCGGTCGACTTCATCTCGGGACTCAGCAGCGAGTCGACGCCGGTCCCGTCCTCCCGCCGGAAGCGGTTGAACGGCAGCACGGCCTCCTTGACCGCCACCGGGGCGTTCGCCGGGGTGACCGAACCGTCGCCCTCCGCGGGCAGGATGCCCTGGGTGCGCAGTTCGGCGATCGACATGCCCAGCATGACTCGCGCGCACGCCTTCGCCAGCGGCACCGCGGTGGCCTTCGAGACGAAGGGCACCGTGCGGCTCGCCCGCGGGTTGGCCTCGAGCACGTACAGCACGTCGCCGGCGAGCGCGTACTGAACGTTCATCAGGCCGCGCACGCCCAGACCCCTGGCCAGCGCCGCGGTCGAGGTCCGCACCCGCTCCACCACATCGGCGCCGAGCGTGATCGGGGGCAGCGCGCACGCCGAGTCGCCGGAGTGGATGCCGGCCTCCTCGATGTGCTCCATGATGCCGCCGATGTAGACCTCGTCACCGTCGCACAGCGCGTCGACGTCGATCTCGACGGCGCCCTCCAGGAACCGGTCGACCAGCACCGGGCGGTCGTCGGAGATCTCGGTGGCGTTCGCGATGTAGTCGGCCAGCCCCTGCTCGTCGTAGACGATCTGCATGCCGCGGCCGCCGAGCACGTACGACGGGCGGACCAGCACCGGGTAGCCGATTCCGGCCGCGATGTCCTTGGCGCCCTCGAAGGTGGTGGCGGTCCCGAACTGCGGTGCGGGCAGGCCCGCCTCGACGAGCACCTTGCCGAACTCGCCGCGGTCCTCCGCCAGATCGATGGCGGCCGGGCTGGTGCCGACGATCGGCACGCCTGCGGCCTCGAGCCGTGCGGCGAGCCCCAGCGGAGTCTGCCCGCCGAGCTGGACGATGACGCCCGCGACGGTGCCCGACTGCGATTCGGCGCGGTACACCTCCAGGACGTCCTCGAAGGTCAGCGGCTCGAAGTACAGGCGGTCGGCGGTGTCGTAGTCGGTGGAGACCGTCTCCGGGTTGCAGTTCACCATGACCGTCTCGTATCCGGCCTCCGACAGCGTGAGCGCGGCGTGGACGCAGGAGTAGTCGAACTCGATGCCCTGGCCGATTCGGTTGGGTCCCGAGCCCAGGATCAGCACCTTGGGCCGCTCGGTCTGCGCGGCGATCTCGGTGGTCGCCGCCGGATCGAGCTCGTAGGAGCTGTAGTGGTACGGGGTCTTCGCTTCGAACTCGGCGGCGCACGTGTCGACCGTCTTGTAGACCGGGCGCACGCCCATGCCCGTCCGCAGTTCGCGGATCGCGTCCTCGTCGGTACCGCGGAGGACTGCGATCTGGCGATCCGAGAGTCCGTTGCTCTTGGCGACCCGCAGGGTGAACTCGTCGAGGCTCTCGGCGTCGCGGACCTCGTGACCGATCTGTCGGATGCCGTCGATCTCGGCCAGGAACCACGGGTCGATCGAGGTCGCCTCGTAGATCCGGTCGATGCCGACGCCCGCCTCCAGCAGCAGCATGATCTTGTACATGCGGCCGTCCCTGCCGACCGACACCTCCGACAGCAGCGCCTCGGTGTCGATGGTCGCCGGGTCGGGCCGGTCGGCCTCGGTCCAGAAGCCCGCCGCCTTGGTCTCCAGTGATCGCATCACCTTGCCGAAGGCCTCGGCGAAACTGCGGCCCAGGCTCATCGCCTCGCCCACCGACTTCATCGTGGTGGTGAGTGTGTCGTCGGCGCCCGGGAACTTCTCGAACGCGAAACGCGGAGCCTTGACGACCACGTAGTCGAGCGCCGGCTCGAAGCACGCGGGCGTGACCCGGGTGATGTCGTTCATGATCTCGTCGAGCGAATAGCCGATGGCCAGCTTGGCCGCCATCTTGGCGATCGGGTAACCGGTCGCCTTCGACGCCAGCGCCGACGAGCGCGACACTCGCGGGTTCATCTCGATGACGACCAGGCGGCCGTCGCGCGGGTTCTGGGCGAACTGGATGTTGCAACCGCCGGTGTCGACGCCCACCTTGCGGAGGATGGCGATCGACTGATCGCGCATGATCTGGTACTCGCGGTCGGTCAGCGTCATCGCGGGTGCGACGGTGATCGAGTCGCCGGTGTGCACACCGACCGGATCGACGTTCTCGATCGAGCAGATCACGACGACGTTGTCCTTGTTGTCGCGCATCAGCTCGAGCTCGTACTCCTTCCAGCCGAGGATGGACTCCTCGATCAGGACGTTCGCCGTGGGCGAGGCCGCCAGGCCGCCGCCGGCGATCCGGTCCAGATCGGCTTCGTCGTAGGCCATGCCGGAGCCGAGTCCGCCCATGGTGAACGACGGCCGCACCACCACCGGGTAGCCGAGCTCCTCGACGGTCGCGTACACCTCCTCCATGGTGTGGCAGACCCGCGAGCGGGCGCTCTCGCCGCCGATCTCGGTGACGATGTCCTTGAACATCTGGCGGTCCTCGCCGCGCTGGATGGCGTCGAAGTCGGCGCCGATCAGCTCGATGTCGTGTTTGGCGAGAATGCCCTTCTCATGCAGGCCGACCGCCGCGTTGAGCGCGGTCTGACCGCCCAGGGTCGCGAGCACGGCGTCGATCGGGTGGCCGCCGGCGGCCTCGGTCTCGATGACCTTCTCGATGTACTCCGGAGTGATCGGCTCCACGTACGTGGCGTCGGCGAACTCGGGATCGGTCATGATCGTGGCCGGATTGGAGTTGACCAGCGACACGCGCAGGCCCTCGGCCTTGAGCACCCGGCAGGCCTGGGTGCCCGAGTAGTCGAACTCGCAGGCCTGGCCGATGACGATCGGGCCGGACCCGATCACCAGAACGTGGGAGATGTCTGTACGGCGAGGCATTACGCGCGGGTTCCTTTCATGGCGGAGTTCTCCATCACGTTGACGAACTTGTCGAAGAGATTGGCGGCGTCGTGCGGTCCGGACGCGGCCTCCGGGTGGTACTGCACGGAGAACGCCTGGCCGGACAGCAGCTCCACACCCTCCACGACGCCGTCGTTGGCGCAGACGTGGGAGACGCGGGCACGGCCGAGGTCGGTGTCGAACTCCTCGCCCGCTTCGCCCTCGAGGGCGAAGCCGTGGTTCTGCGAGGTGATGGCGACCCGGCCGGTGGTGGTGTCGAGGACCGGGATGTTGATGCCCCGGTGACCGAACTTGAGCTTGTAGGTACTGCGGCCGAAGGCCCGTCCCAGGATCTGGTTCCCGAAGCAGATGCCGAACGTCGGCAGTCCCGCGTCGATCACCTCGCTGGTCAGCGCGACGGCCGCGTCGGCGGTCGCCGGGTCGCCCGGCCCGTTCGAGAGGAAGAAACCGTCCGGGTTCAGAGCGCGGATGTCGGCGTAGGTGGCGTCTGACGGGAGCACGTGCACCTCCACTCCGCGGGCGGCGAGCATGCGCGGGGTGTTGGCCTTGATGCCCATGTCGAGTGCGGCGACGGTGAACTTCGCCTCCCCGCCGGCCGCCTCGACGATGTACGGCTCGGACGTGCTGACCTGCGCCGCGAGATCGGCACCGGCCATCGACGGCTGGGCGCGGACCGCGTCGAGCATCTCCTCGGTGCTGCCGATCGCATCGCCGGAGAAGATCCCGGCGCGCATCGATCCGCTGTCCCGGAGCACGCGCACCAGTGCGCGGGTGTCGATGCCCGCGATGCCGACCACTCCCTGACCGATCAGCTCGTCTTCGAGCGACGAGCCGGCTCGCCAGTTGGAGACGCGTCGCGTGGGGTTGCGGACCGCGTATCCGGCCACCCAGATCTTCCCCGGATCCTGGTGGTCGATGAAGTCCGCCGACCACCGGACCGACGAACGCTTGCCGAGCAGGCTCTCACTGTCCTCGGTGTTCCAGCCGGTGTTACCGATCTGCGGCGCCGTCGCGACGACGATCTGCCGGTGGTAACTCGGGTCGGTCAACGTCTCCTGGTACCCGGTCATCGCGGTGCAGAAGACCGCTTCGCCCAGAGTGCGTCCCGTGGCGCCGAACGCCTGACCGGTGAAAACCTGGCCGTTCTCCAGCACCATCACCGCTTTGTTCATCACTTGTCTCTCTTCTTCGTCTTCTTGGTGCCAGATTCATGTTCGTCCGTGAGTTCGAGCTCGCGGAAAGCCTTCTCGGTGATCTCCTCGTAGGCCGCCACCCACTCCGGATAGACCGACTTGTCGTCGGCGCGCAGCCCGGAGTCCACCTGGATCCCCGTCGGCAGCGCCCAGCGGATCACCAGCACACCGTCGCGGCTCATCGCCTTGCCCGCGAGCCCGCGTTCGGTGCGGACCGCCACGATCGACTCCTCGGGGATCCAGATCTGCGAGGCGCCCGAGCGCTCGATGAGCAATCCGGCCGGGAACGCCGACAGCTGAGCGTTGGCGCGGTCTCCGAAGTCGCCGACCGCGATGCGGTTCTGCCAGCTCGGAGCCATCGTGCTGCCGAGGTACAGGCCGGTGTGCGGGCCGCGGATGAGCTCTCCCGGGTCGGCGGGCGCCACCGGCAGTTCTCCTACGGTCTCCGCCTGCCTGCGGCCCCGGTTGCGCCAGCCGCGCACCACCATCGCCACCAGCGTCAGCCACACCGCGAGGGCGACGACGGTGACCACCACGTAGTACAGGACCTCGTTCACCGCCACTCACCCGCCGTCTCGCCGAACGCCGGGTCGCAGACCGTGTCGTCGAGCGCCGCGGGTCCCCGCGCCGCCGTGACCCGACCGCGCAGGACCGTCGCCTGCACGACGCCCGGCAGCCGCATCGACTCGTAGGGGGTGTTGCCGGACTTGCTGGCCAGTGTCTGGCCGCGGACCTCCCACGAACCGTCCGGATCGATGATCGTCAGATTCGCCGGCTCACCGACGGCGATCGGCCGCCCCTGGTCGTCGAGGCCGACGATCTGCGCCGGCCGTTCGCTCATCACTCGCGCGACGCCGCGCCAGTCGAGCAGTCCGGGCCGGACCATCGTCTCCACCACGATCGACAGCGCCGTCTCCAGACCCAGCATCCCCGGTCGCGCCTGCGAGAACTCGCAGCACTTCTCCTGCGCCGCATGCGGTGCGTGGTCGGTGGCGACGCAGTCGATGACCCCGTCGGCGAGTGCCGCCCGCAACGCCGTCTTGTCGGTCTCCTCGCGCAGCGGCGGGTTGACACGGTTGACGCCGTCGTAGGTCTCCAGCCGCGAGTCGTCCAGCAGCAGGTGGTGCGGAGTGACCTCCGCGGTGATCTCGATCCCCTGGCCGCGGGCCCAGCGGATCAGCTCGACCGTGCCCGCCGTGGAGGCGTGCGCGATGTGCACCCGGGCCCCGGCGTCTCGCGCCAGCAGCGCGTCGCGCGCGACGATCGACTCCTCGGCGGCACGCGGCCAGCCGGTCAGACCCAGCCGCGCGGCGGTCGGACCGTCGTGCGCGACGGCTCCCACAGTCAGCCGCGGATCCTCGGAGTGCTGCGAGATCAACACTCCGAGCCCCTTCGAGTACTCGAGCGCCCTCTTCATGATGACCGGATCGTGCACGCACTTCCCGTCGTCGCTGAACAGCTTCACCGCAGCGTCGCCGTCGGCCATCATGCCCATCTCGGCGAGTTGCTCGCCGGCGAGTCCGACCGTGACCGCACCCACCGGGTGCACGTCCACCAGACCGATCTCCCGGCCGAGGCGCCACACGTGATCGGTGATCGAGGCGTTGTCGGCCACCGGGTCCGTGTTCGCCATCGCGAAGACCGCCGTGTAGCCGCCGCGCGCCGCCGCTCGCGAGCCCGATTCGACGGTCTCGGTGTCCTCGCGGCCGGGCTGGCGCAGATGTGTGTGCAGATCGACGAAGCCGGGAAGCAGTACGCCGCCTCCGCCGTCGATCGTGTCCGCCCCATCGGGAGCCGGCAGGCCGGCGCCGATCGCGGTGATCTCGCCGTCGACGACGGCGACATCCACCGGGTCGCCGTCACCGTAGGGCCGGACGTTGGTGATCAGGACCGAACCGGTGACGGACACTACTTCACTCCTCGGGAATCGTCGGGGGCGCTGCTGTCGGGTGTTCTGCTGTCCGCTGTTCTGCTGTCGGGTCCGCCGATGGACTCCTCGGCTCCCGCGATGAGGCGGAACAGCACCGCCATGCGGACGTGGACGCCGTTGCGGACCTGTTCGAGGACGGTGGCCTGCGGGGTGTCGGCGACGTTGAAGCCGATCTCCATGCCGCGCAGCATCGGGCCGGGGTGCAGCACCACGGCGTCGTCGCGCAGCATCGCCATGCGGGTGTCCGAGAGCCCGTAGCGCACCGCGTACTCGCGCGCGCTCGGGAAGAATCCGCCGTTCATGCGTTCGGCCTGGACCCGGAGCATCATCACCGCGTCCGCGGCCGGAAGCTCGGCGTCCAGATCGGTGGCGACCCGGACCGGCCACGTCTGCACGCCCGTCGGCAGCAGGGTCGGCGGTGCCACGAGGACCACCTCGGCACCGAGGGTCGCGAGCAGCCGGGCGTTCGACCGCGCCACGCGCGAGTGCAGGATGTCGCCGACGATCGCCACGCGGCGACCTTCGAAACCGCCCAGACGCTGGCGAATCGTGTAGGCGTCGAGGAGCGCCTGCGTGGGGTGTTCATGCGTGCCGTCGCCGGCGTTGATGACCGACGGACCGGTGGTCGGCAGGCCAGTGACGTCGCTGCCGTCGTTGGTCCACCGCGCCACCTGGGCGGCGGCGCCGGATGCCGGGTGCCGCACCACCAGGGCGTCCGCGCCGAGGGCGCGCAGCGTCTTGGCGGTGTCGCGCAGCGACTCGCCCTTGTTGACCGACGAACTCGATGCGCTGACGTTGATCGCATCGGCGCTCATCCACTTGGCGGCGACCTCGAACGAGACGCGGGTGCGCGTCGAGTTCTCGTAGAAGACGGTCATCACCGTCCGGCCGCGGAGGGTGGGGAGTTTGCGGACCTCACGGCCGGCAAGCGCCTGCTCGAACCGCTGGGCCTCGTCGAGGATGTCGAGCGCGTCGTCGCGGGACAGGTCGGCGGCGGAGAGCAGGTGCTTCATCGGAGCACCACCTCGTCGATCCCGTCGTGCTCCACCAGGTGGACTTCGACGTCCTCGTCCCGGGAGGTCGGGACGTTCTTGCCGACGTAGTCGGCGCGCAGGGGCAACTCCCGGTGGCCGCGATCGACCAGCACCGCGAGTTGCACCGCGGACGGACGGCCGAGATCGCGCAGCGCGTCGAGCGCGGCGCGCACGGTGCGGCCGGAGAAGAGGACGTCGTCGACGAGGATCACCAGCGCGCCGTCGACGCCGCCCTCGGGGACGAGCGTCCGTTCGAGCGGGCGATGGGGCTTGTCGCGAAGGTCGTCGCGGTAGAGCGTGATGTCGAGGTAGCCGGTCGGCACCCGGACGCCGGAGAACTCGGCGATCCGCTCGGCCAGCCGCACTGCCAGCGAGGTGCCCCGCGTGGGGATACCGATGAGCAGGACCCGACGGGCGTCGGGAGCGTCCAGAGCGGTCTTCTCGATCACTTGATGTGCCATGCGTGCCACCGTGCGCCCGACGTCAGAAGCGTCGAGTAACACACGCTGAGGGCGCGCACGATCGACCGGCGGAGCCAAGTCGACCTCCTTCTCCGCCTCACTGGACGGGTCGTTAAAGGAAATTCTCTTGTCGAGCCAGAACTTGCTCTCGAGCAGCCAGTCTACTCCGCCGAGGCCGCCGCCCTGACCTGAGGGGCCAGTTCGGCGACCTTGCCGAGGACGCCGTTGACGAACGACGGGGAATCGTCGGTCGAGAGCTCCTTGGCGAGCTCGACGGCCTCGTCGAGCACGACGTCGATGTCGACGTCGGTCGCGTACAGCAGCTCCCAGACGGCCAGCCGCAGAATGGCGCGGTCGACCGCCGGGAGCCGGTGCAGCTTCCAGTTCTCCAGATGCGACTCGATCACGGCGTCCACCTGGGAGGCGTCCGTGGTGACACCCTCGACGACGCGCACGGTGTGCTCGTACATCGTTCCGACGCTGTCGTCGGTGGGGTAGATCTCGCGCCGCTCAGCGATCAGCTGGGTGGCCTTCACGCCCTTGGCTTCCGCCTCGAACAGAAGGTCCACCGCGCGCTTGCGCGCCTTGTGGCGGGTACCGGGTTTCTTCACGTGAGTCGCAGTGCCTGTCTTGCTCGGGGAACGTCGGTGGTGCGGTGTGTCAGCTGTTGACGCGGCCGAGGTAGCTGCCGTCGCGGGAATCGATCTTCAGCTTGTCGCCGGTGTTGATGAACAGCGGCACCTGGACCTCGGCGCCGGTCTCCAGCGTGGCGGGCTTGGAGCCGCCGGTCGATCGATCGCCCTGCAGACCCGGGTCGGTGTGCTGGACCTCGAGTTCGACGGTGACCGGGAGCTCCACCGACAGCGGCGCGCCCTCGTGGGTCGAGACCTGGACGGTCATGTTCTCCAGCAGGAAGCGCGCACCGTCGCCGATGACCTCGGGGGCGATGGTGATCTGGTCGAAGGTCTCGCCGTCCATGAACACGTAGTCGGTGCCGTCGTTGTACAGGTAGGTCATGTCGCGACGGTCGACGGTCGCCGTCTCCACCTTGACTCCGGCGTTGAAGGTCTTGTCGACGATCTTGCCCGACAGGACGTTCTTGATCTTGGTGCGCACGAACGCGGGGCCCTTGCCCGGCTTCACGTGCTGGAATTCCAGAATCTGCCAGAGCTGGTCGCCCTCCATCTTGAGGACGAGGCCGTTCTTGAAGTCGGCGGTCGACGCCATATGTGTTGTCTCCTCGGAAAGTCACAGGGCGCGGAGCGCCCTCGGGGTGGTCGTCAGCAATCGCGGTCCGGCATCGGTGACCACCAGGGTGTCTTCGATCCGCACGCCGCCGCGCCCGGGCAGGTAGATCCCGGGTTCAACGGTGACCGTTGCGCCGACAGGCAGTGTACCGCTCGCGGCGGCCCCGATTCCCGGACCTTCGTGGATCTCCAACCCCACCCCGTGCCCCAGACCGTGCACGTAGTACTCGCCGTACCCCGCGTCCGCGATCACCTCGCGGGCGACGGCGTCGACCCCCGCCAGGTCGGCGCCGGGAACGAGGGCCTCGCGGCCGGCGAGCTGCGCGGCCTCGACGATCTCGTAGATCTCGCGTTGCCACGCCGCCGCGGCCCCCAGTACGTAGGTGCGGGTCATGTCCGAGTGATAGCCGCCGGCGACCGCGCCGAAATCCATCTTGACCAGGTCGCCGTCGGCGAGCACCGCATCGGTGGGGCGATGGTGCGGGATCGCCGAGTTCGGCCCGGCGGCGACGATCGTCTCGAAGGCGATGGCGTCGGCGCCGCGCACGTACATCTCCCACTCGAGGTCGCGCGCCACGGCGCGCTCGGTGCGGCCCGGGACGATCGCGTCGCGTTCGATCAGAGCGGCGAGGGCCTCGTCGCCGATCCGGCACGCTGACGTGATCAATTCCACTTCACCGGCGTCCTTGACCGCGCGCAGCGCTTCCACAGTTCCGCGCAGCGGGACCAGTTCCGCGCCGGCGTGCTGCGACAGGTCGGTGAACGCCGCCACCGACATCGCGTCCGCCTCGATGCCGATCCGAACGCGCGGGCGCAGGCCGGCGGCGTGCTCGACGAGGGCGCGCGGGCAGTCGCGGGCGATCAGCGCCGGCAGGTCGGGTACCTGTGCGGCCACCTGCGACACATATCTGCCGTCCGTCGAGATCGTGTCCTCGGGCCGCTCCGGCCGCTCGGCCCAGACGAGGACCGCCGCGTTGCTGCCGGTGAAACCTGTGAGGTAACGCACGTTGACCAGGTTCGACACGACGATCGCGTCCACCTGGTCCCCCGCCGCGTCGTCTCCCAATGCCCGGGACAATCGAGCGCGCCTGGCCGCGATCGTCGCGCCGGCCTCGGCGTGCGCCGGTTCTTTCCGCATGTCAGCGTTGTTGAACATGTTCCTCCCCGGTATGGTGCATCCATGAGTTCGTGGCTACTGCGTGGCGCCGTGATGTCGATTGTGCACATCGCCGCCCGAATCATTCTCGGTGTCGTCGTCATCACGGCACCTCTGTCCTCGCCACTCGGACGCTGGCTCGCGGTGATCGCCGTGGTGCTGATCGCGGTGATCTGGGGCGGATACGACGGCATCAGGGACGCCCGCGCGCACAGCGACCCCGACGACTACGAGGATCTCACGATGCGCTGGCTCAAGGTCGGCCTCGTGGCCGCCGTCGTGTCGTGCCTCGTGTGCTGGATCCTCGGAACCTTCTGGCTGAACGGTATCGGCCAGGCCTCCTTCTGGATCGAGATGACCGCCGGCGTCTCGTTCATCACCCTCATCGTCTACCTGCCGGCGTTCTTCGGCGTCAGCCTCGGGCGCTTCTTCGTCCGCCGCGACCAGCGGAAGGCCGAGTTGAAGGCGCAGGAAGCAGCAGAAGCGCAGACCGCTCAGCTGGCGACCACTGCCTGAGCATCGTCTCCACGACGGCGGGCCGGGAACCTTCGAGGTTCCCGGCCCGCTGTTGTTTGTGCTGTGAGGGGGTTTCGACTCGCTTCGCTCGCTCAGCCAGCCTGAGGAGCAGCGCGCGCAATCAGCCTGCCGGGCGGCCCGCTCAACCAGCCTGCCGGGCGGCCCGCTCAACCAGCCTGCCGGGCAGCCAGCTCAGCCGGCCTGCCGGTGGGCACTTCACATCCAGGGTGGTTGAGCGAGCGGAGCGAGTCGAAATCATCCCACCCTCGAACCGCTCACAGCATGATCGGGGCGGGGCCCGAGGCTCCGCCGGAGGCGACGGCCGAGTAGGCGGCCGCGATCAGCGACGGGTCCGGAGCCTCCAGACGGCCGGGCTTCGCCAGACCGTCGAGCACCACGAATCGGAGCATGCCCGACCGGTTCTTCTTGTCGCCGGCCATCGTCTTGAGGAGTTCGCCGAGCGCGTCCTCGTCGTAGGTCGTGGGCAGACCCACGAGTTCGAGGATCCGGCGATGGCGGTCGGCGGTCTCGTCGTCGAGCCGGCCCGCGAGCCGCCCGAGTTCGGCGGCGAAGACCATGCCGACGGAGATCGCGGCACCGTGGCGCCACTTGTAGCGTTCACGGCGTTCGATCGCGTGACCGAGCGTGTGACCGTAGTTGAGGATCTCCCGCAGTGAGGACTCCTTCAGATCCGCGGACACGACGTCGGCCTTCACCTGGACCGACCGGCGGATCAGCTCCGGCAGGACCGTCCCCTTCGGGTCGAGGGCGGCACCGGGGTCGGCTTCGATCATGTCGAGGATCACCGGATCGGCGATGAATCCGGTCTTGATGACCTCGGCGAGCCCGGCGACGACCTCGTTGTGCGGGACCGTCTCCAGCGTCGCGAGATCGATGAGCACGGCGTCGGGCTCGTGGAACGACCCGACGAGGTTCTTTCCGGCATCGGTGTTGATGCCGGTCTTGCCGCCCACCGCGGCGTCGACCATCGCCAGCAGCGTGGTCGGCACGTGGATGACGCCGATGCCCCGCATCCACGTCGCGGCCACGAAACCGGCGAGGTCGGTGGCGGCACCGCCGCCCAGGCTGATGACCTTGTCGTTGCGCATCATGCCGATGCGTCCGAAGACCTCCCAGCAGAAGGAGGCGACGGAGAGGTCCTTGCCATCCTCGGCGTCCGGGATCTCGACGCGATGCGCATCGAAGCCCTGTTCGGCCAGATACTCGCGGATCTGCTCGGCGGTGGCCTTGAGGGTCGGCTGATAGACGATCGTCACGCGATCGGCGCCCTGCGCCGCTTCGGCGACGTCGGAGAGCAGACCCCGGCCGATCGTCACGTCGTAGGGACTCGCCGCGCGGACGGCGACCTTCACCGGTTCGGTCATGCCTGATCTCCCATGTTCATTGGTCGGCGTTCATTGGTCGGCCCGCACCGCCTGCAGTCGGGCCCGGATGTCGTCGACGACAGTCTGCGGGTTCCGGGCCGCGTCCACCTCGACGGCCGCGACGGCGCGATAGGTCGGTTCTCGGCGCGACAGCAGGTCCGCATAGCGCCGACGTGGGTCGGGGTCGGCGAGCAACGGTCGGTCGGACGCAGCGACGCGCGCGAACCCGGTGTCGGCGCCGACCCTGAGATACACCACGGCGTGGCCGGCGAGCGCTTCGCGGATCGTGTCGGTCATCACCGCTCCTCCACCCAGCGAGACCACACCGTCGAACCGGCCCAGAACGTCGATGACGACCTCGGACTCCAGCCGGCGGAAGGCCGGTTCGCCGTCGGCGGCGAAGATGTCCGGGATGCTCCTGCCGGAGCGGCGTTCGAGTTCGTCGTCGGTGTCGCAGAAGGCGACGCCGAGAGCGTGGGCCAGTGCGCGGCCGACGGTCGACTTGCCCGCTCCCATCGGGCCGACGAGAACCGCGGCCGGACGGCCGGTGGCCTGTGCCGTCACGACTGCGGGTGCGGCGGACGGCTCTCGATCACGTCGAGGTAGCTGCGCAGGTTGGCGGCGGTCTCGGAGACCGAGTCGCCGCCGAACTTCTCCAGCGCCGCCTGTGCCAGCACCAGCGCGACCATCGCCTCGGCGACCACACCCGCGGCGGGCACGGCGCACACGTCGCTGCGCTGGTGGATGGCGGTGGCGGGCTCGCCCGTGGTCATGTCGACGGTCGACAGCGCCCGAGGGACCGTCGAGATCGGCTTCATCGCGGCCCGGACACGGACCGACTCGCCGTTGGTCATCCCGCCTTCCAGCCCGCCCGCACGATTGGTGGAGCGAAGCACCCCATCGGCTCCGGGGACCATCTCGTCGTGCGCCTGGCTGCCGCGACGCCGCGCCGTCTCGAAGCCGTCACCGACCTCGACGCCCTTGATGGCCTGGATGCCCATCAGGGCCGCGGCCAGCCGAGCATCGAGCCTGGTCTCGCCGCTGACGTGCGAGCCGAGTCCGATCGGGACACCGGTGGCGATCACCTCGACGACGCCGCCGAGCGTGTCACCGTCGCGCTTGGCGGCCTCGATCTCGTCGATCATCGACTGCTCGGCGTCCTTGCCGAAGGCGCGGACCGGGCTCTCGTCGATCGCCGACAGATCGGCGGCGGTCGGCGCGGGACCGTCGTACGGCGTACTCGCACCGATCGAGACGACGTGCGAGACGATCTCGATGCCGAAGACCTGCCGCAGGAAGTTCCGGGCCACCGTGCCCGCGGTGACGCGCGCCGCCGTCTCCCGTGCGCTCGCCCGCTCCAGCACCGGACGGGCGTCGTCGAAGCCGTACTTCAGCATGCCGGAGTAGTCGGCGTGCCCGGGTCGCGGACGGGTCAGCGCCGCATTGCGCGCGCTGCCCTCGAGTTCCTCGGCGTCGACCGGATCGGCCGACATCACCTGTTCCCACTTGGGCCACTCGGTGTTGCCGATCTCGACGGCCACCGGGCCGCCCATCGTCAGCCCGTGGCGGACTCCGCCGATCATCGTGACCTTGTCGGCCTCGAACTTCATACGGGCGCCGCGGCCGTAGCCCAGCCGGCGGCGGGCCAGTTGTTCGGCGATGTCGGACGAGGTGATCTCCACTCCGGCGACCATCCCCTCGACGAGGGCCACCAGGGCCGGGCCATGGGATTCTCCGGCAGTTATCCAGCGCAACACAATGGTCAATTGTTCCAGAAGGGTCCACCGGCGGCACAGGCAGGCACTCCGGACGGTTTCGCCGCCGCGCACCGGTCATGTCAGCAGCAGGAAGAGGATGGTCGACGCCGCGAGGGCGGGCCCGTGCGGCAGGCTGGTCTTTCTGGCGACACCGCAGGTCACGAGGGAGATCACCGCCGCCGCCACCACGACGAGGCCGCTCACGATCGGTTCACCGACCAACGCGCCGCACGGCACGGCGAGCTTGACGTCGCCGCCACCGCAGTGTCCGCGCGCGAAGGCCAGCACATACGGCACGACGGCGACCGCCGCCGATGCTCCGACGACGGGCAGACACACCGCCACGGCGGCGGTGCCCACCATCGCAGGAACGACCAGGGAGTTCGGGATGCGCCCGGTCCGGCGGTCGATCGCGGCGACGAGCAGAAGCCAGGCGGCTGCCAGGAGTTCGGGGACCATCGCTCGAGCGTCCTCGTCCCTGTGGACCGCGACAATCACCCGATCCACAGGCCCCGGCGCCCGACGGGGGTCGACTCAGAGCGCCAGACCGACCGCCGCAGCCATGGCGGCCTTCGGGGCAGGTCTGCCGGTGAACTGCTCCACCTGGCTGTAGGCCTGGTTCAACAACATCACCAGTCCCCCGACCACGGTGCCGCCGGCGGCGGCCGTCGCGGCGGCGAGCGGCGTCGGCCACGGGTCGTAGATCACGTCGATCAGGCGCGGCGTGGCGGTCACCGCCGGAATCAGCGCCTCGGCGGCCGGCGCCGGCACTGTCGACACGGTGACGTCGGCGGCCGCGCACGCCTGACGCACCGTCGCGCCGCCGTCGAAGGGCACCACCTCCACCGACAGGCCGAGTTGCTCGGCGAGGTCGCACGCGCCGCGCGCCCGCTGGGCACTGCGTGCGACGATAGACACCGCTGAGACGCCGGCGTCGGCCAGCGCCGCTAGCGTCGGCAGAGCGGTTCCGCCCGCGCCTATCACCACGGCTCGCGATGCCCCGGCCGGGAGTCCGGCCGCTGCCAGCGCGCCGGTCATCCCGTCCACGTCGGTGCAGTCGGCCCGCCACCCCGCGTCGGTGCGCACCAGGGTGTTGGCCGATCCGATCAATTCGGCTCGGCGCGTCCGCTCGTCGGCGAAGGCCAGCGCCGCGAGCTTTCCCGGCATCGTCACCGAGAAACCGATCCATTCGGCACCCGCGCGGGAAACGCGGTCGGGAAGCTGCTCCGCCGTGGTGTCGATGGCCTCGTACGTCCAGCCTCGCAGACCCAGCGCCCGGTAGGCCGCACGGTGCAGCGCCGGAGACTTGGAGTGCGCCACCGGCGAGCCGAGCACCGCGGCCTTGCGTGGTACGGGGTCCACGGGATCCTCGCCCGTCATTCGCAGCCGGTGGTCAGGAGCTTGTTCTTGCACGCCACCTGACGGTTCTTCTTGTGCTGGTCGAAGGTCTTCGAGAACAGCGTGGTGCCCTGCTTGTCGACGGTGACGAAGTACAGCCAGTCGCCGCTGGCGGGATTCAGCGTGGCGTGCAGCGCACGCTCACCGACCGCACCGATCGGTGTGATCGGCAAGCCCTCGTGCTGGTAGGTGTTCCAGGCGTTCTCGTCCTTGTAGACGTCACCGCGCACATCGACGTCCGTGACGGCCGCGGTGTAGTTGATCGTCGAATCCATCTCCAGCCGCTGTCCGGCCTTGAGCCGGTTCAAGATCACGCGGGCGACCTTGGGGAAGTCCTCGTCCTTGTTCGCCTCGCGTTCGACGATCGACGCCGTCACCAGGTTCTGGTAGGGCGTGAGTCCGGTGTTGTTGTCGGACTGCAGGCCCCATGCCGTGAAGCGCTTGTCGGAGTTGGTGATCAGGGTGTGCAGTATCTCCACGGCGGACATCCGCGGGTCGAGATCCTCCCACGCACCCGAGGCGATGAGCCCCTCGATCCGGCGATGGTCGTTGCCGAGCCGGTTGAACGCCTCGAGCGCCCACGACGGGATGCCGAGTTCGGTGGCGCTGGCGGTCGCGGCGGCCTCCATCAGCTGATCGACGGTGACCCCGTACGTCTGATCGTCGGTCTTCACCGTCGTCGCGTCGGCGATCCGCTGGAAGATGCCCGGCGTCGTCTTGCCGTCGACGCCCTTCTTGGTGTCGAGCTGCAGACCTTCGGGCACCACCATGAAACCGACGCGATTGTCGCTGCCCTGCATCTTCTGCACCGCCGCCTCGGCCGAGATGCCCTTGGGCAGTTTGTAGAAGCCCGCGGCGACGGTGTCGTTGCCGGTGGCGTTGACGAAGGCCTTGCGGCTGCCGACCACCCCGGCGTCGGTGAGAGTGTCGCCGATGTCACGCACCGTCGCATCGCTCTGGATCTCCACGAGCGCCGACCCGTGCCCGGTGCTGCTGTCGTAGTCGGTGCTGGAGTCGAAGACGCCGAGCGCCTTCAGCGCGATGCCCGCCAGGACCAGGATGACCACGAGGAGGATCGCCAGAACGGCGACGACCACCTTGCGGTTGCGCTTGCGGGCGGGCATCGGACGATCGACGAGATCGGCGTCCTCATCGGCGCCGCCGGCCGGCGCATAGCCCGCCGCCGCGACGTCCTGGCCCACGGTGCCCGCCGCTCGAGGGTCCGCGGACGCGTACTCGGCAGGTGCATGGTCGGCCGGCGCATACTCAGCCGATGAATAGTCGGTCGGCGCATAGCCGGTGGCGGCGTACTCCGCCGGCGGCGCGTCGTACCGGGCATGCGATCCGGTGGTCTCGCCCGGGGTGACGTCGTCCTGCGTGACATCCAGGATGTCGAAGAGACCGGTCGGCTCGGGTTGTTGCACCGGCTGAGCCTGTGGGACCTGAGTCTGTGGGACCTCGGTCTGGGGCACCTGAGTCTGCGGGACCTGAGTCTGCTGCTCCTGCGCGTGACGTGCCGGCGGGTTCACGATCGTCGGCGGTTCCGTCGAGTGCGGCGAGGTCCGCGGTTCGGTGAAGCTCAGCCCCTCCACCTCGGTCGGGCGGTACTGGACCTGGAAGTACGGCGACGGCTCGCCGGCAGGCGGCTCCGGGGTCCGGTACTCGATCGTCGGATCCGGCAGTGAATCCCCCACCCGGACGATCGGAATGCTGCCCGTCGTCGTCGGATCACCGGGCGCACGCCGGCGGCGATGCCGGTTGCCCGACTGTCCGGCGCCCATCGACTCCGCGAAGTAGCGGCGCCGGTCTCCGTCAGACGGCAATCGTCCGCCGGATCCTTCGCTGCGCGGGTCGTCCTGGTCAGACACTTGAGAGATTCCTCCTCGTCGGCTGGCGGCTCATCGTTGCGCGTCGAGCCATCCCTGAAGGATAGCGACAGCCGCAGCCTGATCCACGACGGCACGCGCGTCTTTCGCTTTCACTCCCGACGCACGCAGCGCAGCAGTCGCAGTGACTGTGGTGAGCCTCTCGTCGTAGAACTCGATCGCGACTCCGTCGGCTTCGGCCGCCAGTTGACGTCCGAAATACCGCGCGGCACGGACCGCCGGTCCCTCTTCGCCGCGCAGTGTCCGCGGCAGGCCGATCACCACGCCGATCGCCTCGTACTCGGCGATGATCTCCACGATCCGCGCCACGTCGGAACCGTCCTTGGCGCGCCGGACCGTCTCGACCGGGGTCGCCAGGATTCCGTCGGGGTCGCACACCGCGACCCCGACGCGCACGCTTCCCACGTCGATGGCGATGCGGCGTCCGCGAGGTGAGATCACCGGCCGCCGACGACCTCGCGCAGCCGCGCCAGAGCGGCGTCGATGCCCGCGGCGTCGGTGCCCGAGCCCTGTGCCAGGTCCGGCTTGCCGCCGCCCCGGCCCGACACCAGCGGTGCCAGTTCCTTCACGAGGTCGCCCGCCTTGACACCGGCCGCGCGCGCGGCGTCGGTGGTGCCGATCGCGAACGGGACCTTGCCGTCGGCCGACGAGAAGAGTGCGACAACCGCATTGCGGTCGGCGACGCGGCCACGGAGGTCGGTCACCAGTCCGCGCAGGCCGTTCGCGTCCACACCGTCCGCGACGCGGGCCGCCACGAGCAGCGTGTCACCGACGGTGACGGCCTCGTCGATCAGGCCCGCGACCGCTGCCCGGGACTGCTCCGCCCGCAGTGCCGCGACGGTCTTCTCGGCCTCCTTGAGCTTCAGGACCAACTGCTCGACCCGATCGGGCACCTCCTCGGAGGGCACCTTGAGGGACGCGGCCAGGCCGGCCATCAGGGCACGCTCCCGCGAGAGGTAGCGGAAGGAGTCCATGCCGACGTATGCCTCGACGCGGCGGGTGCCCGACCCGACCGACGACTCGCCGATCACCGTGATCGGACCGATCTGCGCCGAGCTCGCCACATGGGTGCCGCCGCAGAGTTCCATCGAGAACGGTCCGCCGATCTCGACCACCCGGACGCGGTCACCGTAGTTCTCGCCGAACAGCGCCATGGCACCCATCGCCTTGGCCTTCGCCAGATCGGTCTCGAAGGTGTTCACCGCGTAGTTGGCTTCCACCGCTTGGTTGGCGATCCGCTCGATCTCCTCGCGCTGAGCGTCCGTGAGCCCACTGCCTGCATGGAAGTCGAAACGCAGGTAACCCGGACGGTTCAGCGAACCGGCCTGGGTGGCGGTGGGGCCGAGGACCTCCCGCAGCGCGGCGTGCACCATGTGCGTCCCCGAATGCCCCTGAGTGGCGCCGTGACGCCAGCCCGCGTCCACCGCGGCGAGCACCTCGTCGCCCTCGACGATCTCGCCCTCGTCGACCACCACCCGGTGCAGCCACACCTTCTTGCCGACCTTCTGGACGTCTCGGACGGCCAGCCGCACACCGTCTCCGGTGGTGATCGTTCCCCGGTCGGCCATCTGGCCGCCCGACTCGGCGTAGAGGGGGCTGCGGTCGAGGATCAGTTCCAGTTCGGTGCCGGGGGCGGCGGACCGGACACGCTGTCCGTCGGCCACCAGGCCCAGCACGCGAGCCTCCGACACCAGTTCGTCGAAACCGGTGAACTCGGTGGGTCCGCGGTCGAGGAACTCGCGGTACACCGACTGGTCGGCGTGCGACGACTTGCGCGCACTCGCATCGGCCTTCGCGCGGCGGCGCTGCTCGCCCATCAGCTCGGAGAAGCCCTCGCGGTCCACCTCCAGACCCGCTTCGGCCGCCATCTCCAGGGTCAGGTCGATCGGGAAGCCGTAGGTGTCGTGGAGGGTGAAGGCGTCGCTGCCGCTGATCGAGGTGCTTCCGGCCCTCTTGGTGGCGTCGGCCGCCTCCGAGAACAGCTTGGAGCCCGCTGCCAGCGTCCGGGCGAAGGTGGTCTCCTCGGCCACCGCGACCGACAGGATGTGGGCCCGCTGCTGCTCCAATTCGGGGTACGACGGGCTCATCACATCGATCACTTCGGCGATGATCCGCTCCATCGTGGCCTCGCCGGCGCCGGTGGTGCCCGACCCCAGCAGCCGCATGGACCGCACGATGCGGCGCAGCAGTCGGCGCAGCACGTACCCGCGACCGTCGTTCGCGGGAACCACACCGTCGCCGATCAGCATCGCCGCGGTGCGGGCGTGGTCGGCGACCACGCGGAAGCGGACGTCGTCCTCGTGCTTGCCCGCTCCGTACTCGCGGCCGGTGAGGCGGGACGCGAGGTCGATGATCGGCTTGAGCAGGTCGGTCTCGTAAACGTTGTCGACGCCCTGCAGCAGGCAGGCGACCCGCTCGATGCCCATGCCGGTGTCGATGTTCTTCTTCGGCAGCGGGCCGAGGATCTCGTAGTCGTCCTTGCTGGTGCCCTCACCGCGTTCGTTCTGCATGAAGACGAGATTCCAGATCTCGATGTACCGGTCCTCGTCGGCCTCGGGACCGCCTTCGACGCCGTACTCGGGGCCGCGGTCGTAGAAGATCTCCGAACACGGACCGCACGGTCCGGGCACGCCCATCGACCAGTAGTTGTCGGCCATGCCGCGCCGCTGGATCCGTTCGGACGGCACGCCGATCTCGTCGCGCCAGATGCTCTCGGCCTCGTCGTCGTCGAGGTACACCGTCGGCCACAGCCTCGTCGGGTCGATGCCGTATCCGCCGTCCTCGACCGAATTGGTCAGCAGTTCCCAAGCGAACCGGATCGCCTCGCGCTTGAAGTAGTCGCCGAAGGAGAAGTTGCCCGCCATCTGGAAGAAGGTGTTGTGGCGGGTGGTGATCCCGACCTCTTCGATGTCGAGGGTGCGCACGCACTTCTGCACGCTCGTCGCGCGGGTGTACGGCGGTGTCTGGTCGCCGAGGAAGAAGGGCTTGAAAGGCACCATGCCGGCGTTGACGAACAGAAGGTTCGGATCGTCCAGGATCAGCGAGGCGCTCGGCACCTCGGTGTGTCCGGCGCGGATGAAGTGATCCAGGAATCGCTTCCGGATTTCATGCGTCTGCACTGCGGCGGTGTCCTTCGTAGAAGTCGGGCAGAGAATCAACAGTCGAGTTTACGCCCCACCGGCGCGTCACCTGCGGGAGCGCCCCCGGGAAGTGAGCCCGCGCACGATGGAGCGCAGACGACCCACGCGCGGGGCGAGTTCCCGTTCGAATCCGTGGTCGGTCGGCTCGTAGTAGTCGACGCCGACGAGCGCGTCCGGTGCGTACTGCTGCGCCAGCACCCCGTCGGGGTCGTCGTGCGGGAACCGGTATCCGATCGCGTTGCCCAACTTCTTGGCTCCCGCGTAATGACCGTCGCGCAGATGCGGCGGGACGGCGCCGGCCTTGCCCGCCGCCACATCGGTCATCGCCTTGCCCAGCGCCGAAGTCACCGCACCGGACTTCGGCGCGGTCGCCAGATGGATGGTGGCCTGGGCCAACGCGAGCTGCGCCTCGGGCATCCCGACCATCTGAACGACCTGCGCGGCGGCGACGGCCGCCTGCAGCGCCGTCGGGTCGGCCATGCCGATGTCCTCACTGGCGTGGATCATCAATCGCCGCGCGATGAACCGGGGATCCTCCCCCGCGGTGATCATTCTCGCCAGATAGTGCAGCGCGGCGTCGACATCCGATCCGCGGATCGACTTGATGAAGGCACTCGTGACGTCGTAGTGCTGATCGCCGTCGCGGTCGTAGCGGACCGCGGCCCGGTCGATGGCGGCTTCCACGTCGGCGACCTCGATCACATCGCCGGCCTCGGCCGCGTCCGCGCTCGCCTCCAGTGCGGTCAGCGCGCGCCGCGCGTCACCGCCCGCCACCGCGACCAGGTGGTCGAGCGCCTCGTCAGACAGTTCCACCGAGCCGTCGAGGCCGCGCGGATCGGCGACGGCCCGGCGCAGCACGGTCTTGACGTCGTCGTCGGTCAGCGATCGCAACTGGAGCACCAGAGACCGCGACAGCAGCGGCGCGACCACCGAGAACGACGGATTCTCCGTGGTCGCCGCCACCAGCAGCACGATCCGGTTCTCCACGGCGTCCAGGAGCGCGTCCTGCTGAGTCTTCGAGAACCGGTGGACCTCGTCGATGAACAGCACCGTCTGCTGTCCGTGCGCCAGCCGTCGCCGGGCCATGTCGATGACGGCACGGACTTCCTTGACACCCGACGAGAGTGCCGAGAGCGCCTCGAAACGACCGCCGGTGGCCTGGCTGATGAGCGAGGCCATCGTGGTCTTGCCGGTGCCGGGCGGACCGTAGAGCAGTACCGACGCGGCACCCGAACCGGCGATCAGCCGCCGCAGCGGCGAACGCCCGCCGAGCAGATGTTCCTGGCCGACGATCTCATCGAGCGACGCCGGACGCATCCGGACGGCGAGCGGCGGCGCGGGCCGACCGGCCGCACCGGACTCGACCGCGTCACCGGAATCGTCCGGTGTCCCGAACAGACCCTCGTCCACAGCTCCCGATCACCCGAACCAGTAGATCCGCAGGGCCTCTTGCATCCGGTCCGCGGCGTCGATGAACTCGCCGCCGACATCGTACGAGTCCCCCGAATCGGCGAGGTCGGCCCACCGGGACAGCACCACGCGCGCGTCCGTGGTGTGCAACGCCCAGTCGTGTCCGCTGGAGTCGCCGCGGATGAGCCAGTAGGTGGACAGCCACACCCACAGCGCACGCGCGTGGAAGATCCGTTCGGCGAGGCCGCGATCGCTGATCGACGGCCACAGCGGCTTCACCTCGCCGCGCCAGGCGTCCGCGAGGGACTTCTCCAACTCGAGCCGCTCGGGCACCACATCGACGGCGAGCCGGGCCGGGAAGGTCGCGAGCGCGTACGCCACATCGAGTGCCGCATCGCGGAACTCGCCCCACTCGTAATCCATGAACTGGACGCCGTCACCGTTGATGAGAATGTTCTCCGGGCCGACGTCGGCCGGGCTGAACGCCCGGAAGTCCCCTTCGTCGAACAGCCGCAGGCTGTTCTCGAGCGTCTCGCGGGCGCCTGCCGGCAACTCGACGTCGATGCGTTCGAGAATCTGCTCATACGCGTCCACCGAGGCCGCGGCCTCGTCGACGATGCCGCCGTCGGAGGCGAAGATGCGCGAGGCGGTGCCGCCGCGGTCCTTGCCGCTGATGTGCATCAGGGTGCGGAAGTCCTCTTCGCCCCCGAGAGTGGCGGCGTGCATCCGGCCGAGCGCCTGCCCCCACGCGCTCACACCCCGTTCCACCTCGTCGGCGTCGTTGGAGCCGAGCAGTTCCACCATCGGCCGGCCGTGGCCGAGGTCGGTGAGCACCAGAATGCGCGCCTCCAGTTCGGAGGCGAGGAGCTGGGGCCCGGGCCGCGAACGGGTGGGCAGCGCCGTGGCATAACGGTAGGACGCGATCTCGCGGAGCACCTGCGACGCGGGAGTCTGCTGGTCGAAGGCCTTGACGACGACGGTTCGGTCCAGCGACACCGGGTTGTCGAGCACGCGGGCCCGGATGACGGTGGACCGCCCGGTCCCGCCGAGGTCCTCGGGTCCGTCGAGCCGCACCGCGGTGCCCGCGCGCTTGGCGAGGACGCCTTCGGCGGCCTCCAGAACTGACGTGATCCGTTCGTCAGCGATTACAGTCATGGCTTCCTCAGGCTTCGGACGCCTTCGTTCCGGCGGCCGCACCGGCCTCGTCCACCTTCTTCTTGTCCGAGTTGTTCTCCGGCTTCTGCGGCTTCGCGTCGATGCCGGTCTCCTTGCGCTGCTCGGGAGTGATCGGCGCCGGAGCGTCGGTCAGCGGGTCGATGCCGCCTCCCGACTTCGGGAAGGCGATCACCTCGCGGATCGACGGCTCGCCGGCGAGCAGTGCGGTGATCCGGTCCCAGCCGAAGGCGATGCCGCCGTGCGGCGGCGCACCGTACGAGAAGGCGTCGAGCAGGAAGCCGAACTTCTCCTGCGCGTCCTCCTCGCTGATGCCCATGATCTTGAAGACACGCTCCTGCACATCGCGACGATGGATGCGGATCGAACCGCCGCCGATCTCGTTGCCGTTGCAGACGATGTCGTAGGCGTAGGCCAGCGCCTCGCCGGGGTTCGATTCGAGCAGATCCATCGACTCGGGCTTCGGCGAGGTGAAGGCGTGGTGGACGGCAGTCCACGCGCCCGTCCCCACCGCGACGTCGCCGGCGGCCGTGGCGTCGTCGGCCGGCTCGAACAGCGGGGCGTCGACGACCCAGGTGAACGCCCAGTCGCCGTCCTTGATGAGTCCGAGCTTCTCGGCGATCTCACCGCGGGCCGCGCCCAGCAGCGCCCGCGAGCTCTTGACCGCACCGGCGGCGAAGAAGACGCAGTCGCCCGGCTGGGCTCCGACGTGAGCCGCCAGACCTTCGCGCTCGGCGTCGGAGATGTTCTTCGAGACCGGCCCCGTGAGGCTGCCGTCCTCCTGGACCAGCACGTACGCCAGGCCGCGGGCGCCGCGCTGCTTGGCCCACTCCTGCCAGGCGTCGAGCTGCCTGCGCGGCTGCGACGCGCCGCCGGGCATCACCACGGCGCCGACGTACGGCGCCTGGAAGACGCGGAACGGGGTGTCGGCGAAGAACTCGGTGCACTCGACGAGTTCGATGTCGAAGCGCAGATCGGGCTTGTCGCTGCCGAAGCGCCGCATGGCGTCCGCGTACGTCATCCGCGGGATCGGCGTGGTGATCTCGACGCCGATCAGCTTCCACAGCGCCGCGAGGATCTCCTCGGCGAGGGCGATCACGTCGTCCTCGTCGACGAAGCTCATCTCGATGTCGAGCTGGGTGAACTCCGGCTGCCGGTCGGCGCGGAAGTCCTCGTCCCGGTAGCAGCGTGCGATCTGGTAGTACCGCTCCATGCCTGCGACCATCAGCAACTGCTTGAACAGCTGCGGGCTCTGCGGCAGTGCGTAGAACGATCCCGGCTGCAGTCGCGCGGGCACGAGGAAGTCGCGGGCGCCCTCGGGTGTCGACCGGGTCAGCGTCGGCGTCTCGATCTCGACGAAGTCGTGCGCACCCAGCACCGACCGCGCCGCCGCACTCACCTGCGAGCGCAGCCGGATGGCCTTCGCCGGTCCCTCGCGGCGCAGATCGAGGTAGCGGTGGCGCAGTCGCGCCTCCTCGCCGGGCTGCTCGTCGAGCTGGAACGGGAGCGGAGCCGACTCGTTGAGGACCACGAGTTCGCGGGCGTTGATCTCGATCGCACCGGAGGCGAGCGAGGCGTTCTCGCTGCCTTCCGGCCGGACCTCCACCTCGCCGGTGACCTGGACGCAGTACTCGGCGCGCAGCCGATGAGCCGCTTCGGCGACCTGTTCGTCGCGGAAGACCACCTGCACCAGACCGGACGAGTCACGCAGATCGATGAAGACGACTCCACCGTGGTCGCGCCGGCGCGCCACCCATCCGACGACGGTGACGGTCTGCGAGGCGTCCTCACGACGCAACGATCCGGCGAAATGAGTGCGGAGCACTGGGTTCCTTCCTTCTGCGCAGCACAGAGCTGCCAGGGTTCACGGTGTTCCAGCCGATTCTACGGACCCCCACCGACAAAGCGACAGTCGCATCGACGTCACGGCCGGCCGCCGATGTCGCGGCTACTGTAAGCCCATGACGTTTCGAGGGAGCGGCCCGCTCGAGGGCGGGAGTGTCAGCGCCGGCGGCTCGGGAGGAGGCGGCGGGCGCATGGTCGTCGGGGGCGCGGCCGGCATCGTCGTGGCGATCGTGGCGCTGCTGTTCGGTATCAACCCCGGGGACATTCTCGGCGGAGGCTCGGACTCGTCGTCGAACCAGCAGGTCGCCGGTTCGGGCGCCGGTTCGAACAACGCCGAGATGCAGCGCCATCTCGACAGTTGCACCGTCGAGATGGCCAACACCGACGACGCGTGCCGCATCAAAGCCACGACGATCAGCCTCGACAAAGTGTGGTCGAACCTGATGCGGGGCTACACCCAGCCCAAGACGGTGGTCTTCAGCGGCAGCGTGAACACGGCGTGCGGCGCCGCGTCGTCGGCGATGGGGCCGTTCTACTGTCCGGGCGACGAGACCGCCTACTTCGATCCGTCGTTCTTCGCCGACCTCAAGAGGATGGGCGGGTCCGACGGTCCGCTGGCCCAGGAGTACGTCGTCGCGCACGAGTTCGGCCATCACGTCGAGAACCTGACCGGCGTGCTGGCGAAGGGGCAACGCATGGGCAACGCCGGCTCGGTGCGCATCGAACTCCAGGCCGACTGCCTCGCGGGCGTGTGGGCACATCATGCCGACAAGGGTCCCGACGCGATGCTGGAACCGCTGTCCGACGAGCAGATCCAGACCGTGATCCAGAGCGCCAAGGCCATTGGCGACGACACCATCCAGGGCTCGCGCTCCAACCCGGAGAGCTGGACGCACGGTTCGGCGGCGCAGCGCGTCCGCTGGTTCAAGATCGGCTACGACGGCGGCGACGCCCGCCGGTGCGACACCTTCGCGACCAACGACCTCTGATCGCGCCGGCTCAGGCCAGCGCGGCGACCACCGACGCGACCGCGTCGTCCAGGCCGATCCGGCGCTGTTCGCCGTTCGAAAGATCCTTGAGCTCGATCGTGCGCTCCTCGAGTTCGCGATCACCGAGAACCAGGGCGAGGCGGGCACCCGAGCGGTCGGCCGCCTTCATCGCGCCCTTCAGTCCGCGATCACCGTAGGCGAGGTCGACGCTGACGCCCGCGGCACGCAACTGCGCTGCGAGCGAGACCAGCTCACTCTTGGCCGCGCTTCCGAGGGGAACACCGAATACCTGAACCCGGCCTTCGCCGGCCACCGAGACGCCCTCGGCCTCCAGCGCCAGCACCGTCCGGTCCACGCCGATCCCGAAACCGATGCCCGAGAGATCCTGCTTGCCTCCCACCTGACGCATCAGACCGTCGTAGCGCCCACCGCCGCCGATCCCCGACTGCGCGCCGAGACCGTCGTGGACGAACTCGAAGGTGGTCTTGGTGTAGTAGTCCAGCCCGCGCACCAGGCGCGGATTGATCACGTACTCGACGCCCAGCCGGTCGAGGTGACCCCGGACCTGCTCGAAGTGATCGCGTGCCGAGTCGCTCAGGTGGTCGAGCATCAGCGGCGCGCTCGCGGTCGCCTCCTTGATCTCCGGCCGCTTGTCGTCGAGCACGCGCAACGGATTGATCTCCGCTCTCGCGCGCGTCGCCTCGTCGAGGTCGAGACCGAACAGGAACTGCTGCAACGCTTCCCGGTACTGCGGGCGGCAGGTGTCGTCGCCCAGCGAAGTGAGTTCGAGTCGGTAGCCGGACAGACCGAGACGCTTGTATCCCTCGTCGGCCACCGCGATCACCTCGGCGTCGAGCGCGGGGTCGTCGACGCCGATGGCCTCGATCCCGACCTGCTGGAGCTGGCGGTAGCGGCCGGCCTGCGGCCGCTCATACCGGAAGAAGGGGCCCGCGTAGCAGAGCTTGACCGGGAGCTGGCCGCGATCGAGACCGTGCTGGATCACCGCGCGCATGACGCCCGCCGTGCCCTCCGGACGCAGCGTCACCGAGCGGCCGCCGCGATCGGCGAAGGTGTACATCTCCTTGCTGACGACGTCAGTCGACTCGCCGACGCCGCGGGCGAAGAGCGCGGTGTCCTCGAAGATCGGCAGTTCGATGTGCCCGTAGCCCGCGCGGTGCGCCGCGCCGGTCAGTGCGTTCCGTACCGCGAGGAAGTCCGCCGAGGCCGGCGGGAAGTAGTCGGGGATGCCTTTCGGCGCCGCAAATTCTCCACTCACAGTCCGAAACGTCCTTTCTTGTTCGCATCGGGAAGATCGAGCAGGAACGGGTTGGAGGCCCGCTCGGCTCCGATCGTGGTCTGGGGTCCGTGACCCGGGAGGATCACGACGTCGTCGCCGCGCACCATCAGCTTGTCCGCGATCGACTCGAGCAGCGTGCGGTGGCTGCCGCCGGGCAGGTCGGTCCGGCCGATCGACCCATTGAACAGTACGTCGCCGGAGAAGCAGACCTCACCCGAGTCCGGCGTCAGCAGCACACTGCCCAGCGAGTGCCCGGGCGCGTGGTCCACCGACCATCGGATTCCCGCCGCGTCCACGTCCTCGCCGTCGACGAACTCGATGACCTTCTCCGGTTCGTCGAAGGTCATGTCGCCGATCATCGACGAGAGCGCGCTGCCCAGGCCCATGCCGGGATCGGTCAGCATCGGGCGGTCGTCGGCGTGGATGTACACCGGGATCGAATACTCGTCGGCGAGTTCGGCGGCATTCCAGGTGTGGTCGAGATGACCGTGGGTCAGGAAGACGGCCACCGGCGTCAGGTCGTATTCGGCGAGCGCCGCGCGAACCTGGGGCGCCGCGTCCTGGCCCGGATCGATGATGACCGCGTCGCTGCCCCGGTCCTCGGCGACCAGATAGCAGTTGGTCTGGAACATGCCCGCGGGGAATCCGGCGATCAGCACGGTGGCACACCTCCTCGTCAACGCCCGGCGATCTGCAGGGCGACACGTCGGAGTCCATTGTCTCATCGGCCCCGAAGACCGCTGCGATAGCATGGGGCGCGCTGCCGTGACAGTGCTCAGTCCCACATGCCGCACAGGAGGTTCCACCAGCGTGTCGTCCAACGAAGAGCGTCGCGACGCTGCCCGCCGCAAGCTGGAAGAGCGGCTCGAGAGCGAGCGCCGTGCCGCACGGCAGCGGCGGATCACGATCATCTCAGTGTGCAGCGTGGTGGTGCTGGCCGCGGTCGCCGTCGGCGGCTACTTCTACTACCGGCATTGGGACGACCAGCGGCACACCGAATGCACGTACACCAAGACGCCCAACGATCTGGACCAGCAGCTCAAGTCGCTCGAAGAGCAGCTCAAGACCGCGCCGGCCGATCAGAAGGCCAAGGGCGAGCAGTACATCGCATTCATGCGCGAGGGTGCAGGCAAGCTGCGCACCTCCCCGATGCCGGAGAGCCGGACACTCAACACCGGCACCGTCGGATGGACGCTGGACACCAACCTCGGACAGGTGCCGATCACCCTGGACCGCTCCGAGGCGCCGTGCAATGTGAACGCGATCGTCTCGCTCTCCGACAACCACTACTACGACGGCACCGACTGCCACCGGCTCGCGCAGAGCGATCAGCTCCACATCCTGCAGTGCGGCGACCCGACGCGCACCGGCGCCGGCGCCCCCGGCTGGAGCAGTCCCGACGAGAACCCCACGAACCTCAAAGAGGGCGAGATCAGCCCGCAGATGTTGCAGATGGGCATGACTCCCCCGGTGGTCTACCCGCGCGGCACCGTCGCGATCGCGAACCGGAACGACGAACAGAACGGCGTCGCCAACACCGGCAGCGCCCAGTTCTTCATCGTGACCAAGGACACCCAGCTCACCCCGACCCTCGCCGTGGTCGGCAAGGTCGACGACGCCGGCATGAAGATCATCGACAAGGTGGTCGCGGGCGGCATCGATCCGGGTCCAATCGGCACCGACACCAACGGTTTCCCGAAGACCCCGCTGCAGATCAAGTCGACCTCGATCACCGAGTAGCCCGAGCAGAGTGCCCCTGCTCCCCGGCTCGTCGAGCCAAGAGAGCGAAGCGACACGGCGCATCGAGACACACACGCAATCTCGACACGCTCCGTCGCTACGCTCCTCCGCTACTCGAAAACCCTGTTATCCAGGCCCGTCGAGAAAGCCGAGGGAAGCAAAGCGACACGGGCACATCGAGACCCACCCGCAATCTCGATACGCTCCGTCGCTCCGCTGCTACCCAGGCCAGTCGAGAAAGCCAAGAGAGCGAAGCGACACGGGCACATCGAGACACACCCGCAATCTCGACACGCTCCGTCGCTGCCCTGCTACCCAGGCCAGTCGAGAAAGCCAAGAGAGCGAAGCGACACGGCGCATCGAGACACACGCACAACCTCGATACGCTCCGTCGCTCCGCTG
>NZ_KQ969293.1:0-133886 GCF_001578675.1 Gordonia sp. QH-12
TCACCATCACGAATCGGATCGACCGCAAGTTGGGGTGGCTGGTGTACAGCGTGCGCGACAATCATCCGTCGTGCATGAAAGCGGTGCCGAACACCTCCGTGTGGACGGTCTCGGGCGGGACCTACACGAACAATCCGGACGGTCCCGGGACCAAGAAGCCGAACGAGGTGACCTCCGGCGACGGCTGGGTGATGATCGATGCGACCGGTGGCGGTTCGTGGGAGGCCAAGCCGCTGATCTGGACGCAGGACTACACGGTGGAGTGTGCGCCGGGCACGCTGAACACCGGCGGCCTGCAGTGGTCCACCACCAACGTGTTCGAGAAGAACAACAACCAGTCGAACGTGGGCCCGACCATCACCGTGGAAACACCCGCCCCCAAGACCGCGTCGGCCACGGCCGTGTCGGTGACGCCGGCGCCCAAGGCCGGTGAGACCTCGACTGTGAAGGCGACGGTCACGGCCGGCGGCAGCGGCGCCACCGGCGGCACGGTCGAATTCTTCAACAACGGCGCCTCGATCGGAACCGGGACCGTCGCCGCGGGAGTCGCGACGACGAACTGGAAGCCCGCCGCGGGTGGCGCCTACTCGCTGAAGGCGGTCTATTCGGGAACCGCGACCATCGAGGCGTCCAACGCGACGATCACGGGCACCGTCGCGGCAGCCGACCCCGAACCCGAACCCGGTGCGCCGGTGATCGCGGTCAACGGATCGCCCAAGGTCGGCACCGCAACCCCGGTCGTGGTGACGTCCGACGCATCCGAGGGCAGTGCGGTCACACTCACCGCGAACGGTGCCGCGATCTGCTCCGGGCTCGTCCTCGCGAACGGCAAAGCCACCTGTCAGTGGACTCCCACGACCGCCGGTGCCGTGGAGTTGAAGGCCGTGGTGGGCGCGAAGTCGTCGATAAGGAACCTGGTCGTCGAGGCCGCCGGCGGCGGCGACCCCGGTGACGGCGGAGGCGATCCGGGCGGTCCCGGTGACGGTGGCGACCCCGATCCCGGCACCGGCGGCGACGGCGGCAGCACGGGCAGCCTGGGCGGCGGCAGCCTCGGTGGCCTGTTCGGCGGGAGCCTCGGCGGGCTGTTCGGCGGCATCACCGACGCGGTCGGCAGCAGCAACTGAGCGACGCCGACCACCGATAGACACGAGTGCCCCGGACCATGAGGTCCGGGGCACCCGTACTCGAAGGGGAAGCCTCAGGCGTCGACGGTGGCGGCGACCTTCCGGTAGTCCAGGAAGGCGTCGTCGACCTCGCCCTTGCGAAGCTGCTTGACGTCGGCGGAGACCGCCATGGTCATGGTCCACGGGCTCTGTGTGCCCTGCTTCGGCAGACGGTCGAGGGCCCGCTTGACGTATCCGGCGCCGAAATCGAGCAGCGGCCGGGTCTCCATGCCGGGATCGGCCACCGGCCGCACCGAGCTGTAGCCGCCCTGGTCCATGTGGGTCAGCATGCGGCAGAAGTACTCGCACAGCAGGCCGATCTTCAGCGTCCACGACGAGTTCGTGTAGCCGATCGCCAGCACCCAGTTGGGCACGCCGGACAGCATCACGCCACGGTAGGCGACGGTCTCGGACAGGTCGATCGGCTCGCCGTCGCGGCTGAGCTCCATCCCGCCGAACAACTGCAGGTTGAGACCGGTGGCCGTGACGATGATGTCGGCCTCGAGCACCTGACCGGACTCGAGTTCGATGCCGTCGGCGACGAACCGCTTGATCCGGCCGGTCTCGATGGACGCGGTGCCCTTCTTGATCGCCTTGAACAGGTCGCCGTCCGGGACCACGCACAGCCGCTGGTCCCACGGGTTGTACGGCGGGTTGAAGTGGGTGTCCAGGTCGTAGTCGCGGGGGAGGAGCGCCGCATTGGAGGCGCGGATGACCCTGCGCGCGACGCTCGGGTAGCGCTGGCAGAACTGGTACACCAGCTTCTGCTGGAAGATGTTCTTCTGACGGCTCAGCCGGTAGCCGCGCTCGGCGCCGAGCGTCTTCTTGAGCGCGTTGGAGATGGCGTCCTCGCGGGGAAGCGGGATCACGTAGGTCGGCGTGCGCTGGAGCATCGTGACGTGGGCGGCATCGCCCGCCATCGAGGGGACCAGGGTGACGGCGGTGGCGCCGGACCCGATGACGACGACCTTCTTGCCCCGGTAGTCGAGATCCTCGGGCCAGTGCTGCGGATGGACGATCTGCCCCGCGAAGTCGTCGCTGCCTGCGAACTCCGGAGTGAAGCCCTCGTCGTAGTTGTAGTAGCCGGTGCCCGCGAACACCCAGCGGGTCTTGACCTCGGAGGTCTCGCCCGTGTCGTTGTGCTTGACGGTCAGGGTCCACAACTGCTCGGCCTCGGACCAGTCGGCCGACACCGCGCGGCGGTTGAACGCGATCTTCGACTCCAGGCGGTCCTCGGCGACGGCCTCACGCAGGTAGTCGAGGATGCGGGGTGCGTCGGCGATGGCCTGGGGATCGCGCCACGGCTTGAACTCGTACCCGAATGTGTTGAGATCGGAGTCGGAGCGGATACCGGGGTACCGGAACAGATCCCAGGTACCGCCGATGGAGTCGCGTGATTCGAGGATCACGAAGCTCTTTCCGGGATGCTCGGTGGTGAGGTAGTGCGCGGCGCCGATTCCGGAGATGCCTGCGCCGAGGACGACGACGTCGAGCGGCTGCTCGCTCAAAATCGAGTCGGCGGTGGCCGATGTGCCCGTCGATTCGGTGGTCATGGTGTTCCTTCTCGTCAGGAGGGCTGAACCTTCGATACCAATGATCGTTGTAACCGTCGATGAAAAGCAAGGATGAATCGCACCAGCATGGCCGCAGTCGGAGTGCATAATCAACCATATGGCGTCTGACGAGGCAGAACTGGCCGAGCCCAGTCGCGAGGTGGCCGACCTCATCCGGGCCGGGGTGGAGACGGTTCTGAACGCTCCGCCCGAATGGATCGCCGATATGAACCACGCCGCGATGCACCCCGCCGGGATGGAGCGCGTCCTCGTGGATGCGGATCTGCGAGAGGTCGCCCTGCGGATCAACGAGGGCAATCTCAACCACTGGGCTCGAAGCAACCTGGCCGATCCCGGCGCACGGGTGAGCGTCAACCTCAACGAGGAGACGATCGGCTTCGTCCGCGATCTGGTCAGGCGCGGATTCGACGCCGGTGCGCTCGACTCGTTCCGCACCGCGCAGAACACCGCCTGGCGGCTCTGGATGCAGATCTGCTTCGGTCTGACCTCGGACGCGAGACTGCTGCGGGAGCTTCTCGAGGTGACCTCGGTCTCGATCGCCACCTTCATCGACGACACGGTGGCCGAACTGACGCACCAGATCGACGTCGCCCGCGCCGAACTCGCTGGCGACAACCACGCCCAGCGGCGTGCTGCGGTCGCGCTGATCCTGGAGGGTGCGCCGATCGCGCCGGCCCGCGCCGACCTCGCTCTCCGATATTCGATCGAAGGACCGCAGTCGGCGATGGTGATCTCCGGGGACGCCGGGCTGGCACCTGACGATCTGGAGGCCGCCTGCGAGGCGATCATGGTCGCCTCCGGCGTCGGTCGCCGTCTCACCGTCCTGGCCGGGGCCTCGGAACTGTGGGTGTGGCTGCCGACCGATCGGCTGGTGGTGGACGCGGCCCTCGCGGCGCACCCGCATGTACGGGTGACGGCCGGCTCGCCCGGCGCGGGTCGAGAGGGGTTCCGCCGCAGCCACTTCGAAGCACTCGAAGGACAGCAACTGCTGACCAGGCTCGGCTCGACGGCGCGGTTCGCCGCATACGACGATCTCGCGTTGCTGGCGGCGATGACGCGCGATCTGACACGGCTGGACGCCTTCGTCGCGCACACCCTCGGCGATCTGGCGTCCGCCGACCGCGGTCTCCACGAATCGGTTCGGATGTGGTTCGCCTGTCAGTGCAACGCGAGCGCGGCCGCCGCACGCCTGTACACGCATCGCAATACCGTGGTCCGGCATGTGGCGCGTGCCCAGGAGTTGCTGCCGCGGCCGCTGGAGACGAACGCCGTCGCCGTGGCGGCGGCGCTCGAAGCGCTGCGGTGGCGCGAGTAGGGGCGCGGCGGGTCAGACGTCGGCGAGGACGTCGTCCGTCTGATGAGTGAACGGCTCCTTGGACCGGCTCAGCTCCACCGCGCGGGTGAACTCGGCATCGATCTCCGGGTCCGCGCGGAAGGTCAGCAGGCTGACGACCACGGTGACGATCAGGCTGGCGGCGAAGCCCGGGATGATCTCGTAGAGGTCCTCGCTCAGCGAGGTCTGACCCCACACGTAGGCGACGACCGCGCCCGCGACGATGCCCGACAGGACTCCGACGGTGCTGACCCGGCGCCAGTACAGGCAGAGGATCACCGCCGGGCCGAAGGCCGACCCGAAGCCCGCCCAGGCGAAGGCGACCAGATCCAGGATGCTGTTCGACGGCGAGATCGCCAGCAGCGCGGCGATCACCGCGATCGTCAGAACGCCGAGACGGCCGAGCATGACGTAGGTCTTGTCGGTGAGTTCACGGCCCCTGCCGGTCTTCTCGGCGACCAGCTTGTACAGATCCTCCACCAGAGCCGACGAGCAGACGACGAGCTGGGACGAGATGGTGGACATGATGGCCGCGAGCACGGCGGCCAGCACCAGGCCCGCGATGAAGGGGTGGAACAGCAGCTGCGACAGCGACAGGAACACGGTCTCGGCGTCTTTCGGGGCCTGCGCGGTGTGCTCGGCGAAGTAGGCGATGCCGACCAGTGCGGTGCCGACGGCGCCGAGCGCGCACAGCAGCATCCAGCCGATGCCGATTCGGCGGGCGACACCGGCCTCGGACGGGGACCGCAGCGCCATGAAACGCACGATGATGTGCGGCTGCCCGAAGTAGCCCAGGCCCCACGCGGCCGCCGAGATGATGCCGATGACGGTGGTCCCGGCGAAGAAGCTCAGACCGTTGTCCATGGCGGCGTTCACTCCGTCGATGGTGGCGCCGACGCCGCCCAGGTCGATGATGCCGATGATCGGAACCGCCAGAAGCGCGACCACCACCAGCAGCCCCTGCGCCACGTCGGTGAGCGACGCGCCGAGGAACCCGCCGAACAGCGTGTACAGCATGGTGATGCCGGCGACGATCAGCATGCCCGCGGTGTAGTCGACCCCGAAGGAGCTGTCGAAGAACTTGCCGGAGGCGACCATGCCGCTGGAGACGTAGAACGTGAAGAACACCAGGATGATGACGCCGCAGGTGATCCGGAGGATGCGCGAGTCGTCGTGCAATCGCGATTCGAAGAAGCTCGGAATCGTGATCGAGTCACCTGCCACCTGCGTGTATGCGCGCAGTCGCGGCGCGACCAGCTTCCAGTTGGTCCACGCGCCGATCAGCAGGCCGATCATGATCCAGGACGCCGAGAGGCCGGAGAGATACATCGCGCCCGGCAGGCCCATCAGCAGCCAACCCGACATGTCCGACGCACCCGCGCTGAGTGCGGCGACCCACGGCTTGAGGCCGCGGCCGGCGAGCATGTAATCGTCCAGACTGTTCCGCGTGCGGCGGTACGCGTACCAGCCGATGCCGAGCATGGCTGCGAAGTACAGCGCGACCGCGACCAGCTGGATGGTCTTGTCGTCGGGCGCGACGGTCATAGGTCATCTCCTAGAGGTGGGTTCAGCCGGAAGCAACACACGCGTCAAATGTGACACAGGTCTCCCGCTCACGACGATTCTTCCCGGTGACCGGCCCGGCAAAGCATGTGGGGACGTACAAGATGCACGTCCCCACATTGTGGCGATCTATGAAGACTTGAGGTCTTCGGCCAATTCGACGAAGGCGCGGTCGAGGTTCCCGAATCGATGCAGGGTCATCGAGACCGACTGCTCGGCGAGCCAGTACCGCAGTTCGACGCGTCCGGACGCGGTGACGGTGTCGTCGAGCACCGCGAGTTCGGGCCGTCCGAGGGTGAGATCGCGCAGTGCCGGTGTCGCCGGAGAATCCAGGCGGACACGGGCGATGCCGGCCCGTCCGATCCGGTCGACGAAGGCCCGGTCGTCGCGGGCGGGATCGACCGGCACGCCCAGCGCCGCCGCGGCGTCGAGCACCGCGCGCAGATCGTCGCCGATGTCCGGCGCCGGTGCCGCCACCACGCGCGCACCGCTCCGGTGCGCGGCCGCCAGCAGTCGTGCCACCTTGGCGGGCGTCGACTCCGCCGTCACCCGCAGCGCCACCGCCGCGGGGCGATAGCGGAAGATGTTCGCCTCGCCGGCCAGGCCCGTCTCGTCGCGCGGCGTCCCGAACTCGGCGGCCCACGCGGTGTCGTCGTCGCTCACCGCCGCTCGCAGCCATGCCGTCTCGCCGGCGGTGAGCACCGGCGAGACCGAGTCGATGAAGGCGCCGACCTCGGCGAGCGCGGCCGGTGCGGCGTCGGGCAGGCAGTCGCGGTCGGCCCACGATCCCATGAGCATCAGGTAATTGGGACCGCCCGCCTTGGAACCCAGACCCACCGACGACCGCTTCCACCCGCCGAAGGGCTGCCTGCGGACGATCGCGCCGGTGATGCCGCGATTGACGTAGACGTTTCCCGCCTCGACGCGGTCGATCCACGAGCGGACCTCGCGCGGCTCGAGGGAGTGCAGACCCGCGGTGAGTCCGAAGTCGGTGGCATTCTGCAACTCGATGGCCTCGTCGAGCGTCTCGGCGCGCATCAGTCCGAGAACCGGTCCGAAGCACTCGGTGCGGTGGAAGAACGTTCCGGGCGCCACACCGTCCTTGATTCCCGGTGACCACAGTCGGTCGTCGATCCGTCGCGGCTTCAGGAGCCAGCGTTCGCCCGGCTCGAGGGTGGTCAGGGCCCGCAGCAGCTTATCGCTCGGATCCTCGGTGAGCGGTCCGACGGTGGCCGAGAGGTTGGTGGGCCAGTCGACGACGAGTGAGGCGGCCGCGTCCACCAACTGACGGCGGAACCGCTCCGAGGAGTACGTGCTGCCGACGAGGATCGCCAGCGACGCCGCCGAGCACTTCTGGCCCGCGTGGCCGAAAGCGCTGTGGACCAGATCGGCGATGGCGAGGTCGCGATCGGCGGACGGGGTGATGATCAGCGCGTTCTTACCGGAGGTCTCGGCGTTGATCCGCAGGTCCGGACGCCAGGACGCGAACAGGGCCGCGGTCTCGGAGGCACCGGTGAGCACGACGCGGTCGACGTCGGGATGACTGATCAATCGTCGCCCGGCCGGGCCCTCGTCGGGAAACACTCCCTGGCACGCCTCGCGCGGAACACCTGCCTCCCAGAGGGCTTCGAGAATGGCCATCGAGCAGTGCGGTGTCGGCTTCGACGGCTTGTGGATCACCGCTGCGCCGGCGGCCAGGGCGGCGAAGGTGCCGCCCGCGGGGATCGCGATCGGGAAGTTCCACGGCGGTGTCACCACGATCACCCGGTCCGGAGTGAAGGCGGCCGCGGCGACCTCGTCCAGTTCCAGTGCTCGATGCGCGTAGTAGCGGGCGAAGTCGATGGCTTCGGAGATCTCGGGATCGGACTGGGCGACGGTCTTGCCCGCCTCGGCCGCGGCCAGTGAGACGAGGTGTCCGCGCCGGCGGGAGAGGATGTCCGCGGTGCGGTAGAGGATCGCTGCGCGGTCGGCGGCCGGGCGTGCGCTCCACTGTGCGGCGGCCGACCGGGCGCGCTCGACCAGCGCGTCCACCTCGTCCTCGGCGATCGCGTCGGGAACGGGCTGGGAGGCGAGCCACTGCGGTGTCGCGGTGGCGAGCGCGTCGCGCGCCCATCGCTGATTGGCGGGCAGGGCGGCGTTGGTGTCCGGTTCGTTCGCGAAGGCCGGAAGCGGCAGTGCCGGATCGAGGGCCGTCTCAGCGGACTGGTCGAGTGTCCGGTCCTGCCGGTCGTTCGGCAGGGGAGGCGCGTAGCCGTCGGTGGTGAGGATGCGGCCGAGTTCGGCGAGCGCATCGCGGAACCGCCCCGACTCCCGGTGATAGATCGCACTTCCGGGCGCGAGGTCGAAGATTCCCGACATGAAGTTCTCGGGCGCGGCGTTCTCCTCGAGACGGCGTACCAGGTACGAGATCGCGACGTCGAATTCCTTCGGTTTCACCGTCGGCACGTACAGCAGCAGCCGGCCGACGTCGGCGCTGAGGACGTCGGCCTGCTCGGTCGCCATGCCCTGCAGCATCTCGAACTCGACGCGGTCGGACACACCGCGGCGATCGGCCAGCAGATGGGCGAAGGCGATGTCGAACAGATTGTGCCCGGCCACACCGACGCGCAGGCCCCGCATGTGATCCCTGTTGAGCAGCCAGTGCAGCACGAGTTTGTAGTTGGCATCGGTCGCGGTCTTCGACGAGCAGGTCACCTGGGGCCATCCGGCCACCTCGGCGTGCACCGACTCCATGGCGAGGTTGGCGCCCTTGACCAGCCGGACCTTGATCCCTGCGCCGCCGGCCGCCACCCGGGCGGCGGCGAAGTCCGACAGGCGCTGCATCGCGCCGAGTGCGTCCGGCAGGTAGGCCTGCAGCACGATCCCCGCTTCGAAGTGCTTGAGTTCGGGGAGGCTCAGGAGCCGGGTGAACACCTCGATGGTGAGTTCCAGATCGCGGTATTCCTCCATGTCGAGGTTGATGAACTTGGTGCCCGCGGGCGCGGCGGCGGCCTGGAGATACATCGGCGTCAGTCGGTCGATGATGTACTGCGCCGTCTCCTCGAACGCCCACATCGAGATCTGGGAGGCGACGGAGGAGACCTTGATCGAGACGTAGTCGACGTCATCGCGCCGCAGCAATGCCCGCGCGTCCGCGAGATGGTTGTCGGCCTCGGCGTCACCGAGCACGGCCTCGCCCAGCGGGTTGATGTTGAGCCGATGGCCGCTCTCGCGGAGCTTGGCGACCGCCCGGCGGAAGGGCCGCTCACGGGCGTCGACGATCATGTGCCCGACCATCGAACGCATCCGTGCGCGCGCGGCGGGGATGACCACCCCGGGCAGCCTCTCGGCCAGGACGCCGCCGGCCTTGATCTGCAAGCGGTCCCAGGCGCCCAGCGTGGCCGGGGTGCTCGCCGCGAGTTCGGCGAGCGCCTGGGCGGCCGCCTTCTGGTCCTCGGTGCCGATCACCCGGTCGACGAAACCGACGGTGAAGTCGAGCCCGCGCGGATCAGACAGGACCGAGGCGAGACGGCGAGCGGACGCATGCGGCTCGGTCTGCGCCGCCGCGGCGGCGCGCAGCCAGTCGGTGACGAGTTTCTCGGAGGAGTCGGCGAGCTCGTTCAGTTCGGTGAACACTTCGGTGGGCGCCGGAATCGGGTCGGCGGCGTGTGCGGTGGTCATGATGCCAGTACACGTCGGCGGGCCGCGGCGGTCGTCGGACAATACTACGAACGATCACGTGGTTTCTTGTACGATTCTCCAGCTGACCTGACAGACTCTACTGCCATGACCACTGGTGACGAGGATTCCGGAGCGACGAGCGACGAGGTGTCGGCGACGCATCCGTCGGTGCTCCTCCGAGACGTCGTCTCGGCCCTCGACACCGCCGTGGCACACGTCCTCGCCGACGCCGATCCGGAACGGCGGATCACCTCGGTGTCGATGATCGATGCCGACGATCTGGCCGGCGGTCTCGATGCGCCGACGGACGCGGTGCTTCTGGTGGGACTCGGCACCGGCGCGGTCCTCGAGTGGATGCGAGGGCGCCACACGGAGGGGAGGCCCGTCGAGGGGCCGCGTGTGGTCTTCACCAAGGCGAATCCGTCCGGGTTGGCAGAGGTCGCCGCGCGGGCGGGGGTGGCCGTGGTGGTGGTCGATGCCCGGGCGCGGTGGGACCGGGTGCTGACGACGGTGCAGGGATGTCTGGACCGGGTCCGGGACGATGACCCCGCGGACCTGACGCCGCCCGTCGACGTCGATCTCTTCGGTCTGGTGGCGCTGGTCGCGAACGGTACCGGGGGACTGGTGTCCATCGAGGACGCGACCAGTGCGCGGGTCCTCGCGTACTCGCCGTCGAAGGGCGAGGCCGACGACCTGCGGGTGCAGACGATCCTCGGTCGGGCCGGGCCGCCCGCGTACTTGGATCTGCTTCGTCGCTGGGGTGTGTTCGACGCGATCCGCCGCGGCGGCGAGGTGGTCGACGTGCCCGAGCATCCGGAACAGGCCATGCGCCGCCGCCTCGTCGTCGGCGTCCACGCCCGATCCGGCAGGCATCTCGGCTCCATCTGGGTGCAGGAGGGTGCCCGACCGCTGGCCGACGACTCCGCCGACGTGATGCGCGGGGCCGCCGCCATCGCCGCGCGCATCCTGACCCGGGAGATGCGTGCGCCGTCCACGGAGGGCCAGTTGGTGCAGCGTCTGTTCGGTGCGCACGGGGGCATCGACGTCTCGTCGGCGGGCGCGTACCTGCGGTGGCCGGTGGACGAGGCCGTCGCGGTGATCGGGATCGCGCCCACCGGCGGCGACCAGGCCGTCTACGAGGACGCGATGGCCGCAGTCGGCGGTGCACTCCGGCTGCACGCCAGCGCCTTCGCCGCCGCGGCCGTCACCACGGTGCTCGACGGTCGCGCGTACCTGCTGCTGCCGGCGGTCAACACGGCCGCGATCATGCGTTGGGTCGGCGGACTCGTCACGAAGTTCGACGGGGACGCGGCCCTGGCGGGCGCGGTGCTGCACGCCGCGGTGGTCAGCCCGCTCGCCGGGCTGGCCGACGTTCCTGCCGGGCGGGCCGAAGTGGACCGGGTGCTCACGGCCACCGCATCGGCTCCGGGTGCAGCGCGGGTGACGAGTCTGGCCGAATCACGGACCGCGGTTCTGCTCGGCGAGATCCTCGACGTGGTCGCCGCGCGCGAGGACCTCCTGGACCCGCGGGTGGCCGCGCTGGCGGACTACGACCGCAAGCACTCCGCCGACCTGGTGGCGACCGTCCAGGCCTATCTCGACGCGCACGGCAACGTGCGCGATGCGGCCGCCGCGGTGGGCGTGCACGCGAACACCCTGCGCTATCGGATCGAGCGGGCCCAGCAGCTCTCGGGCCTGCGCCTGGAGGACCGGGACGACCGGCTCCTCACCACCATCCAGCTCGCGCTGCTCCGCACCGCCGTCCGTCGCTGATCCGCTCTCAGGCGAACGACAGGAACAGCTTCTCCATCTTGGCCTGATCGACGCTGTCCGGGCCCTCGGTGCTGATGCAGTGGATCAGGCCCGTGGAGACCAGGGCGTAGCCGCTGCGCGCCAGCGCCTTGTCGACCGCGGCGAGCTGGGTCAGGGCATCCTCGCATTCGGCACCCTCTTCGAGCATGCGGATCACGGTCGCCAGATGGCCATGGGCGCGTCGCAGCCGCGTGAGCACCGGTTTGAGCTTCTCGTCGGGTAGTTGCATGTCGACTCCTCTCGTCGCCTCGATTATTGCATAACCCCCTGGGGGGATGTACGGTCTCCCACTAACCCCCCAGGGGGATATGGAGGAGGACGAATGACATGAGAAGTGAAGAACTGGAACCGACGCGGGCGTCCGCCGCGTCCGTGGGCGCGGTGGAGCCGCGGCCCGGGCCGCTCGGTCGGCTCGGCGTCTGGGTGAGTGCCCACGGCCGCTTGGTCGCGGCGGCGTGGATCCTGATCGTCATCGGGCTCGGCGTCTTCGCACCGTCGGTGGAGAAGAGTCTCTCCGGCGCCGGCTGGCAGGCACAGGGGTCCGACTCGGTCGCGGCCCGCGATCTAGCGGTCGCGCACTTCGGCGGGAACGCGTCGTCGGCCATCCAGGTGGTCGTGACGGGCCAGCGGTCCCTCACCGAGGGTGATGGGCCGGAGGTGATCGCCGCTGTCGGCGACATCCTGCGCGCCGACGGACGGATCAGCCAGGTGATCGAGCCGACGCCGGGGCCCACCCTCTCCGCCGACGGCCGGACGGCGATCGTGATCGGCGGTGCGGGCGCGGACACCAACGAGATGGTGCGCGCGGCGACCGATCTGTCGCCGCCACTCGAGGCCCTCTCACGCGACGGCGTTCAGGTGGCGCCCACGGGTGCGTCGGTGATGTGGTCGGATTTCAACAAGGCCAACCTCGAGGCGATGCTGACCTCCGAGATGATCTCATTCCCGGTGACGCTCTTCATCCTGGTGGTGGCGTTCGGTGCGCTCGTCGCCGCCGGGCTGCCGCTGCTGCTGACGATCGCCGGTCTCGTCGCGTCGGCGGGAATTCTGGTGCTGGTGAACGCCGTTGTCCCGGTGTCGATCTGGGCGATGAACTTCGCGATGATGTTCTCCCTCGCCCTGGGCATCGACTACGCGCTGTTCCTCGTCGTCCGGTTCCGGGCGGCACGGATGGGACAGCGACTGCCGATGCGGGCCGCGATCGCTCAGACCATGGATACGGCGGGCAAGGCGGTCCTGCTCTCGGGCGCGACCGTGCTGGTGTCGCTGTCCGCCGTGATGCTGGTGCCGTCACCGTCGTTCCGGTCGATGGCGGGCGGGATCATGATCTCGGTCGTGTTCATCCTCGCGGCCACCCTCACCCTGTTGCCACTGGTGCTCTCGAAGCTCGATCACCGCATCGACAAACTGCCGCTGCCGTGGGTCAAGGCGGGCGAACACCGTTCGCCGCGGTTCGAGGCGTGGGCGCAACGACTGTGGCGGCACCCGCTGCGGTGGGGAGCGGCGGCCCTGGCGATCCTGGTGGTCCTGGCGATCCCGCTGGTGGGCCTGACCACCGCCATGCCGTCGATCAAGGTGCTCCCGGAAGACGCCAGTGCCCGCGTCGGCTACCACCGCGTGCAGGAGGCTTTCGGTCCGGGAGCGCCGGGCATGCTGACCGTCATCGCACCCGCGGCGGTCGCCGACGAGGCGCGCACGGTGCTGGCGGACGATCCGGGAATCGCGGCCGCGACCCCGCCGGCCGCACCGTCCGACGGCGTCGACTACCGGATGATCCAGGCCGTGCCGACCGTCGATCCGTCGGACCCGGAACTGGCGCAGACCGTCGACCGGTTGCGCGCCGGCCTGCCCGCCGGGGTGCTCGTGGGCGGTGCCGCCGTAGAGAATCTGGACCTGAAGGCGCAACTCGACCGGAGCACTCCGGTGGTGATCGCGGTGGTCTTGACGCTCGGATTCCTGCTACTGCTGTTCGCGCTGGCGGCGCCGCTCATCTCCTTCCTCGGAACGCTGGTCAGTCTCCTCTCGACCGCGGCGGCGTTCGGCGTGGCGCGGTTGGTGTTCCAGGACGGACTCGGTGCCGGACTGTTCGGCTTCGAGTCGCAGGGCTTCCTGGACGCCTGGGCGCCGGTGTTCTTCTTCGCGATGATCTTCGCCATCGCGATGGACTACACGGTGTTCCTGCTCGCCTCCGCCAAGGAGCACTGGGAACGTGACGGCGATGCGAGGTCGGCGATGGTGGGCGCGGTGGCGCACTCGGGGCGGGTGATCTTCGCCGCGGGCGGAGTCATGGTGGCGGTGTTCTTCACCTTCGCCCTGTCCGGACCGCTGCCTCCCAAGGAGATGGGAGTGATCCTCGGCGTCGCGGTGCTGCTGGACGCCTTCCTGATCCGGCTGGTGCTGCTGCCGGTGCTGCTGCGGCTGACCGGACGGGCGGCCTGGTGGACGCCGGCCTGGCTGCGGAAGGTGCTCCCGACCGTGAGCTTCGCTCACGACTGATCGACTCCACCGACATCGGTCGATCCGCACGGCTGCGGTCCCGTACCGCCCCGGTTCACTCCGACCGGCGGTACGGGATCGAGTCGCTGATCCGTTCGTCGATGTGGATGCCGCGGCCCAGCATCGGGAAGGCGCGCTGCGAGCAGTCCGGCCGCGGACACACCTTGCAGCCGGCGCCGATCGGCACCATCGTGCGGTCCTCGGCGAGGTCGACTCCGGTCGAATAGATCAGTTCGTCGGCGTGCGCGAGATCGCAGCCCAGGCCGATCGCGAAGTCGGACGGCGTCGCGAGGTGGCCGCCCGAATGCGAGTCGATGGTCCGCGCCAGCCAGAAGTAGCTGCGGCCGTCCGGCATCTGCGACACCTGGGTCCGCACCCGGCCGGGCGTGGCGAAGGCGTCGTGGACCACCCACAGCGGACAGCTGCCGCCCACCCGGGAGAAGTGGAACGCGGTCGCCGACTGACGCTTGGAGATGTTCCCGGCCTTGTCGACACGGACGAAGATGAACGGAACTCCGCGGTCGCCGGGGCGTTGCAGGGTGGACAGGCGGTGGCAGACGGTCTCGAAGCCGACCTCGAACCGCCGACTCAAGAGGTCGACGTCGTAGCGGAGTTCACGTGCGGCAGCGGCGAATTCGCCGTAGGGGAGAACCAGCGCACCTGCGAAGTAGTTCGCGAGGCCCACGCGCGCCACGGGTATCGAGGCGTCGTCGAGGCTGTCCGCGGAGGCCACCAGCCGATCGATCTGCGGGCGTTGCGAGAGCAGTGCGAGCTGCGTGGCGAGTTGGAAGGCGCGCTGGCCCGCCGACAGTCGCCGCGCGAGCGTCACCGTCGCCGACTCCTCGTCGAATACGCGCTTGGGTCCGGTGCCGCGCTCGGCGGGCGCGATCGTGACGCGGACGCCGAACCGGTGTTCCAACAGGTCGGCCAGCTGCAGATCCAGCCCGCCGACGGACAGGCCGGCGTCGGCGAAGAGTCGCTCGGCGGCCAGGTCGAGCTCGGCGATGTAGTTGCGGCGGTCGTAGAAATAGTCGCGGACCTGCTCGAACGGGGTGATGTGGGGTTCGGTGGAGCCGTCACCGGTCCGCGCTCGGAGCGTCTCCAGCTCGGCGGTCGCCGCCGCCAGCCGACGGTGCATGCCGACCAGGGCGCGGCCGATCTGCGGCATGCGCGCCACCATCTCAGCCACCTCGGTCCGGCTCACCTTCTCTCCCTGCTCGAGGATCGCGTCGGCCAGGTCGGCGGCGAGGCGGGCGTCGCCGGACGCGGAGAAGAAGTCCGGCGCGAGGTCGAACGCGGAGGTGATGGTGAGCAGCACCGGGACGGTGATCGGGCGTTGGTCGTTCTCGAGCTGATTGACGTACGTGGTGGACAGGTCCAGCCGCCGGGCGAGCGCCGCCTGCGACAGCCCGAGCTCCTCGCGCAGCCGGCGGAGCCGGCCGCCCACATAGGTCTTGGCCATGCGCCAACTGTATCCGGCACGGTATCCGCAAGATTCGCAACATAGTCCTGAAAGATCCGCAGAAATACGCATTTGCCAGGCCTTTCGCGAGACGAGAGCGCCTGCGTACGGTGCGAACATGATCAATCACGAAGTCCGCACCCGCCGCAGCGCCGAAGAGTTTCCGTTGAGCGAGCATCTCGCGTACAAGATCGCTCAGGTGGCCGCCGACCCCGTCGGTGTGCCCGACGAGACCGCCGAGATGATCGTCAACCGCATCATCGACAACGCGGCCGTGAGCGCCGCGTCGGTGGTGCGGCGACCGGTCGTGAGCGCGCGCAGGCAGGCGCAGACCAGGCCGGTCGCCGGCGGCTCCACGGTCTTCGGCGTCGACGGCTCGTACGCACCGGAGTGGGCGGCCTGGGCCAACGGCGTCGCGGTGCGTGAGCTGGACTTCCACGACACCTTCCTGGCCGCCGAGTACTCGCACCCCGGCGACAACATCCCCGCCCTGGTGGCGGTGGGGCAGCGAGTGGGCGCCGACGGCGCCGATCTGATCCGCGGACTGGCCACCGCGTACGAGATCCAGATCGATCTCGTGAAGGGCATGTGCCTGCACGAGCACAAGATCGACCACGTCGCGCACCTCGGTCCGTCGGTCGCGGCCGGTCTCGGCACCATGCTGCGGCTCGATGTGCCGACGATCTACCAGGCCGTCGGCCAGGCCCTGCACCTGACCACCGCCACGCGGCAGTCCCGCAAGGGACTCATCTCCAGTTGGAAGGCGTACGCCCCGGCCCATGCGGGCAAGATCGCGGTCGAGGCAGTCGACCGGGCGATGCGCGGCGAGGGGGCGCCGTCGCCGATCTGGGAGGGCGAAGACGGTGTGATCGCCTGGATGCTCGGTGGGCCCGAGGCGCGCTACACGGTGCCCCTGCCTGCGCCGGGTGAGGCCAAGCGGGCCATCCTCGACAGCTACACCAAGGAGCACTCGGCCGAGTACCAGAGCCAGGCGCCGATCGACCTGGCCCGGCGGATGCGCGACCGGGTCGGCGACCCCTCGCAGATCGCGTCGATCGTGCTGCACACCAGCCACCACACCCACTACGTGATCGGCACCGGGTCGAACGACCCGCAGAAGTTCGACCCGACCGCGAGCCGTGAGACGCTCGATCACTCGGTCATGTACATCTTCGCCGTCGCGCTCCAGGACGGTGAATGGGACCACGAACGCTCGTACGCGCCCGAGCGCGCCGCCCGCCCGGACACGGTGGAACTGTGGCGCAAGATCTCCACCGTCGAGGACCCGGAGTGGACGCGCCGCTACCACTCCACCGACCCGAACGAGAAGGCCTTCGGCGCCCGCGCCGTCATCACCCTCGCGAGCGGCGAGGTGATCGAGGACGAACTGGCCGTCGCCGACGCCCACCCGCTCGGCGCCCGTCCATTCGCCCGCGACCAGTATCTGGCGAAGTTCGCGCGCATGGCCGAGGGCGTGATCGACCCCGCCGAGCAGGAACGCTTCGTCGCGGCGGCGACCGGCCTCGCGGACCTGCCCGCCGGCGGTCTCGACGCCCTCAACGTCCGCGTCCTGCCGGACGTGCTGGCGTCCGCGCCGGAGACCGGGAAGGGAATCCTCTGAGATGACCGCCACTTCCGGAAGCGTCTTCTCCTCCGGCCGCAGCGACGCCGACAAGCGGCGCGGCCTGCGCGACGCCCTGAACTCCGGCGAACTCCAGCGCTGGCCGGGCGCGTTCTCACCGTTGGTGGCCAAGATGGTGGCCGACGCCGGATTCGAGGGCGTGTACGTCTCGGGCGCCGCGCTGGCCGCCGACCTGGGGCTGCCCGACATCGGCCTCACCACCCTCACCGAGGTCGCCGCGCGCGGCGGAGCGACCGCGCGAGCCACCGACCTGCCGACGCTCATCGACGCCGACACCGGGTTCGGCGAGCCGATGAGTGCGGCCCGGACTGTCGCGACGCTCGAGGACGCCGGGCTGTCCGGCTGCCACCTCGAGGACCAGGTGAACCCCAAACGCTGCGGACACCTCGACGGCAAGGAGGTGGTCCCGGTCGACGACATGCTGCGCAGGCTGGGAGCCGCGGTCGGAGCCCGCCGCGACGAGAACTTCATCGTGTGCGCCCGCACCGACGCCCGCGGCGTCGAGGGCCTCGATGCGGCGATCGACCGAGCGAAGGCGTACGTCGACGCCGGAGCCGACCTCATCTTCACCGAGGCCCTGGCCACCGCCGCCGAGTTCGAGCGTTTCCGCGCGGCGGTCGACGCGCCGCTGCTGGCGAACATGACCGAGTTCGGCAAGTCGGAACTGCTCACCGCACAGCAACTCCGGGATCTCGGCTACAACGCGGTGATCTATCCGGTCACCACTCTCCGGATCGCGATGGGTGCCGTCGAGGCCGGTCTCGGCGAACTCTCCTCGACCGGCACGCAGCGGGGGCTCCTCGACGGCATGCAGCACCGCGCCCGCCTCTACGAGTTCCTCCGATACGCCGACTACAACGCCTTCGACAACCAGCTGTTCACCTACACCCGACCGGGGGTTCAGAAATGACCGACACGCCCACCGCGCAGTCCGCGGCCGCACGGACGAGCGGGACCGACGCCATATACACCGACGCCATATACAAGGGATTGGCCGGTGTCGTCGTGGACACCACCGCGATCTCGAAAGTGGTCCCGGAGACCAACTCGCTCACCTATCGCGGCTATCCGGTGCAGGAACTCGCGGAGAAGTGCTCGATGGAGCAGGTCGCGTACCTGCTCTGGTACGGCGAGCTGCCGGGGGATCATCAGCTGCAACAGTTCACCCAGCGCGAGCGCGCCGCCCGGCGTCTGGACCGATCGGCACAGGCGGTGCTCGCCCGCACTCCCGAGACCTGCCACCCGATGGACGTGGTCCGGACGATGATCAGCTATCTCGGCACCGAGGACCCCGACGAGGACGTCGCCGCACCCGCGTCACTGCTCGACAAGGCTCAGCGGATGTTCGCGGTGCTGCCCACCATCGTCGCCGCCGACCTGCGACGCAGGAGGGGACTGGACCCGATCGCCCCGCACCACGGGCTCGGCTACGCGGAGAACTTCCTGAACATGTGCTTCGGAGAGGTGCCCGATCCGGTGGTCGTCCGGGCCTTCGAGAAGTCGATGGTGCTCTACGCCGAACACAGCTTCAACGCCTCCACCTTCGCTGCCCGCGTCGTGACCTCGACCGGATCGGACATCTACAGCGCGGTGACCGCGGCGATCGGCGCGTTGAAGGGACCGCTGCACGGCGGCGCCAACGAGGCCGTGATGCACGACATGATCGAGATCGACCGCCCCGAGCGGGCGCGCGCCTGGCTCGACGCGAAGCTGTCCGCCGGAGAGAAGGTGATGGGTTTCGGCCATCGCGTCTACAAGCGGGGAGACTCCCGGGTGCCCACCATGTACCGCGCGCTGCGGGAGGTCTCCGAACACCTCGGTCAATCCAGATGGCTCGCCATCTACGCCGAGCTCGAAGAGGAGATGGTCTCGCGGACCGGGATCCGGCCGAACCTCGACTTTCCGACCGGACCGGCGTACTTCCTCATGGGTTTCGACATCCCGATGTTCACGCCGCTGTTCGTGATGAGCCGCATCACCGGGTGGACGGCCCACATCATCGAGCAGACCGAGTCGAACGCCCTGATCCGTCCGCTGTCCGCGTACTCGGGCCCGCAGCAGAGGTCCGTTCCGGCGTGAGCATCTCGAAGATCCTGGTCGCCAACCGAGGCGAGATCGCGGTCCGGGCCTTCCGTGCGGCCCGCGACCTCGGCCTCGGAACGGTGGCCGTGTTCCCGCACGAGGACCGCGGCGGCATCCACCGATTCAAGGCCGACGAGTCGTATCAGATCGGCACGCCCGGCCACCCGGTCAAGGCCTATCTGTCAGTCGACGAGGTGATCGGGGCGGCGCTGAGATCGGGGGCCGACGCGGTGTACCCGGGCTACGGCTTCCTCTCGGAGAACGCCGGACTGGCCCGCGCGTGCGACGAGAACGGACTCGTCTTCGTCGGACCGTCGGCCGCGGTGCTCGACCTCACCGGCGACAAGAAGCGCTCGGTTCAGGCCGCCCGCGAGGCGGGCCTGGCCGTGCTCGCCGGGTCGGCGCCGTCATCCGACCCCGACGAGCTGGTAGCGGCGGCGGCCGAGCTGACGTTCCCGGTATTCGTCAAGGCGGTGGCCGGCGGCGGGGGCCGCGGGATGCGAAGGGTGGAACGGATCGAGGATCTCGCCGATGCGGTGACGGCGGCGGGCCGGGAAGCCCATGCGGCATTCGGCGATCCCACGGTGTTCCTGGAGCAGGCGGTGGTGCGACCGCGACACATCGAGGTACAGATCCTGGCCGACGCCGGCGGTGACGTGGTGCACCTGTACGAGCGGGACTGCAGCCTGCAGCGGCGGCATCAGAAGGTCATCGAGATCGCCCCCGCCGTGGGCCTGGACCCCCAGGTGCGCAACCGCATCTGCCGCGACGCCGTCGCCTTCGCCCGGCATATCGGGTACACCTGTGCGGGCACCGTCGAGTTCCTGCTCGACGAACGCGGCCGGCACTACTTCATCGAGATGAACCCGCGGATTCAGGTGGAGCACACGATCACCGAAGAGGTGGTCGAGGTGGATCTGGTGTCGGCCCAGCTGCAGATCGCCGGCGGTGCCTCGCTCGCCGGGATGGGGCTGCACCAGGACGCGATCACCGTCCGCGGTGCGGCGCTGCAATGCCGCATCACCACCGAGGATCCCGCCGACGGCTTCCGGCCGCAGACCGGCCGCGTCCGCGACTACCGCGCGCCCGGCGGGGCGGGGGTCCGGCTCGACGGCGCCGCCGCTCTGGGCAGCGAGGTGACCGGCCACTTCGACTCGATGCTCGTCAAACTCACCTGCCGGGGCCGCGATTTCGCGACCGCGGCCGCGCGGGCCCGGCGAGCGCTGGCCGAGTTCTCGATCCGCGGCGTCACCACCAACATCGGGTTCCTCCGCGCGGTCCTGGAGAACGACGACTTCCTCGCGGGCGGGACCACCACCTCGTTCATCGACGACCATCCGGAACTGCTCACCGGGCACGCACCGGGCGACGACGTCGGCAAGCTGCTGGCGTATCTGGCCGACGTGACGGTGAACCGGCCGCACGGTGAGGCGCCGTCGACCGTCCGTCCCACCTCCAAACTGCCCGCCGTCCCGGCGAGCCTGCTGGCGCGGCCGCCCGCGGGCTCACGGCAGCGTCTGCTGAGTCTGGGGCCGGACCGGTTCGCCGAGTCGCTGCGGACTCAGTCCGCCGTCGCGATCACCGACACCACCTTCCGCGACGCGCATCAGTCGCTGCTCGCCACCCGGCTGCGCACCAGCGCCCTCGACGCCGTCGCACCGTACGTGGCGGCACTGACCCCGCAGCTGTGGTCGGTGGAGTGCTGGGGCGGTGCCACCTACGACGTAGCGCTCCGCTTCCTGAAGGAAGATCCCTGGGAGCGGCTCGAACGACTCCGGGAGGGGTTGCCGAACGTCTGCCTGCAGATGCTGCTCCGCGGTGCCAACACCGTGGGCTACACCCGGTATCCGGACGATGTGTGCCGCGGCTTCGTCGCGGAGGCGGCGGCCACGGGAATCGACGTGTTCCGGATCTTCGATGCGCTCAACAGCGTCGAGGCGATGCGGCCCGCCATCGACGCGGTACGCGAGACGGGGACGGCGGTGGCCGAGGTGGCGTTGAGCTACAGCGGCGACCTGTCGGATCCGCGTGAAGATCTGTACACCCTCGACTACTACGTGCGTCTGGCCGAGCAGGTGGTCGACGCCGGCGCCCACGTGCTCGCGATCAAGGACATGGCCGGTCTGCTTCGTCCGCGTGCCGCGACCGCCCTGGTCGGCGCGTTGCGCCGGGAGTTCGACATCCCGATCCACGTCCACACCCACGACACCGCGGGCGGTCAGGTCGCCACCTATCTCGCGGCGATCGCCGCGGGAGCAGACGCGGTCGACGCCGCCAGCGCTCCGCTGTCGGGCACCACCAGTCAGCCATCGCTCTCGGCGGTGGTGGCGGCGCTGGAGAACGGCGAACACGACACCGGGCTGGATCTTCGCAGCGTGTGCTCCCTGGAGCCCTACTGGGAGGCGGTGCGCCGCGTGTACGCGCCGTTCGAGTCCGGGGTGGGAGCCGCGACCGGACGCGTCTACGAACACGAGATCCCCGGGGGACAGCTGTCGAATCTGCGGCAGCAGGCCATCTCCCTCGGCGTCGGCCACCGCTTCGAGGAGGTGGAACGGGCCTACGCCGACGCCGACGCACTGTTGCGGCGGCCGATCAAGGTGACGCCGTCGTCGAAGGTGGTCGGCGATCTCGCCCTGTCGCTGGTGGCGCAGCAGATCACCGCTGCCGAGTTCGCCGCCGACCCCGCATCGCACGATGTCCCCGACTCGGTGATCGGCTTCCTCGCCGGCGATCTCGGAGAGCCCGCCGGCGGTTGGCCGGAACCGTTGCGCACGCAGGCCCTCGCGGGCCGGACCCACACGCCGCCGACCGCCGCCCTCGCGGCCGACGATCGCGAGGCGCTCACCCGATCCGGGCCGCGCAGGCGGCGGGTTCTGGACCGGCTGCTGTTCCCCGGTCCGGCGGCCGAGTTCGGCGACCATCGGGCGACGTTCGGCGACACCTCGCGGCTGTCGGCGACGGAGTTCTTCTACGGTCTGCGGCCCGGCGAGGAGCATCGCGTCCGACTGGGTCCCGGCACCGAGATGCTCGTCGGTCTCGAAGCGGTCGGCGAACCCGACGACCTCGGCCGCCGCACCGTGTTGTTCACGGTGAACGGGACACTGCGGCCGGTGCCGGCCCAGGACCGGTCGGTGGAGCCGTCGGCAGCTGTCGCCGAACGCGCCGACCGCAGTGATCCGCGCCAGATCGGAGCGCCTTTCGCCGGCGTCGTCACCGTCACCGTGGCCGAGGGCGACAGCGTCACCGCGGGATCGACCGTGGCGACGATCGAGGCGATGAAGTTGGAGGCCTCCATCACCGCGCCCGTCGGTGGGGTGGTCGAGCGGGTCGCCGTCGACGCGGTCGCCGAGGTGGCGCCCGGCGACCTGCTCGTGGTGATCGGTTAGCCGCCCTCGGGACGCCGCACCGGGTAGAGATGACGGCATGGAGATCACGCGGCAACTGGCACGGGAGCGGATCGGGAGCTGGGCCCGCCGGACCATCGACGACCCGGCGGGCAGGCTCCGGCACTCGGCGGTCGCCATCACCGTCGTCCGTCACGGCGGGGAGTACGGGATCTGGATCGCCCGGCGGCCGTCGTCCCTGCGCAACCACTCCAATCAGTTCGCGCTCCCGGGCGGACGCCTCGATCCCGGCGAGACGCCGACCCGGGCCGCGTTGCGCGAACTGCACGAGGAGATCGGGATCGAGCTCGGTGAGGAGACGGTGCTCGGCCTTCTCGACGACTACGAGACGCGGTCGGGCTATCTGATGACACCGGTGGTGTGCTGGGTGGACGACGACCCGCCCGTCCATCCGAGTCCGGCCGAGGTGGACGAGCTCTTCTTCGTGTCCTTCGACGAATTGCGCAGGCCGGCGGTGTTCAGCCGGATACCGGAGTCGCCGCGCACCCTGGTCGCGCTGAACATCGCGGGCGCCCGGATCCACGCGCCGACGGCCGCGGTCGTGTATCAGTTCGCCGAGGTGGTACTGGCCGGCCGGGACACCCGCGTTCACGATCTCGAACAGCCGGTGTTCGCCTGGCGCTGAGAACGCCGCGAGCGGGGCTACACCGCGAGCGGATGCTGGGTGCTGCCGTGGCTCGGCGGCCGGTGTGACGGATCGGGTTCGTGTGCACTCGTGAGGACGAAGGACTCCGCACTCGCGTACTCCCAGTCCTCGCGCCACGACTCCGGCGGGCGGGTCAGCAGTTCGCCCGGCGCGAGCCACTCGTAGATCTCCGCGTACGACTTCGATCTGTTCGGCCCCACCGTCCGCATCAGCATCGACGGGTGGAGATCGTCGAAGCTCGTCAGCCCCATCGACGCGACGAACTGCTTGGCGTTGTCGACGACGTGGCGCTGCAGGTTGTAGACCCGTTCGGTCTTGTCGGGCACGTCGAGTGCGCGGGCTCGCTTCGGATCCTGGGTGGCGACGCCGACCGGGCACTTGTTGGTGTGGCACTGCTGCGCCTGAATGCATCCGACGGCCATCATCATCGCCCTCGCCGCGAGGGTGAAATCGGCGCCCTGGATTACGCGCTTGACGATGTCGATGCCGTTGGTGATCTTGCCCGACGCGCCGATCCGGATCTGGTCGCGCAGACCGGTGCCGACCAGTGCGTTGTGTACCGTCATCAGGCCTTCGGTCAGCGGGGTCCCGACGTTGTCCTCGAATTCCACCGGCGCGGCCCCGGTGCCGCCCTCGGCCCCGTCGACGATGATGAAATCGGGTGCGATCCCGGTCTGGCGGATGGCCTTGCAGATGCCGAGGAGCTCACTGCGCGAACCGACGCACAGTTTGAAGCCGACCGGCTTGCCGCCCGACAGGTCGCGCAGACGGCCGATGAACTCGCACAGCCCGACGGGGGTGTGGAAAGCGTTGTGCGAGGGCGGTGAGACGACGGACCGCCCGGCGGGGACACCCCGAATCTGCGCGATCTCGGCCGTCACCTTGGGGCCGGGCATCACTCCGCCGAGACCGGGTTTGGCCCCCTGGGACAGCTTGATCGAAATGCACTTGACCTGCGGGTTCGATGCCTTGGCACGGAACTGCTCGGGGTCGAAGTGCCCGTCGGGGGTGCGGCAGCCGAAATAACCCGTGCCGATCTCCCAGATCAGATCGCCCCCGGGCCGCAGATGGTAGGAGCTGAGCCCACCCTCACCGGTGTCGTGTGCGAAGCCGCCTTTGGCGGCACCGCCGTTGAGTGCCAGGATCGCATTCGCCGACAGCGCGCCGAAGCTCATCGCGGACACGTTGTACATCGCCATGTCGTACGGCTGAGTGCACGCCGGCCCGCCGATCCGCACGGTGGGGGTCTCGTCGGTGGCGGAGTGCGCGACGATCGAGTGCCGCACGTACTCGTATCCGATCACCGTCGGATCGCGCTGGGTGCCGAACGGGTCGACGTCCTTGACGTCCTTGGCGCGTTCGTAGATCGTGGTGCGCGTCTCCCGGTCGAACGGGGTCCCGTCGGTGTCGCGTTCGATGAAGTACTGCTGGATCTCCGGCCGGATGCTCTCCATGAGGAAGCGGAAATGCCCGAGCACCGGATAGTTCCGCAGAATGCTGTGGCGGGCCTGCACCAGGTCGTACGTGCCGACCAGGGCGATGAAGGCGAGGACGCCGGTGACGAATAGCCACCACGGGGAGACCAGGACGAGCGTCGAGGACACCGCGGCGAGAACCCACGTCGCGGCAACAGCCAACCATCTGAGCATCGTCTCCACCTCTTGTCGCGGGCACCGCCGGTCGGGGAATCGGGCGGCTTCCACTGTAGTTCGGACGCGGCGGTACCGGAGGCAGGACGGGCCCACCGGACCCATCGGCCACCGGTGAGCGGTGTCCGATGGATCCGGTCGCGATCAGGTGGCGGGCACCGTGGCCCGATCGGCGGCGATCTCCTCGCGGACCCGGCGGGCGGCGTCGACCATGTTCCGCAGCGCGGCGGTGACCTCGTCGGTGCGGCGGGTCTTGAGCCCGCAGTCGGGATTGACCCACAGCCGGTCGGCGCGCACCGCGTCGAGCGCTTCACGCAGCGACGCGGCCATCTCATCGGCGGCCGGCACGCGCGGCGAATGGATGTCGTAGACGCCCGGACCCACCTGGGCGGCGAAGCCGGCCGCGTCGAGGTCGTCGAGGACCTCCATATGGGAGCGCGCCGCCTCGATGGAGGTGACGTCCGCGTCGAGCGCGGCGATCGCACCGATCACCTCGCCGAACTCCGAGTAGCACAGATGCGTGTGGATCGCGGTGGCGTCGCCGACCCCGCCGGTGGCGATACGGAAGGCGGTCACCGCCCAGTCGAGGTACGCCGCGCGGTCGGCGGTCCGCAGCGGCAGCAGTTCGCGCAGTGCCGGTTCGTCGACCTGGATGATCGGTACCCCCGCGCGCTCGAGATCGGTGGTCTCGTCCCGGATCGCGAGAGCCACCTGACGCGCGGTCTCGGCGAGCGGCTGGTCGTCGCGGACGAACGACCACGCGAGGATCGTCACCGGGCCGGTGAGCATGCCCTTGACCGGCTTCTCGGTCAGGGACTGCGCGTAGGTGATCCAGCCGACCGTCATCGGCGACGACCGCCGGACGTCGCCGAAGAGGATCGGCGGCCGGACGCAGCGTGACCCGTACGATTGGACCCAGCCGGCGGCCGTCGCGAAGAAGCCGTCGAGTTGTTCGGCGAAGTACTGGACCATGTCGTTACGCTCGGGTTCCCCGTGGACGAGGACGTCCAGACCCACCTGCTCCTGCAGGGCGATCACCGCGGCGATCTCCTGCTCCATCCGGGACCGGTAGGCCGCCGAGTCGATGGTTCCGTTCCGCAGCGCGAGGCGCGCCTTGCGGATCTCGACCGTCTGCGGGTACGAGCCGATGGTCGTGGTCGGCAGGACGGGCAGGCCGAGCGCGGCGTCCTGCGCCTCACGGCGGTCGGGCGCGGGCGAGCGGGTCCAGTCGGCCGGAGTGAGCCCGGCGAGGCGTTCGCGGACCGCGGCGACGTGTACGCGCGGGTCCGCTGCCCGGGACGCCAGTGCCGCGCGCGCCGCCTCGAACCGGCACGCCTGGTCGTCCCGGCCGTGCGCCAGGGCCCGAGCGAGCGCGGCCACCTCGCCGAACTTCTCTTCGGCGAAGGCCAGCCATCCGTGCAGCACCGGGTCGAGTTCGAACTCGCCGCGCACGGTGTACGGGACGTGCAGTGTGGAACACGAGGTCGAGACCGCGAGGGCACCGGCGTGCGCGCGCAGCGACTCGAGTGCGGCCAGCGCCGCGTCGAGGTCGGTGCGCCAGACGTTGCGGCCGTCCACCACGCCGGCGACTACCAGTTTTCCGGTCAGATCGGCCGTGCGGACGGTGTCCGGAGAGCCGGTCACCAGGTCCACTCCGACGCCCTCCACCGCGGTCCGCGCCAGCGCCGCGAGACGGTCGCCCGCATCGCCGAAGTACGTCTGCACCAGGATCCGCGGGCGCGTCCGGACAGCCGACAGCACACCGTAGACGCGTTCGGCGAGGTCGGTGAGACCGTCGGCCTGATCGGTCACCAGCGTGGGTTCGTCGATCTGGACCCAGTCGACACCGGTCTGGGCCAGGCGGCCGAGGAGCTCGGTGTAGAGCGGCAGGAGATCGTCGATGCGGGTCAGCGGTGCCGGGCCGCCGTCGACCGCCTTGGCGAGCGCGAGGAAGGTGATCGGTCCGATCACCACGGGACGGGCGGGCACGCCCTGAGCCTGCGCCTGAGCGATCTCATCGAGGACTGCGCCCGGGTCGAGGATGAACTCGGTGTCCGGACCGATCTCCGGAACCAGGTAGTGGTAGTTGGTGTCGAACCACTTGGTCATCTCCAGCGGTGCGATGTCGGGGCCCGGGCCGCCGGCGGTGCCGCGGGCGGCGGCGAAGTAGCGGTCCAGCGGATCGTCGATCGCCGCCACTCGCGGTGGCAGCGCGCCGAGCATCACAGCGGTGTCGAGCACCTGGTCGTAGTACGAGAACGTGTTGACGGGCACCGAGTCGAAACCGGCGTCGATCAGTCTGCTCCAGCTGTCGCGGCGGATGCCCGTTGCGACCCGGGTGAGCGCGGCGGCGTCGATCCGGCCCGCCCAATAGGCTTCGACCGCGCGCTTGAGCTCCCGGTTGGCGCCGATCCGGGCGACGCCGGGGACGGTGGCCGTGAAGCCCGCCGAGTCGGTGGTTCTGGTGTCGGTGGTGATAGTCGTGTCATCGGACATGACGTGTTCTTCTCCTGCATGAGTAGTTCGAGCCGTCGCCATACCGGGCGCTGCGAACCGCAGTTCGTCAGTCGCCCGTTTCCTCGAGGCGGACAGCCATCGGGCGCGGATGCGCTCGATACATCCGGCAGGTCTTCGGGCTCGTCGGCGCGCGGGCCAGGAATGGAGCCCGCTTCTACTGGCCGTCGCTTCCCAGGCGCCGCCGCCGGTGAGCCGTGGCTCGGGCGGGGCGGTCCCAGTGCGTGTGACGGCGGTCGTTCCGACATACCGCTGCGGGTCAGCTCCGGAGTCTCACCGGATTCCCTCTTCGCGGGCGGTCGCTGCCGTCGGCAGCGAACTCGCGTCGACGCCCGGCGGGAAGCAGGGGCTCCATAGTGATCCCGGCCGGGCGAACCAGTTGCAGTTATCGATGGTAAAGGACCGGGTACCATTGGGCAGCATGGGATCCGGCGGTGATTTTAACTCCGGCGGACCGGCTCATCCGGTCGCTGGGATCATCCTCGTAGCCCGTGGAGACGAGCGGAATCCCGCAGGTGACGGCGATGTTCCGACAGAACAGCGACTGATGGCCTGCGTGTCAAGTCTGGGCGCCGGCGGCTGCAAGGACATCTATGTGGCGCTCGGCGCCCGCGTGGTTCCGGCGCCCGACACCTCGTCGACGACGCTCTATCTCCCCGAGTGGTACGACAGTCTCGACGCCTGCTCGAGTGCGGCGCTGAAGTTCGTCGATCAGCATCCGAGTCTGGCGGGGGCGGTGATCCAGACCCTCGACAGCCCGGATGCCGGTTCGATCGCAGTCGCACGCGTCATCGAGGCCGCCGCCGACTGCCCGACGAGTCTGTGCCGCGCGGCGTTCGGCGGCCGTCCCGCCCAACCCTTCTACCTGGGAGCCGAACGCGTTCGCGAGGCCATCGCGGAGCTGGGGGCGGGACTGCCTGCCGTGCGGTATCTCGTCGCGCACCGCGACGACATGGTGCTGGTCGACTGCACCGATCTCGGGAACCCCGCCGACTCGCCCCTCTGAGCGCCTGCCTGAATGCGCGGCGACCTGGATGCGCGGCGTCCGGGTCAGCGGCCCGGCAGTCCGGAGCGCAGAGCCGCCGCTTCGACGTCGAGCAGTGCGCTCGCGCAACGGGTGGCGGGATCGACCGCGGCCGCGAGCGCGGCGTCGTAGCCGTCGCGGGCGAGGCCGGCCACCGACCCCGCGGCGTCGACGCCGATCAGCGCCGCGAGTTCTCCGGTGGTGGGAACGCACACCGCCCACGTGAGACGCGACTCGTCGGCCCACGCGGCGTCGGCGGCTCGGATGTACTCGACTGGATCGCCGACGCCGAGGAGCTCGAGCGCGGGCACATCGGACAACCGCTCGTCGTGCCGCAGGGCGCGCAGATACCACGCACCGGCGTTGATCTCGACAGCTTCCATGACGGGTCCTTCTCGTTCGCTCACGAATCGGCCGGATCCGGGCGCGTGCACGGCTCCGAAACGGGCTGTGCCGTTCCTCCTGACTCCACATCGGTCAGGCGGAACGGCACAGCCGGAGGTGTATCCGGTTCTACTTGATCTCGAGCAGCACCGTGCCCTGGGTGACCGCGGCACCGGCCTCGGCGGACAGGCTGGTGATGGTGCCGGCCTTGTGCGCAGTGACCGGGTTCTCCATCTTCATGGCCTCCAGGACCACGACCAGGTCGCCCTCGGCGACCTCGTCGCCCTCACCGACGGCCACCTTGACGACGGTGCCCTGCATCGGCGCGGTCACGGCGTCGCCGGAGGCAGCGGCGCCGCCGCCCTTCTTGCGCGTGCGCGACTTCGGCTTGCGGCGGATGGCGCCGTTGGTGCCGCCACCGCCGCCCAGGTTGAGATCGCCGGGCAGCGAGACCTCGACGCGGCGGCCGTCGACCTCGACGATGACCTTCTGGCGCTGGGTGTCGTCCTCGTCGTCGAGCGGCTCACCGCCGGTGAAGGGCTTGATCGGGTTGTCCCAATCGGTCTCGATCCACTTGGTGTAGACCTCGAAGCCCTCGACGCCGTTCTCGTCGGTGCTGCCGATGAAGGCGGGGTTCGACACGATGTGGCGGTGGAACGGGATCACGGTGGCGAGGCCGTCGACCTCGAACTCGGCCAGTGCGCGGCGGGCGCGCTCGAGTGCCTGGGTCCGGTTCTCGCCGGTGACGATCAGCTTGGCCAGCATCGAGTCGAACTGACCGCCGATGACGTCGCCCTGGCGGACGCCCGAGTCGACGCGGACGCCGGGGCCGGAGGGCTCGCGGTAGACGGTGATCGGGCCGGGCGCGGGCAGGAAGCCTCGCCCGGCGTCCTCACCGTTGATCCGGAACTCGAAGGAGTGACCACGCGGGGTCGGGTCCTCGGTGATCTCCAGGGCCTTGCCCTCGGCGATGCGGAACTGCTGGCGCACCAGATCGATGCCCGAGGTCTCCTCGGTGACCGGGTGCTCCACCTGGAGTCGGGTGTTGACCTCGAGGAACGAGACGGTGTCACCCTGGACCAGGTACTCCACGGTGCCCGCGCCGTAGTAGCCGGCCTCGCGGCAGATGGCCTTCGCGGAGGAGTGGATGCGCGCCCGCTGCTCGTCGGTCAGGAAGGGAGCGGGGGCCTCCTCCACCAGCTTCTGGAACCGGCGCTGCAGCGAGCAGTCGCGGGTTCCGGCGACGACGACGTTGCCGTGCTGGTCGGCGATGACCTGGGCCTCGACGTGTCGCGCCTTGTCGAGGTACTGCTCCACGAAGCACTCGCCGCGACCGAATGCCGCGACGGCCTCGCGGGTGGCCGACTCGAACAGCTCGGGGATCTCCTCGACGGTGTGCGCGACCTTCATGCCGCGGCCGCCGCCGCCGAAGGCGGCCTTGATCGCGACCGGGACGCCGTACTGCTTGGCGAACTCGACCACCTCGTCGGCGTCGGCGACGGGATCCTTGGTGCCGGCGGCCATCGGCGCCTTCGCGCGCTCGGCGATGTGGCGTGCGGTCACCTTGTCGCCGAGGTCACGGATGGCCGACGGGGGCGGGCCGATCCAGGTGAGACCGGCGTCGATCACGGCCTGTGCGAAGTCCGCGTTCTCCGAGAGGAAGCCGTATCCGGGGTGGACTGCGTCAGCGCCGGACTTGGCGGCGGCGTCGAGGACCTTGTCGAACACCAGGTACGACTCGGCCGACGTCTGGCCGCCGAGTGCGAACGCCTCGTCCGCCAGCTGCACGAACAGTGCGTCGGCGTCCGGTTCGGCGTACACGGCGACACTGGCGATGCCTGCGTCCTTCGCGGCGCGAATCACGCGAACGGCGATCTCACCGCGGTTGGCGATGAGGACCTTCTTGATGGTCGTCTGACTGATCTCAGCGGAACTGGTCACTGGCACTCCTGTGGCACCACCGGTCAGGCGGTGCCGTTGTCGGGGACGGCTCTCACCATCCGGGGTCGACGGGCTGCGTCTCGCGCGGGATTCTCCCGCTCGTGGCGTCCTACACGTGGCTCGCATCAGACGGGCAACGTGATTTCCGCGACTCAGATTAACGCACCGATCAATTGCTCGGTACGACGCATCTCACGCAGGTCAAGAAAATTGTCTACCCGGCTTCGGCTGTACGCGCGAGTAGGTCCGCGAAACGGTCGAGGAAGACGGGAACATCACCTGCGGTTTCGGCGGGATAGCGAGCGTGCATCCGCAGGCCGCCGGGCGTCCGGTTGACCCACACGTAAACCTCGTCGTCGGCATAAGAATGGCTGCGCAGGACCCGTGCGGCACCGTCGTCGGCGGCCTGGGCACGCGGTGCCCCGCGCGTGTCCATGTACGAGACCACCGTATGCGGCGAGCCGGTGACGCCGATGAGATCCGCCACACGAAGGAACGGAAGCTCGCTTCCGTGCCGCGAAGCGCTCAGTTCCGCGGTGCTCCGCCGCGACGCCTCGGCGGGCGTGGGATCGTCGGAGACGTCGATCACCAGGGGCGCCAGACCGACGAACCAGCCCAGCGAGTGCAGCCACGAGCGGTCGGTCCGCGTATGCCGGGGCATGATCACGGCGAAGTCGTCGGCGCCGCTGGTCTCGCGGAAGGCCACCGCCATCGCTCCCAGGATCCCGCCCACCGGGGACGCGCCCGAGGCGGCGCAGAAGGCCTCGAAGCGCGTCGCGCCGGCGTCGTCGAGGAGCAACCGGGTGCGCGCGAGCTGGACCGGCCCGGTGCCCTCCTCGGCGGGCCCCGCCCGACCGGGCGTCAGCAGGGGGTTCGGTGGCAGTCGGCCGCCGAACCGGGCGACGAACTCGGCCCATGTGCGCACCGCGCGGTGTTCGGGGTCGGCGACGTCGGCGGCGCGGCGCTGGGCGTCGCTGAAGTCGAGGTAGCTGCCCGTGGGCTCGAGAGCCGGTGGACGACCCTCGCGGGCCGCCCTGTACAGCTCCGACAACTCGTGATGCGCATTGACCAGGGAGTAGCCGTCCACCAGCGAGTGGTCGGCGGCGAAGAACAGGGTGAAGCTGTCCGGTCGCGCCACGGTCGCGAACCGGTACGCCGGCCAGTGCAGAGGGGCGGTCGCGCGGTCGAACGATCCCGCGATCTGCTCGAGGAGCAACGGCGTCTCGGTGTACCAGCCGATGCGTGCCATCTTGACCCGGACGGTGTCGGGCTCGGTGGTGTAGCGCTCCGTGCGGTAGCGGGCGTCGCGGTCGGCCTTGAGCACCACGTGCGTCCGCAGCACCTCGTGGCGATTGATGTACGCCACCAGGGCGGAGCGGACCGAGGGCACCGACATCGGTTCGTCGAACTCGATCGCGAGCCCGAGCCACGATTCGCGGCCGCCCTCGCGATGCGTCAGCGCCCGGTACTCGAACGCCGACCGCAGATGCTCCTCGTGGTTGTGCGAGGTCTCGCGTACGTCTCGGCTCCAGCTGCCCAGACCGCCCGGCACAGCCGGAATCCACTCGACCAGGCCGCCGGGCTGAATCGGGGCGTCGAGGATCTGCAGAAAGTCCATTGCGCTGCGACGGCGTTCAGCGGGAGGTCTGCTCGCGCACCTGACGCTTGATCCGCGTCAGCATGCCCGCCATCCCGTTGAGACGCAGCGGACTGATCACCGACGACAGACCCAGCTCGTGGAAGAAGTCGTCGGGCACCGCGGTGATCTCCGAAGCACTGGCGCCGTCGAGCCCCTCGTGCAGGATGGAGGCGAAACCCCGGGTGGTGGGTGCCTCGGGCGGAGCGCTGAAGTACAGGCGCACGGCCTCGGCGTCCGAGGCGTCCACGGACAGGAAGATCGGCGACTGGCACTCGGGAACCGGCTCCATCGACTCGGGCTTCAGCGACTCGGGCAGCTCGGGGAGCTCGCGGGAGAACTCGAGCAGCAGAGTGACCTTGTCCGAATCCGCCAGATCGGCGAAATCCGAGACGATCTCGGCGAGAGGGGCGGGCAGCGTCATGGAACTGTTTTCCGGCGTCAGTCGGCGACGCCCGTGCCCGGCTCGTCGCCGACGGCGATCGGAACCCGGACGCGGTTGCCCCATTCGGTCCAGGAGCCGTCGTAGTTGCGGACGTTCTCGAAGCCGAGAAGATGGGTCAGCACGAACCAGGTGTGGCTCGACCGCTCGCCGATCCGGCAGTACGCGATGGTCGGGGTGGCCGGGTCGAGACCGGCGTACACGTCTTCCAATTCGGCCCGGCTGCGGAACCGGCTGTCGGGGGCGGCGGCCTTGGCCCACGGGATCGAGACGGCGGTGGGGATGTGACCGCCGCGCAGCGCACCCTCCTGCGGGTAATCGGGCATGTGCGTGCGTTCGCCCGTGTACTCCTGCGGCGAGCGCACGTCGATCAGCGGAGTCGAACCGATCTCGGACAGCACGTCCTCGGCGAAGGCGCGGATCTTGGAGTCGTCGCGCTCCACGACCGGATAGTCGGTCGGGCGGTAGACCGGGACGTCGAAGGAGGTCTCGCGCTGTTCGTCCATCCACGCGTCGCGGCCGCCGTCGAGGAGCCGGACGTCCTCATGGCCGAAGAGCGTGAAGACCCAGAGGGCGTACGCGGCCCACCAGTTGCTCTTGTCTCCGTAGATCACGACCGTGTCGTCGCGGGAGATCCCCTTCTCGCTCATCAGCTTCGCGAACTGCTCGCCGTTGATGTAGTCGCGGGTGACCGGATCGTTGAGGTGAAGGTGCCAGTCCACCTTCTGGGCGGTGGGAATGTGGCCGATGTCGTAGAGGAGCACGTCCTCGTCCGACTCGATGATCTTCAATCCGGGCGCGCCGAGGTGCGCGGACAACCACTCGGTCGTCACCAAGCGCTCCGGATGTGCGTATGCGGAGAAAGCCGGATTCGGATCGAATTCCACAGTCACTGAGGGTCTCCCGCCTCTGCTGATGTCGGAGGCGACCGGAACCGGCCGCGGATACAAGCATACGGACGACCGCGCCGAGGCGTTTCGCCGGACCGGTCTCAAGTTCGTCCCGATCCGCGGTCCGGCCTGCGCAATCGTCCGAATGACGTCGGGCACGTCGCCGGGGGCGACGGTGTTAGCGTTCCCGTCATGCCGAGAAGGGGATCGGGGCGCGGGCTCCGGACAGTGGTGGGTACGGCCCTGGCGGTCGTGGCCGCGCTGACGATGAGCGCATGCGGGGTGGACGGAACGGCGCATCGCGCGGCGCCCACGCCACCCGCGCACTGTTCGGCCGCTCGGTGTCCGGAACTGGCCGCCGTCTCGGCTGAGCGGCTGGCGGCCTCCGGGGTCGACGAGTCGAATCAGTCGACCGCGGTCCCGGCGTACATGTCGGCGGTGCTCGACGACTTGGACTCGGTGTGGCAGGACTGGTTCGCCCAGTTGGCGATCGAGGGGTCGACGGCGGGCCGGGTGCTGATCGCCCCGGGCGATGCCTTCCACAGCGCGTGCCTGGACTCGGGTGAACTGCCCGACGGAATCCCGAGCGATTTCCCGAACGCCTTCTTCTGCCCGCTCGACCGCCGGCCGGACGGCGGCGGCACCGACAGGCAGGGGTCGGTGATCCTGCCCGTGCAGACCTTCGCCGACATCTGGAACGGCAAGCTCATGGGCTCGTCCGGCATCATGCTCGGTGACTTCACCGCGGCCACCATCATGGCCCACGAATACGGCCACAACGTCGTGTACCGCCTCGCGAAGGCGTACGGCATGGGCGACGCGGCCGGGCCGCCCGGAGACGACCGCGAGTTGATCGCCGACTGTTTCGCGGGCAACTGGGCGGCCACCGTCTTCGAGCGCAAAGACCTGTCGTTCACGTCGATGCTGCAGGCCGCAGCGCTGATCGTCAGTGTCGGCGACGCCGCGCCCGGGCAGGGCCACGGAACCTCCGTCGCGCGGGCACGGGCCCTCTGGCGCGGATTCACCGACAACCTCAGACGGCAGGGACAGCCCGGCGACTGCCTCAAGGCGTACTGGCCCGCCGTACTCCGGCAGTGAGGTCTCAGCGCTCGGCGGACCACAGGTCGGCGACGTCGACGCCGACCTGCGTCAGCAGGCGCCGGACCAGCGGCAGGCTGATGCCGATCACCGACGACGGGTCGCCGTCGATGCCGTCGATCAGCCAGCCGCCGATCCCGTCGAGGGTGAACGCGCCCGCGACCTCGAGCGGCTCGCCGGTCGCCGCGTAGCGTTCGATGAGCTCGTCGGAGACGTCGGAGAAGAAGATCGCCGTCGACTGACTGTGACTGGCGGACGCGACGGCCTCGCCGTCACGCAGGCGCCGCACGCAGTGTCCGGTGATGAGATGACCGGTGGTCCCGCGCATCCGTCTCCACCGCTCGGCGGCGGCCGCCGCGGTGTGCGGTTTGCCCGCGAGCGACCCGCCGGTGAGCAGCATCGAATCGCAGGTCACGACCACGCCGTCGGTCGCCGCACCCGCCGCCTGCGGTGCGCCGTCACCGAGGACGGCGGCGACCACCGCGTCGGCCTTCGCCTCGGCCAGCCGGGTGACGATCTGCGCGGGCGGGGCGCCCGCCAGCTCGTCGAGCAGGGCGTCCTCGTCCACGTCTGACACGACGACCGCCGGCCGCAGTCCGGCGTCTCGCAGCACGCGCAGGCGTGCGGGCGAGGCCGAACCGAGGACGACGGTCGTCGCGGTGGAACGGTGTGCGGGGCTCACCAGCCGCCGCGGTTGGTGAAGCTGCCGGGCTGGCCCCAGTTCACCCGGAACATGTCGACGGGGCGGCCCCAGTCGTTCCGGATCTGCGGTCCGGTGTCGGCGGTGCCGCCGCTCGCCGCGGCGAAGACACCGACCAGGGCGGCCAGTTCCGCGTCGGTGGGCTTGCCGTCGACGATGGTCAGGAACGGGCGGGCGGGCTGCTCTTGGCTGCCCGCCGAGGTGACGTCGTCACTCATGTCGTCGCCTTTCTGGATCGGGGAGCGGACTACAGCGGGATGTTGCCGTGCTTCTTCGGCGGCAGCTGCACCATCTTGCGCTCCAGCAGCTTCAGGGCATTCGCGATCTGGCCCCGGGTGTGGCTCGGCGGGATCACCGCGTCGACATAGCCGCGCTCAGCCGCGACGTACGGGTTCACCAGGGTGTCCTCGTACTCCTGCTGCAGTTCCAGGCGCAGTGCGTCGACGTCCTCGCCGTTCGCCTGCGCCTCCTTGAGGCGGTTGCGGTAGACGAAGCCGACCGCGCCCGAGGCGCCCATGACCGCGATCTGAGCGGTCGGCCAGGCCAGGTTCACGTCGGCGCCCATGTGCTTGGAGCCCATGACGTCGTACGCGCCGCCGTAGGCCTTGCGGGTGATGACGGTGATCTTGCCGACCGTCGCCTCGCCGTAGGCGTAGAGCAACTTGGCGCCGCGGCGGATGATGCCATTGTACTCCTGCTCGGTGCCGGGCAGGAAGCCGGGGACGTCGACCAGGGTGACGATCGGAACGTTGAAGGCGTCGCAGGTGCGCACGAAGCGCGCCGCCTTCTCCGAGGCGTCGATGTCGAGACAGCCGGCGAACTGGGTCGGCTGGTTCGCGACGATGCCGACGCTGCGGCCGTCCACCCGTCCGAAGCCGACGATGACGTTCATCGCACGCTCGGCCTGCACCTCCAGGAACTCCTCGTCGTCGAGGATGTTCCGGATGACGTTGTGCATGTCGTACGGCTGGTTGGGCGAGTCGGGGATGATCGTGTCGAGCGCGAGATCGTCCTCGGTGAGATTGTCCTCGATGGCGCCGACGCGCTCCGGTGCGGGCAGGCGCGGGGCCTCGGCGCGGCAGTTGCTCGGCAGGTAACCCAGCAGTTCCTTGACGTAGTCGAGGGCGTCTTCCTCGTCCTGGCCGACGTAATGGGCGACGCCCGACTTGGTCATGTGCGTGTGCGCGCCGCCCAGGTCCTCCTGAGTGACGTCCTCACCGGTGACGGTCTTGATGACGTCGGGACCGGTCACGAACATCTGGCTGGTCTGGTCGACCATGACCACGAAGTCGGTGAGAGCGGGGGAGTACACGTGGCCACCGGCGTTCGGGCCCATGATCAGCGAGATCTGGGGGATGACGCCGGAGGCGCGGACGTTGCGGCCGAAGATCTCGCCGTACAGGGCGAGGGAGACCACGCCCTCCTGGATGCGGGCGCCCGCACCCTCGTTGATGCCGATCAGGGGGCGGCCGGTCTTGATCGCCAGGTCCATGACCTTGACGATCTTCTCGCCGTACACCTCGCCCAGGCTGCCGCCGAAGACCGCGGCGTCCTGGCTGAAGACGCACACCTCGCGGCCGTCGACGGTGCCGTAGCCGGTGACGACACCGTCGCCCATCGGGCGCCGCTCGGCGAGCCCGAAGTTGGTGGACCGGTGACGCGCCAGCGCGTCGAGTTCGACGAACGAACCCTCGTCGAGGAGGTGGGTGATGCGCTCGCGTGCGGTGAGTTTGCCCTTGGCGTGAACCTTCTCCGCAGCGGCTTCGCCGACCGGGAACTCGGCCTCGGCGAGGCGGTTGCGCAGATCGGCGAGCTTGCCCGCCGTGGTGTGGATGTCCGGCGCAGCGCCGTCGTCGCGTGAAGCAGTCGTCATGGGATCCGATGCTAACGACCGACACCTATGCGAGGTCAACCGCGCCGATAATGTGAGAATATCCTCACATTCGAGATCACTGCGGAAGCGGTGCTGTGAGTGTATTCACTCGCGGGCCCGTAAAGTGCTCGTACATGAGCAACGACGTGCCCGATCAGGAAATCCTCGCCGAACAGCTGTCGGACACGCGGTGGCGCGCCGTGGAGGTGATCGCCGAGACCGGCTCGACCAATGCCGATCTGATTGCGCGAATCGATGCCGGGGAAGACGTCGACGGCATTGTTTTGATCGCCGCGCGGCAGACCTCGGGCCGCGGCAGGCATGCGCGGGTATGGGAGACACCGCCCGGACAGCTCGCCGTCTCGGCTGCCATCGCGGTCGACGCCGATGCGATTCGCAGCCTCGGCTGGTTGTCGTTGCTCACCGGCCTCGCCGTCCACGACGCCGTCTCCGCACTCACCGGAACCGGTCTCGAGCTCAAGTGGCCCAACGATGTCCTCGCACCCGGTGGCGGCAAGCTGTCGGGCATCCTCTCGGAGTTCCGGCTCACCGGCGACGGCGGGGGCGTGGCGGTGATCGGCACCGGACTGAACCTGGATCTGCCCGCCGGGTCGGCGCCCGACACGGCGGCCTCGATCAGCGGCCTCGCCGACGCGCCGGTGGACCAGACCCGAGTCGCGGCCGCGTATCTGCGGGCGTTGTCCGAGCGGCTCGCGGACTGGCCCGACCGCATCGACGTCCTCGCCGGGAACTATCGCAGCGTCAGCGCCACCCTGGGGTCACGGGTCCGGCTGATCCTGCCCGGCGACGTCGAGGTGGTCGGTATCGCCACCGACATCGACGACGAGGGGCGGGTGATCGTCGACGGTCCGGACGGTCCGGTCACGGCGTCGGCGGGCGACGTCACGCATCTGCGGCCCGTCGACTAGCGCCGGACACCTCTAGCTGCGTTTGCGGTCGCTGCTGGCGCGGCCCATCGTCGGGATCAGCGTCAGCACCGGCAAGCCGATGATCAGGTGCAGCACCGCGGTGCCGATGCCGGACGAGATCTGCTCCGACAGCAGCAGCGGAAGGATCACCGCGGCGGCGATCAGCAGCCCGACGATCCATCGGTAGAACTGATTGGGCGCAGGCGTACCCACCTGCAGCAGGTACCACAGGGCGCCGGCGACGATCGCGGCGACGAACCCGGTGACGGCGAACCACACCTCGTCCTGTGCGAGCGGATTCCAGATGCCGAACCGGCCCGACTCGTTGATCTTCTGGGTGACGGCGCGGATCACCCAGGCGGCGAGCCAAGCGGCCAGCCCCGTGACCACTCCGGTCATCAGAACGCCTCCGCAGAACATCAGCGGGTCGATGTCCGGGCCGCGGCGGCGGGGTGTGGCGGGCGGCTGACTGTACTGGGCGTCGTACCCGGTCTGGCCGTAGTCGCCGGCCTCGGTGTACTGCCCGTAATCGTTCGGCCGGCTGTAGGCACGCGTCGCCGGCGGCTGAGGCGGACGGTGGTTCGGGTCGCGCGGATCGTTGTACGTCATGGTCCTTGCCTGTTGTTGCTGCTCGGTATCGCTGCGGTCGTGAGGCCAGATCCGCCCCAGTGTAGCGCCGATATCAGGCCCTCCTAAGAATCCGGCACTAAGGTGAAACGCCATGGGTTACCCGCGCGAGAACCTTGCGCCCGGCGAGGTGGTGGTCATACACCGGCATCCGCACTGGAAGAGCCTGCTGGTGCCGGTGCTGATCTTCTGGGCGGTGACCGCTGCCGCGGGAGTCGCGGTCGGTTACGCCCAGACGTCCGCAATGGCCGACCGGGCCGCGTTGTGGGTCACCGCCGTCGTCGTCGCGATCTGGGCGGCGGCCGTGGCGTGGTTCCTCATCCGGCCGCTGATCTCGTGGAAGACCACTCATTTCGTCGTCACCGACCGTCGGGTCATCTACCGCAGCGGCGTCCTGACCAGGTCCGGAATCGACATTCCGATCCGCAGAATCAACACCGTCGAGTTCCGGCACGGGGTGATCGACCGGATCCTCCGCACCGGCACTCTGGTGATCGAATCGGCATCCGACGAGCCGCTCGCCTTCCATGACATCCCGCAGGTGGAGGCGGTGCACGCTCAGCTCTACCAGGAGCTGCTCGACGAGGACGACGACGCGCTGACGGGCCGCGTCGACGAGTGGCGCCGATGATGAGGTCGCGAGCGGTGCTCCTGGCCGAGGACGACGCGGCCATCGCCGAGCCGCTGGCCCGAGCGCTGAGCCGGGAGGGCAACGACTGCGAGATCGCGGCCACCGGTCCCGAGGCGCTGGAGAAGGTGCGCAGCGGCGACTACGGACTGCTCATCCTCGATCTCGGCCTGCCCGGGATGGACGGTCTGGAGGTGTGCCGCCGGATCCGCTCCGAACTGCCGCAACTGCCCGTGCTGATGCTGACCGCTCGCACGGACGAGGTGGACTTCGTCGTCGGCCTCGATGCGGGCGCCGACGACTACGTCGGCAAGCCCTTCCGCCTGGCCGAGTTGCTCGCGCGCGTGCGCGCGCTGATGCGGCGCAGCGTCACGGCCGTGGAGGGGGAGGAGATCCTCGACAGCGGCGACATCCAGCTCGACCCGCGCGCTCGGCGCGTGGTGGTGGACGGCGAGGATCTGACGCTGGCGAACCGGGAGTTCGATCTGCTCCGCTTCCTGATGGAGCGGTCGGGCGAAGTGGTGTCGCGCGACGAGATCATGGACGCGGTGTGGGGGTCGACGGATCTGCGGTCGTCGAAGACGCTCGACATGCACATCTCCTGGATCCGGCGGAAGATCGGCGACGACCGTCCCAAGAATCGCAGACACATCGTGACCGTGCGCGGTGTCGGCTTCCGGTTCGACCCGTAGGAGCCGTGTGCGTCGTCGAATCCTGAAGATGATGATCGCGTCCCTCGTGGCGATGGGCGTGATGTTCGGCGTGCCGATGACCATCATCACCTGGGACTGGTTCTCCACCTCCGCTCACCAGGACCTCTCCGAGCGGCTCAAACGCATGAGCGAGCACGTGCTCGCGGAGGAGGCCGCCGGCCGCGCCGTATCCCCGCACGATCTGGATCTCGAACAGTTCCGTCTGCTGGTGCCGCCGAACGGTCGCCTCACGCTCACCTATCGCGTTCGCGATCGGGACGCGCCCGGCGGCTACCAGCGCGGGATCCGCCAGATCGGCCATGTCTTCGACGGCGCGGCGGTTTCGGAGTCGGTCAATCTCGGCCGCGACGTGGACCTGACGCTCGCGATACCGCAGGAGGACGTCCGTCCGACCCAGTTGCTGGCGGTGCTGACCCTGCTGCTGGCGATCCTGGTCGCCGTCGTCGGCGGTGCGGTGGTGGCCGTCCTCACGGCGCGGCGGCTGTCGGAGCCGCTGTCGGACGTCGCTCGCCGCGCCGCCGCCATGGGGCGGGGCGACTTCTCCTCCGACTGGCCTGCATACGGCATCGATGAGCTCGATCGGGTCTCGGCGGCGCTGGCTGACGCCAATGACGAGATCGTCCTGCGGCTCGAGCGCGAGGGCGAGATCATCGGGGACGTCTCCCACCAGCTGCGCAGCCGGCTCACCGCGATCGGGCTGCGGCTCGACGAGTTGACCCTGCACCGCGATCCGGCAGTGGTCGCCGAGGCCGAGGCGGGACTGGCGCAGGTGGAACGGCTCGCCGACGAACTGGACGAGATGATCGCGGCCTCGCGTGCGGATCCCAAGGCGCGGGTCGCGATCGACGTCACGTCGGTCGTTCAAACCCTGGTGCGCGATTTCGAGCCCGCGTATCGAGCGGCCGGGCGGTCGGTGCGGATGGTGGTCGACGAACCGGTCCCGCACACCTACGGTCGTCCGGGCCGCCTCCGCGAGGCGCTGAGCGTGCTCGTCGACAACGCACTGGTCCACGGGGGCGGGGAGTGCGTCGTCCGGGTCGGGGTGCTGACATCGCGCGAGATGGTCCGCGTCACGGTGTCGGACGCCGGCGCCGGCGTGCCCGACGAGGTGGTACCGGAGATGTTCCGCCGGGGTGTGTCGGGCGGGGGACGGAACGGGCTGGGTCTGTCACTGGCCCGCGCCCTGGTGGAGGCCGACGGCGGTCGGCTCGATCTGGTGTCGCGGCGGCCCGCGGTGTTCGCGGTGGTGGCGCCGCTGCATCCGGCGAGCGGTGCGTCCTACGGCGAGGAGTCAGACGCCGGCGGCGGTGCCGGTGCGGACGGCGGTGCCGGGACAGACGGCGACGGGACAGACGGCGACGGGCCGACGCTCACGCATGTCCGAGTTCCTCATCGCTGAGTTCCTCGGACGTGGGGTTGACGTCGGTGGATCCGCCTTCGCCGCCGCGCGGCTGCTCGTCGGGGAAGGCGAACCGCCGCAGCGCCCAGAACCGGAAGACCATCTGGAGCAGGTTGCCGATCACGAAGGCGAGCAGGAAGTCGAAGATCGCGAGTTCGAGGCCGACCAGGTTCTCACGCATGTTGAAGACGTTGTTCGCGATCCAGATCGGCGCGGCGGCGATCAGGACGGCGATGCCGCTGATGGCGAAGAACAGGAGTGCCTCGTGGTGCTTCTCGCGTCCGCCGCGGTTCTTGAACGCCCACTCGCGGTTGAGGACATAGCTCAGGATCGTGGCGACCACGCCGGAGATCACCTTGGCCACCGTCGGCTTCGATTCGAGAACACTGAGGGCGAGTGCGTAGTAGACCGCCATGTCGACCACGAATGTGGTGCCGCCGACGATCGCGAACTTGATCAGTTCGCTGTGCTTGAGCACCAGCCGTCGCACGGGCTCCGGCAGTCGCTTCACTGCCCCGTCAATTGTCGGCACAAGGTTCGAGTGTACGTAATCTGGCCCGCCGAATTGTCACCGACCGGCCGGGGTGCGCGTGTCCGCGGCCGGGCATGACAACATTGAACGGTGACTTCCAGCCCAGACCGACGTTCCAGCGGCATGCCCACCGTGACCATGATCGGCGGTGGTCAGTTGGCCCGAATGACCCATCAGTCGGCCATCGCCCTCGGTCAGTGCCTGCGGGTTCTGGCGGGCAGCGCCGACGAGCCGGCCGCGCAGGTGAGCGCGAACGTGGTGCTCGGCTCGCACGATGATCTCGACGCCCTCCGCGCCGCCGCCGAAGGGGCGGTCGCGCTCACCTTCGATCACGAGGGAGTTCCGCTCGCTCACCTCGAAGCGCTCGAGGCCGAGGGCGTCGCGGTGCGCCCGCCGTCGAAGGCGCTGCACTTCGCACAGGACAAGCTGGCCATGCGGACCAAACTGTCGGAACTGGGCCTCCCGGTTCCCGACTTCGTCGACCTGTCGGGCGAGGTCGGCGCGGCGCGCTCCGCGCTGATCGCCTTCGGCGAGTCCCACGACTGGCAGGTGGTTCTGAAGGCGGTCCGAGGCGGTTACGACGGTCGCGGAGTGTGGCTCACCGACAACCGCGACGAAGCGTTGCGCGTCTTCGACGACACCTCCTCGGGCGACACCGTGCTCATGGCGGAGCAGAAGGTGGCGATGGTGCGCGAGCTGTCGGCGATGGTGGCACGGTCGCCGTACGGACAGGGCGCCGCGTGGCCGGTCGTCGAAACCGTCCAGCGCAACGGCCAGTGCGCCGTCGTTCTGGCTCCGGCTCCGGGCCTGGACGCCGATGTCGCTCAGCAGGCGCAGCAGATGTCGCTCACGCTGGCCGAGGAACTGGGCGCGGTGGGCGCCATGGCGATGGAGCTGTTCGAGACGACGGACGGCGAACTGGTGGTCAACGAGCTCGCGATGCGCCCGCACAACAGCGGTCACTGGACCATGGACGGCGCCGTCACCTCGCAGTTCGAACAGCATCTGCGCGCGGTTCTCGACTACCCGCTCGGCGATACCGCGGCGCGCGCCGACGTAGTCGTGATGGCCAACATCCTGGGGGCGCCGGAGGCTCCGCAGATGTCGATGGACGAGCGCCTGCATCATCTGTTCGCCCGGATGCCCGAGGCCAAGGTCCATCTGTACGGGAAGGGCGAGCGGCCCGATCGCAAGATCGGACACGTCAATGTCGTAGGACGTCCGGGTGAGGGCGTCGACGACGTCCGCGAACGGGCCGAGCGCGCCGCCCATTGGATGAGCGCGGCCGTGTGGACCGACGGCTGGGATCCGCACGCGGGCTAGTCGGACGCGGTGACACCATCGTGACGCTGCGGTCTCGGTGCGTGAACGAGGGTGTGAAACCGCCACGGGGTTGAATTGACACCATCGTGGTGTCATGATTGATGTCATGGACCTCGATCAGTACGTCGACGACCTTCAGCGCCGGTTCGGAGCCGCGGCGGAACGTGACCTCTCCGACGCCGCTGACAACGGGGTCGACGACGTCCGCGCCGCCGCGGAGCGTCTCGCGAACAGTATGGACGCCACCATCCGACTCGCCCTGCTCGATGTCCTGTCTGCGGCGGCCGGCGAGATCACTCGTGACCTGGTTCCCGGTTCGGTCGACCTCCGCCTGCGAGGGCGCGAGGTGGACTTCGTCGTCGCAACGCCGCGCACCACCGACGATGCCGACTCGGAGTCCGCGATCGGCGTCGACTTCGACGACACCACCAGCTCACGCACCACACTGCGACTCCCGGACGTCCTCAAGGCGCAGGTGGACGAAGCCGCGGCCGCCGAGGGCGTCTCGGTCAACACCTGGCTGGTGCGCGCCGTCGCCTCAGCCCTGAATCCGCGCCGGCGACGATCCGTGCAGCGCGCGTTGCGCACCGGCGGCGACTTCGCCGGCTGGGCGCGCTGATCACTCTCCACACCTTCGCGAACGATCCCCATCACCCCGTCTCGACCACGGGGTCGGTCGACTGCACCCTCCGGAAGGCTCTCCCATGCCCACCTACCGCACCCCAGAACCCGTCGATCTCGCCGTGAACCTGCCGCTCGGCCACATCGACGTCATCGCGAGCGACCGCACCGACGCCGTCGTGACCGTATCGCCCAGTAACCCGGACAAACCCGCCGATCAGCGCGGTGCGGCAGCGACCACCGTCGAGTTCGACGGCCGCCGAATCACCGTCCTCGGACCGCGTCCCAGGTTCCGCTTCCTCGGCCCCTCCGAGTCGGTGGACATCACGGTCGAACTCCCGGAGGGCTCGCGATTCACCGCCGAATGCTCCACGGGGGGTGTCCGCGCCACCGGCAGGCTGGCCGCGACCCGGGTGAAGGCGTCCGTCGGTGCCGTCGACCTCGACGCCACCGGCGACCTGTGGCTGCACGCCGCGTACGGCAACGCCACCGTCGGCACGGTAGACGGGTCGGCCGAGGTCGTCGCGGGGCACGGGCAGATCCGGATCGGCACCGTCGCCGGCGACGCCGCACTGAAGTCGTCGTACGGCAGCGTCCACCTCGGCACGGCGCACGCCGCCGTCGAAGCCAATCTCTCGTACGGCGACCTGCACATCGACGGTTCGGCGTCGTCGGTCACCGCGCGCACCGCGTACGGAAGCGTCACCGTCGGTGAGGCGCGCGGCGGCGCTCTCGACCTGGAGAGCAGCTTCGGGACGATCGTCGTCGGCGTCGCCGACGGGGTTCCCGCCTGGCTCGACCTCTCGTCCACTCAAGGACAGCTGCGCAACCGTCTCGACGGTTCCACCGTCCCGTCGACCGGTGAGCATGTGTCCATTCGCGCGCGAACGTCATACGGCGACATCGAGATTCGGCGCGCCCACTCGGTTTCAGACAGCGCTCGCTCAGTCGAAGACGAAGGAACACGGTCATGACCACGACCATCGCTCCGCCCGCGATCAGGATCCGCGGAATCGAGAAGTCCTATGACGGCCGTTCTGTGCTGCGCGGGGTCGACCTCGACGTCGAGGCGGGCAGCGTCGTCGCACTCCTGGGCGCTAACGGTGCAGGCAAGACGACGCTCGTCCGCATCCTCTCGACGTTGACGCGGCCCGACGCAGGCACCGCCGTCGTCGGCGGCCACGACCTCGCGACCGAGCCCCTCGAGGTTCGCCGGTCGATCAGCCTGACGGGTCAGTTCGCCGCCGTCGACGAGGTACTGACCGGCCGCGAGAACCTGATGCTCATCGCCCGCCTGCGCCACGTGCACGGCCCCGGCGCCGTCGCGGACGGCCTGCTCGAGCGCTTCCGGCTCACCGACGCCGGCGGACGCGCCGTCGCCACGTACTCGGGCGGCATGAGGCGTCGTCTCGACATCGCCATGAGCCTGATCGGTGATCCGTCCGTCATCTTCCTGGACGAACCGACCACCGGACTGGACCCCGAAGCCCGCATCGACGTGTGGGACACCGTCCGCGAACTCGCCGGCCGCGGCACCGCGATCCTCCTGACCACCCAGTATCTCGAGGAGGCCGAACAACACGCCGACCGCACCGCCGTGCTGCACGACGGCCGGATCATCGCGAACGGCACACTCGCCGAACTGAAGCGACTGCTTCCGCCGACCAAGGTCGAATACGTCGAGAAGCAGCCCACCCTCGAGGAGATCTTCCTCGCGCTCACCAGACACCGCACCGAGAACGAAGGCCGGTCATGACCACACACGTCCTCAGCGACACCGGCGCCCTCCTGGGTCGCTCGCTCAAGCACGTCACGCGCAGTGTCGACACCATCGTCACCACCGCGCTCACCCCGATCGCCATGATGCTCCTGTTCGTCTACGTCTTCGGCGGAGCCATCAAGGCGAGCACCGGAACTGCGAGTTACGTCGACTACCTGCTTCCCGGAATCCTGCTGATGGCCATCGCCTCGGGCGTCGCGTACACGGCACTGCGCCTGTTCGACGACCTTCAGAGCGGGCTGTTCGAGCGCTTCGGATCGATGCCGATCGCTCGCGTCGCCGTCCTCTGGGCCCACGTCCTCACCTCGATGGCGGCGAACGCGGTCACGGTGGTCATCATCATCGCGGTCGGACTGGCGATGGGTTTCCGATCGTCCGCGGGACCGCTCGCCTGGCTCGCAGTCGCCGGCATCCTCGCCCTCTTCACGCTGTCGTTGACGTGGATCGCGGTCGTCGCGGGACTGGCCGCCAAGACCGTCGACGGTGCGACCGGGTTCTCGTACCCGCTCATCTTCCTGCCCTTCGTCAGCTCCGCGTTCGTCCCGACCTACACCATGCCCACCCCGGTGCGGGTCTTCGCCGAGCACCAGCCGGTGACCTCCATCGTCGACACCGTCTCCGCGCTGCTCGGCGAGCAGCCCGTCGCCACCGCCGACCTCGTGGCCGCGCTCGCGTGGTGCATCGGGATCGGCGCCATCGCCTACGCGGCGGCGATTCGCCTCTACCGCCGCAAGATCCGGTGATCGCGAAGACGCCGGCCGCCCGCCTTCGAGCCGCTTTCACACCGTGTCGGGGACGACAGCCGGCGTCACCGCGCACGGTTGCCTCGCCTACGCTGTTGAGAATCAGCCCCCGAGAACCTTGGAGACGTCGATGACCGCACCCGCCACCGTGCCCGCACCCCGAGTCGGCCTCATCATGGGCAGTGACTCCGACTGGCCGACGATGCAGGCCGCGGCGGAGGCGCTCGCCGAGTTCGGCATACCGTTCGAGGTCGGCGTGGTCTCGGCGCACCGCACCCCCCAGCGGATGCTCGACTACGCGAAGAACGCCGCGGGACGCGGTATCTCGGTGATCATCGCCGGTGCCGGTGGCGCCGCTCATCTGCCGGGCATGGTCGCGGCGGCCACACCGCTACCGGTGATCGGGGTGCCCGTTCCCCTGAAGTACCTCGACGGGATGGACTCACTGCTGTCGATCGTGCAGATGCCGGCCGGCGTGCCGGTCGCGACGGTGTCGATCGGCGGCGCCCGGAACGCGGGTCTGCTGGCCGCACGCATCCTCGGAGCCTCCGATCCGGCCGTTCAGAGTGCGATGGCGAAGTTCCAAGCCGGACTGGAGGAGATGGTCCTCGAGAAGGACGAGAAGCTGCGCAGGACCCTGCTCGACGGCTGACCGACCGCTACGGGCTCAATGCGGCCACCACGTCGGCCGCCGGGACCGCCTGAGCAGCCCGGAAGCCGGTCCCGGCCCAGAGATTGATGACGTCCGGGTCGGTGGAACCGGCCCGGCGTATACCGCCGGTGAGAGTGTTGACCTGGGGATACACCGGCGGTGCCGCATCACTGTAGGCGGCGATGAACTCGTTCACCAGGCCACGCGCCAAGCGGCCCGAGTACGCCCGGGTGGTGACGGTCTCGGTGAAGCGCGGGTCGGCGAGGGCGTCCCGGTGCGCCTGTTTGGTGCCGGCCTCGGGGCAGCGGAGCAGAAGCGTCCCCACCTGCACGGCGGCGGCGCCCGCCTCGAGCAGTGCGATCACGTCGTCGCGGGAGGCGACGCCGCCCGCAGCGATCACCGGCAGGCCCGCCGCGTCAGCAACACCGGTGAGGAGGGGCAGCGTGTCGATGCCCGGGTCGGCGTCGAGGATGCCGAACGTGCCGCGGTGTCCGCCCGCCGACACGCCCTGGGCGCAGAGCGCGTCCACTCCGGACTCTCGCGCGATCAGCGCCTCGTCGACACAGGTGACGGTCCCGACCACGAAGACCTCCGCGGCGTGCAGTCGTGCCACCGTGGCGGCGTCGGGACAGCCGAAGGTGAACGAGGCGACGGGCACGCGCTCGTCGATCAGCACCTGGACCTTGGCGTCGAAGTGGTCGTCGGTGAACGGAACGTGCTCGGGCAGCGGTGCGCCCAGCCGCTCGGCGAGCGGGGCGAGCCGGTCGCGGTACTCGGCGAAGGCCGCTTCGTCGAACGGGATCTCCTCGGGCACGAACAGATTGACGCCGAACGGCGCATCGGTCAGCGCGGCGATCGCGCGGATGTCCTCACGGAGTCGTTCGGGCGTGAGATAGGCGCCACCGTAGAAGCCGAGACCACCCGCGCCGGAGACGGCTGCGGTGAGTTCCGGCGTCGACGTGCCTCCGGCCATCGGAGCGCCCGCGATCGGAACGCCGAGCAGACCGAGATCGAACATCATTCACTCTCCTTTCGGAACCCGGACGATCTCCAGGCTCACCTCGCTGCGCAGGACGAATCCCATCGCCTCGTACAGGCTGCGCGCCGGATTCTCCGCCGTCGTGTGCAGAAAGGGCAGGTCGCCGTCGTCGACGATGACCTGAGCCACCGCGGCGACGAGTCTGCGTGCCAGTCCGCGTCCGCGTGCCTCCGGATGGGTGCACACCGCGCTGATCTCCACCCAGCCGGGAAGCCGCAGCCGCTGACCCGCCATGGCGAGCAGCCGGCCGTCGCCGTCCCGGTAGCCGAGGTAGACGCCCATCTCGACGGTGCGCGGGAGAAAGGGCCCGGGCTTGGTCAGTGTCACCAGCTCGGTCATCTCGGCCACGTCCGGCGGGCCGAGCCGGACGAGTTCCGGGTCGGGTCGCCGTTCGGTGTCCTCACCGGAGTACTGCACCAGATCGAAGGTCTCGACGTGCCGCCAACCCGGGGGCGCCGGGGTCCGGCAGTCGCGCAGGCCGACGGTGTTCCCGGGTCCGGCCAGCGCTGCCATGTCGACCCAGTCGGCGTCGGTCATCTCGCGCGGATGACCGAAGAACACCGAGACCTCCGGCTCGAACGCACTGATGCGGCCGCGCCGCCGGGCGAACCGCTCCTGCTGCCCGGTCAGAGCGCAGGTGAACGGATCGTCGAGCGGCGTCAGATCGACGGTGCCCGTCATTCGACTTCCAGCTTCCGGCGGAAGAACGCGATGACCGCCTCGAGCGTGTCGTGCGTCGGCTGTCCGGGTTGGTCGATCAGGTGCTCGGTGAGCACCGAGTGCGGCGGAATCAACGCGTCCGGGGCAGCGGCGTCGTCGGGCAGGTCGACGCCGATGAAGGCGTCGCCGAGCTGTTCTCGCAGAAAATCGAAGCGGCTGCCCGGGACCAGCCGGTCGCCCTCGAACCGGGCACCCATCACCTGCAGTCCCCGCGCGCAGCGGACCTTAACGGTCTCCAGATCGCCGGGCGAGATGTCGATGGTCCTGCGCCGTGCGGGCGTGAGGCCCACCGGCAGCGAGGGCTGCGACAGCACGGGCGCCAGCATGGTGTCGTCGACCGCCATCGCGAGTGCGAAGCCGCCGGTGACGCACATGCCGACGGCGCCCACGCCGGGGCCGCCGCACTCGGCGTGGGCCCGTCGCGCGAGGGCACGCAGCCAGGACACCACCGGCGACGACCGTCCCGTGGCGAAGACGGTGAACTCGCGGCTGACGCATACCCGGCCGAGCGCTCGGGCCATCAGCGCACCGGTCCGGGCCGGTCCGGTCACACCGCCGGGGAACGGATCGGCACCGTCGACGCCGAACAGCGAGGGGACGTACACCGTGCAGCCCGCGTCGCTGACCCGGCGGGCGAAGGCGGCGACCTTCGGTGTGATGCCGGGGATCTCGGGGATCACGATCACCGCCGGGCCCGATCCGCGGCGGTAGTACCGGTGGGTGACGCCGTCGTCGGTGAACTCTGCGCGGTCGAAGCCGTCGAGTGCGTCGGTCATGCTTCGACGAGGCGGCCGTAGAGCACCGATTCGGACAGCTTGGCCGGAATCCGAGCGGACTTCACGACGTCGGGGGAGTCGGACGGGATCACCCGCACGCCGGCCACCTTCAGCTCCCTACCGCTGCGGACGAGCGTGAACTCGCCGGCGGCGAGCACGTTCTTGACCCAGTCGGAGTCGGCGCCGTAGTTCAGCGCGATGCTGATGCGGCCGGCGTCGACGAAGGCCAGGACCGGCGTGCGGTAGCGGCGGTTCGACTTGCGCCCGACGTGTTCGACGATCGCCCACGGCGCGATCCGTCCCGCCCACACTCCTTGGATCGGATTGGTCACGTACTTGTTGACGAGCGCCACGGCATGCGGAACCTTCATGTGCTCCAGCTTGCCGTATCGACGGGCGGTCGGCGAGGCCGAGGCATGAGGCGAGGGGATCTGCGCGATAATGTCGGCATGGCGACGACCGACCAGGTGCACACCGATCCCGCGGAGTTCGCCGCGCACGTGGTGGCGGAATCGATCCGCCTGTTCTCCGAACGCGGCTACGAAGCCACACCGGTCGACGAGGTCGCCGCCGCCGCCGGCGTGTCGCGCCGGACCCTGTTCCGGCAGTTCCGGTCCAAAGAGGACCTCATCTTCGCCGACCATGAGTCCCTGCTCGAACAGGTCACCGACTTGCTGCGAGGCGAGGAAGAGGCGGGCACCGATCCCTGGTGGGCGGTGTGTGCCGCGGCCGAGCTCGTCTTCGCGCACTTCGCGACGCTCCGCGATCTCGCGGTCCGGCGCTATCAGGTGGTGGCGCGGGTGCCTGCCTTGCGCGACCGGGAGCTGGTCACCACCTACCGCTATCAGCGCAAGTTCGAGGAGTTCCTCCGCCGCGCTCTGCCGGATGTGCCGCGGGTGCGGATCGTGGCCTTCGCCGCCGCCGTGACCGGCGCCCACAACTATCTGTTGCGGTCGATGGTCCGCGGCGACGAGAACGCCACCGCCGAGACCCTGCGGCGGGAGTTGCTCGCGATCTACGGCGTGGTCGGTGAGTACGCCGATCCGTCGTCGGCCTCCGCTCCCGAGGTCGCGGTGGTCAGCTTTCCGGCCGGGACCACGCCCGATGAGGTCGCGGAGGCGGTGCGGAGGCGATTGACGCGGCACCCAGTGCCGTGATGCACTTATCGAGAAGACGATCACGGCACTGAGTGACAGGGCTCGTAGCGCCGGTTTAAGGAGAAACGATGGGCAAGTTCGGGAACCCCGATTTCGACCTCTTCCAGCTCCCGGAGGAGCACCAGGCGCTGCGCGAGGCCATCCGCGCGCTCGCCGAGAAGGAGATCGCACCGCACGCCAAGGACGTCGACGAGAAGGCTCGCTTCCCGGAGGAGGCGCGCGCCGCACTCGTGGCCAGCGGCTTCAACGCGGTGCACGTTCCCGAGCAGTTCGACGGGCAGGGTGCGGACTCGGTCGCGGCCTGCATCGTGATCGAAGAGGTTGCGCGCGTGGACGTCTCGGCGTCGCTGATCCCCGCGGTCAACAAGCTCGGCACCATGGGCCTGATCCTGTCGGGCTCGGACGAGCTCAAGGCCAAGGTGCTGCCGTCGATCGCCTCGGGTGAGGCCATGGCGTCGTACGCACTGTCGGAGCGCGAGGCCGGATCGGACGCCGCCTCGATGAAGACGCGCGCCCGCAAGGACGGCGACAGCTGGGTGCTCAACGGCTCCAAGTGCTGGATCACCAACGGCGGCAAGTCCACCTGGTACACCGTCATGGCGGTCACCGACCCGGAGAAGGGCGCCAACGGCATCTCCGCGTTCATGGTCCACAAGGACGACCCCGGCTTCACGGTGGGCCCGCTGGAGCACAAGCTCGGAATCAAGGGCAGCCCCACCGCGGAGCTGTACTTCGAGAACTGCACCATCCCCTCCGACCGGATCATCGGCGACGAGGGCACCGGCTTCAAGACCGCTCTGGCCACCCTGGATCACACCCGTCCCACCATCGGCGCGCAGGCCGTCGGCGTGGCGCAGGGCGCCCTCGACGCGGCCATCGCGTACGTCAAGGACCGCAAGCAGTTCGGCAAGACCATCAGCCAGTTCCAGGGCGTCGAGTTCATGCTCGCCGACATGGCGATGAAGGTGGAGGCCGCGCGCCTGATGGTCTACACCGCCGCCGCTCGTGCCGAGCGCGGCGAGGGCAACCTCGGCTTCATCAGCTCGGCGTCCAAGTGCCTGGCGTCGGATGTCGCGATGGAGGTCACGACCGACGCCGTTCAGCTCTTCGGCGGTGCGGGATACACCACCGACTTCCCGGTCGAGCGCATGATGCGCGATGCCAAGATCACCCAGATCTACGAGGGCACCAACCAGATCCAGCGCGTCGTCATGAGCCGCGCGCTGCTGCGCGGCTGAACCCGGCCGGACCGTCGAATGCGCGGGCCGGCCGCCGTCCCGACCGAGAGGTCAGCGGGTGGCGGTCGGCCCGCGCATTCGTCTCGGTCAGGTCCGGACGACGGTCGCCTTCTCGGTCTCGGCGATCGCCCGCAGACGGGAGTCCTCGACGCCCCCCGCGACGACGACGAGAGACGCCCCGGACAACAGCGGAGCGGCGAGGTTCGCGACGACGTCGGTCACAGTGCGCCATCCGCGGGTGCTGAGCAGTCGGTCGGCCGGATCGAGCCCGCCGTCGGCGGCCGAGAGCACCTGCGCCACCGTCACCTCGTCGACGGCGTCCCGCCCGGAACCCGCCGGGACGAACTGGTCACCGTGCGCGCGCACCGACTCGCCGAAGTCCTCGACGCCGACCGGGAGGTCGCGCACACCCATGGCGAACGGATCCAGGGGAACCGCGATCACCTCGTCGGTGTCGTGCTCGTCGACTCGCTCCCGCGAGGTGAAGGTCGCGCGGTCGTCGGCCGCGTCGTCGCTCAGATCGACGGCGACGCCCGCCCACCACGCACCGAGCAGAACGGCCGCGGTCTGCCAGTGTTCCGGCAGATCCACCCGCACGCGGTCGCCGGGCGCCAGGCCCAGCCCGTCCCGCAGGTAGTTCGCGATCTTGGCGGCCCAGTTGCCCAGCGTCGCACCGGAGAGCTCGGTGCGCTCGCCGGTCGACTCGTTGTAGTAGGTCAGCATCGGCCGCGCATGGTCGGGCACGGCCGCGAAGATCGCGCCCGTGACGGTGTCGTGGCTCATCGAGTGTCCTCGCTTATCGTGTCCGGCTCCGGCGACCGCCGGAGCTAGTTGACGCAGACCGGTCCGTCGCCGTCGGCCTTGATGACCGGGGACGGGCGCTTGGACGACGGCGCCGCCGACGACCCCGAGTCCGAACCGCTGTCGCCGCCGGTGTCGGAGACCGCACCGAGACCGTAGTTGTAGGTGTTCGTCAGCACCAGCCGGAGCTTGTCCTCGGGGAGCGACGAGTCCTCGCGGATCTCGATGGGGCCCGCCTTGAGGTCCTTCACCAGTTGCTTGGCGCCCTCGTTGTCCTTCGAATCGGCGAAGATCAGCGAATCGAATTCGTTCATCGGTTTGCTCGACGTGGCGCCCTGCTGGTAGCCGAGGCCGCTCAGCAGCCGCATCAGGTTGGACGCCAGACCGTCCACGGTGCCCGCGTTCACCACGTCGACGGTGTAGTCCGAGCGGGGATTCTCCGATCCGGCCTTCGATGTGCGGCCGAGCTGCCGGTCGACGAAGGCGTGGACCGCCTGCGGGTCGACCTTCAGCACGCTCTGCGTCCCGTCATCGCTCCAGGCCTGATCGTCTTCGATCGGGATCGTCGTGAACTTCACGTTGCCGCCGGTGAGGTCCTTCAGATTCTCTGCGAACGAGAGGACGTCCCAGCCGTCGTCGATCATCACCGAGCGCGACACGGCATCCTGCAACTCCTGGAGCTTGCCCGCGTTGGTCAGTGTCTGCGTCGAGAGGATCTTCTGCGCCAGCGAAGCCATGTACACCTGCTGTCGCGTGATCCGGTCCAAGTCGCCGCGAGGAAGATCGTGGCGCTGCCGGACGAAGCTGAGCGCCTTCGGACCGTTCAGCGTCTGCCGGCCGGCGCGGAACTTGGCGCCCGAGAAGGGCTCGTCGACCGCATTCTTGAGACACACGTCCACTCCGCCGACGGCATCGGTGAGCAGCGCGAATCCCAGCAGTCCCACCTCCGCGTAGTGGTCGACGGTGATGCCGGTCAGATTCGCGACGGAATCGATCAGGGCCTTGCGCCCGGCCTTGGTCCCGTCCTTCTCCGCCTGCTCCTCGCTGGTGCCCTGCTCCACCTCGCGCTCGCGGACGCCCTCCTTGGTGGCGCCGTAGGCGGCGTTGATCTTGCTCATGCCGATCCCGGGGACGTCGACGTACGCATCGCGGGGGATCGAGATGGCGGTGGCCTTGGACCCGTCGGTCGGGATGCGCACCAGGACGATGGTGTCGGTGCTGGTGCTGACGTCGCCGCCCACCCGCAGCCATTTGAGCTCCTGCTCCGAGAGCGGGTTGCCCTTCGCATCCACTCGGGAGTCGGTGCCGACGAGGAGGATGTCGATGGCGCCGTCGTCACCGCCGCCGAGGCCGAGGTCTCCCAGCAGCGTGACGGCCCCGTTGAGGCTGCGCACTTTCGCCCAGCCCAGCCCCGTGACGACCAGTGTCATCACGGTGACGAGGGCGATCAGTGCCCGGCCGATGTTCTTCGGTGCGATCCCGGCGATCGGGCGGGTCGTCCAGAGTTTGAGGGCGGCGCGGAAGCTGCCCGGCGGTGGACCGGAGGGCCGCGTGCGTGTCCGGGCGCCGTGGCGCGCGCCCCGGTCCGTCTTGCTGCGGGGGTCGGTGCTGCGGGGGCGTCGGCGGGGCCGCGTGTGGATCTCCTCGGAGGTCCGGCGGGACCGGGTGCCCGCACCCGTGCGCGTCGGCACGGACCGCCGCGTCGAGGGCTCCCCGGCACGGCCGCCGGAAACGGCGTCGGCGTCGGTGTCCTCGGGCTCTGCCGAGCCGTCGCGTCGTGACTCCACCTGTCGCGATGTCCCTTCCGGTCGTCTCGGCTGCTGGTCTTCCGCAAGAATACTGATCGGGAGAGCCGTTGCCGGGGAGGCGCAGCCGGTGCCGGGCCCGGTGATCTGCAGCACTGCCCGCGACCGTGAGCTCCCGGCGGAGGTCCGGATGCACCAGGATGGTCACTCATGGGTTCGAATCGGGTGTACATCGTCGGCGCCTCCGGCCAGGTGGGATCGGCGCTCGCGTCGACGCGCGGCGGCCGGGAAGCGGTCATGCTGACCTCGTCCGATGTCGATGTGCGCGACGAGCGATCGGTTCGCGACGCGTTCGGTGGCCTTGCGCGCGGCGATGTGGTGATCAACACCGCGGCGTACACCGCCGTGGACGCCGCCGAGACCGACCGCGAGGCGGCGCACGCGGTGAACGCACTCGGTCCGGCCCATCTGGCGGCCGTCACCGGCGCGTCGGGGGCGCGACTCATCCATCTGTCCACCGACTACGTCTTCGCCCGCGACGACGCGGGCTCCGGCGACGCACCGCGACCCTTCGAACCCGGTGACGTCTCCGGTGAGCCGCCGACGGTGTACGGCGCCACCAAGCTCGCCGGCGAACGCGCCGCGCGCGAGGCCGATCCGCGGACGATCGTCGTGCGCACCGCGTGGGTGTTCACCGGCGGGTCCGCGGACAGCGACTTCGTCGCGACGATGGCCCGACTGGAGGCCGAGCGCGATACTCTGCGGGTGGTAGACGATCAGGTGGGATCGCCCACCTACGCGCGCGATCTCGCGGCCGGCCTGTGGGAACTCGCCGAACGGTGCGACGGGCCGAATCTGCGCGACGGCGCGACTCTGCACGCCACCAACGCCGGAACGGCCAGTTGGTGCGATCTGGCCCGCGCCGTGTTCGTCGAGCTCGGTGCCGACCCGGCCCGGGTCCAGGCGTGCACCACCGCGGAGTTCCCGCGCCCCGCGCCGCGGCCCGCGTACTCGGTGCTCTCCGGCGCGAGTTGGGCTGCCGCGGGTCTCACACCGCTGCGGAACTGGACGCTCGCCCTGCACGATGCGATCGCGGTCCGCACCCGGACGCTCGGTTAGTCTGAGCGCGTGACTGCCAGCTTCGCCGTCGTGACCGTGACCTATTCCTCGGGCGACTACCTCCACAACTTCCTTCGCACGCTGACGCGCGCATCGCGTGAGACGCCCGAAGTGATCATCGCCGACAACGGGTCCACCGACGGCGCACCGGAACAGGCGGCGGCCGACCACGACAACGTCACCCTGGTGCACACCGGCGGAAACATCGGCTACGGCGGCGCCGTGAACCGGGGAGTCGCGCAGATAGACGAGGACATCGAGTTCGTGGTGGTGGCCAACCCCGACGTCGAATGGTCGGAGGGCGCGATCGACGGACTGCTCGAGGCGGCGCGCCGCTGGCCGCGGGCCGCGAGTCTGGGGCCGCTGATCACCGAGCCCGACGGCACCGTGTACCCGTCCGCGCGCCGCGTCCCCGATCTGATCTCGGGCACCGGCCACGCGGTGCTCGGCACGGTCTGGAAGTCGAACCCCTGGACGGCTGCGTACCGCAACGACGACGCCGACCTCACCGAACGGCCGGTCGGCTGGCTCTCGGGCTCGTGTCTGCTCCTGCGGCGCGCGGCCTTCGACGCCATCGGCGGCTTCGACTCGCGCTACTTCATGTTCATGGAGGACGTCGACCTCGGCGACCGGCTGGGCCGGTCGGGGTGGCTCAACGTCTTCGTGCCGTCGGTGTCGGTGATGCACGCGAAGAGCCATTCGGTCAGCAGACATCCGGAGAAGATGATTCCGGCTCATCATGCGAGCGCCTATCGTTTCACCGCCGACCGGAATCCCGGCCCGTTGCGCGCGCCGATCCGCCTGGCGTTGCGGGCCGGGCTGGCGGTGCGATCGAAGATCGCTGTCGCCGCGGCCCTGCGTGAACAGCGCCGTACGGGAGGGCCCGCGTGAACAGCCGCGACACGAGTGTGGACAAGGAAGGAAACTCTGTGACCTCATCAGTTCAGGCACTGATCCTCGTCGGAGGAAAGGGCACGCGGCTGCGGCCGCTGACCCTGTCGGCGCCCAAGCCGATGCTCCCGACTGCGGGGACCCCGTTTCTGACTCACCTGCTGTCGCGGATCCGGGAGGCGGGGATCACCGACGTGGTCCTCGGCACCTCCTACCAGGCGCACGTCTTCTCCGACCACTACGGCGACGGTTCCGATCTGGGCCTGAATCTGACCTACGTCACGGAGAGCGAACCGCTGGGCACCGGCGGCGGCATCCGCAACGTCTACGACGAGCTGACCGCCGACACGGTGCTCGTGTTCAACGGCGACGTCCTCGGCGGCACCGACATCCGCGACGTGCTGTCGACGCACGAGCGCTCGGGTGCCGAAGTGACCCTGCACCTGGTCCGGGTCGGTGATCCGCGCGCCTTCGGCTGCGTGCCGACCGACGCCGACGGGCGGGTCACGGCGTTCCTGGAGAAGACTCAGGATCCGCCGACCAATCAGATCAACGCGGGCACCTACGTCTTCGACCGCAAGGTGATCGGCGAGATCCCGGCCGGTCGGCCGGTGTCGGTGGAGCGCGAGGTGTTCCCGTCGCTGCTCGCGCAGGGACGGCACATTCAGGCGCACGTCGACGACGCCTACTGGCGCGACATGGGGACTCCCGAGGACTTCGTCCGCGGTTCGGCGGACCTGGTCCGCGGCATCGCGCCGTCGCCCGCGCTGGCGAAGCCCTGCGGGGAGTCGCTCTCGCTCGACGGCGCCGACGTGGCGTCCGACGCCGTGCTGATCGGCGGCACCGTCGTCGGCCGCGGCGCGCGGGTCGGGTCGGGGGCACGGCTGGACGGCGCGGTGATCTTCGACGGCGCGTCGGTGGAGGCAGGAGCGGTGGTCGAGCGCAGCATCGTCGGGTTCGGCGCCACCGTCGGCGCGCATGCGCTGGTGCGCGACACCGTCATCGGCGACGGTGCACAGGTCGGTGCCCGATGCGAGCTGCTGCGCGGCGCGCGCGTATGGCCGGGAGTGCAGATCCCCGAGAGCGGAATCCGGTTCTCGACCGACGTGTGATCCCGAGCGCGATCGGCCGGCCGCTCAGGCCTTGGCGGCAGCGAGCAGACCCGTTCCCACCGGAATCACAGCGGGCAGCAGCCGGTCGTCCTCGGCGATGATCGACGCCGCCTCGCGCGCGGCCAGGGTCCGCGGATCGTCGGCCTCACGGTCGGCGATCGTGCCGTCGGCCGAGGCGTTGTTCACGACGACCAGTCCGCCCGGCCGGAGAATGCGGATCGCCTCGGTGACGAACAGGGGATAGCTCAGCGGTGCTCCGTCGACGAAGACGAGATCGTATGTCTCGTCGGCGAGCCGGGTGAGCACGTCGGTCGGCGCGCCGTTGATGAGCCGGGTGCGGCCGGGACCGATGTGCGCGTCGGCGAAGGTCTCGCGGGCGGCCCGGTGATGCTCGGGCTCGGGATCGATCGTGGTCAGGACGCCATTCTCGGGCATGCCCGCCAGCAGCCAGAGCCCGCTGACGCCGACTCCGGTGCCGATCTCGACCACGTGCGTCGACCCGGCGACCCGGGCCAGCAGCGACAGCAGCGCTCCGGTGGCGGGGGAGATCGCCGTGGCGCCGAGCTCCTCGGCGCGCATGCGGGCTTCGATCAGGGCCTCGTCCTCGATGATCGCGGCTTCGGCGTACTCGCTCAGGCTTGCGGCCGCGGCCGCTGTGTCACTCATGACATCGAGGGTGCCATACGGTCGTTGACCTGCGGTTGCGGGCACGCCGTCTGCGGGCCCGGTCTTCCTTATCAAACCCTCAGGACAGTAATAGGGGCACCACATTCAGGTGCGACAGGGTAGAGCGCAATGGTCCGGAATATCGATCGCGCCGGGCGCGTTGATCGGGGAGAATAGCCCTGACAGGCCCGGAGCGAGGAAAGGAACTGGCACCTACACGATGACCGTCCCGATGATCGGCAAAGCAGACCCCGACACCACCACCGGAGCGTTCCGCGGAACCGCGGGCTTCGACGCGACCGGCGATCGAGATCTGATGCCCTCGTGGGACGAGTTGGTGTCAGAGCACGCGGACCGGGTGTACCGGCTGGCGTACCGCCTCTCCGGAAATCAGCACGACGCCGAGGACCTCACCCAGGAGACCTTCATCCGGGTGTTCCGGTCGCTGACCAACTACAAGCCCGGCACCTTCGAGGGCTGGCTGCACCGCATCACGACGAATCTGTTCCTCGACATGGTCCGACGCCGCGCCAAGATCCGCATGGAGGCGCTGGAGCAGGACTACGACCGGATCCCCACCGACACCCCGGACCCGCAGCAGGCCTTCGCCGACGCCAACCTCGATCCCGATCTGCAGGCGGCCCTCGACTCGCTGGCGCCGGAGTTCCGCGCCGCCGTGGTCCTCTGCGACATCGAGGGACTCTCGTACGAGGAGGTCGGCGCCACGCTCGGGGTCAAGATGGGCACCGTCCGCAGCCGGATCCACCGCGGACGCCAGGGCATCCGCCAGTACCTGGCGGCTCGCGGCCACACCGACAGCCGCTCGGTCGCGGCCGCAGAGTGACCTCCGCGACCCTCTCCGGTTCTGTCGGCTACGCTGGACCGTGGCTCTGAATCGAGTTCGAGTGCATCTGAGGAGAGGGGTGACGCCGGTGGGTCTGGGCCAGACAGGACGTTCACGCGGGAGTCGGTGGTCGCCGTTTCCGACGTCGATCGCACCGAACCCCGAATACCGGCGCCCGACCGGATTCGCGTCCACCGAGCATCTGAATCCCGAGGCGGTCGTCGCCTACGTCGACGACGAACTCACCCGTCAGGCGTCGGCGCGCGCCGACGCTCACCTGGCGCTCTGCCCCGACTGCTCGCGCGAGGTCGCCGCACAGGCGCGTGCGCGGTCGATGCTGCAGACCTGCCAGACCGACCTCAGCGTGCCCGACTCGCTCCGCGCGCAGCTCAGCCAGATCCCGACTCAGGAGATCGACTTCCGCAGGGATCGGCGCACCAACCGCTGGGGCCGCTGACTCGTGACCGACAGCTCTGCTTCGTCCGACGACCGGCCGACCGATCCGGTGCTGCCCGCGAACGAACCGGCGTCCGACCTCGCCGCCACCTTCGGCAGGCCGGAGGGTGTCGACGGCTCGTTCGCTCCCGAGGCATCACCGGCGGAGCGCCCGCAGCCCACGATCGCACCGCCCGATCCGGTCCTCGCGGAGGCCTTCGGCCGGCCGGAGGGCGAGACCCAGACGCTGCAGCGCGACCCGTACGCCCAGCCCGCCACGGACGACGTGCCGGAACCGGATCCGTGGCGTGATCCCGACAGCGCCGCGCACCTGTCCGCACCGGCTGTCGGCGTCGACCCGGAGTCGTCGCCGAGGGAGAAGGGGCCGCTACTGGGGATACGCGAGCTGCTGTTCGGCGGCCGGGTGCACTGGTGGGCTCTGGCGACTCTCGGACTGCTCGCACTCCTCGTCGGACTCTTCGGCGGGCTCGTCGGACGATGGACCGCAGAGGTCGTCACGCCGCTGCACGCCGACACCGTTCACCTCGAGGGCGACAGCCCCGACTCCGCGACCGGCGGCACCGATGTGGAGCGGGTCGCCAAGGCCGTTCAGCGATCGGTGGTCACCATCGAGGTCCGCACCGCGGTCGACGGCGGCTCGGGTTCGGGATTCATCGTCGACAAGGCCGGGTACATCGTCACGAACAACCACGTGATCTCCAAGGCCGCCAACGACTCCAAAGCCAAGCTCGAAGTCGTCTTCTCCGATCGTCAGCGCGTGCCCGCGCGGCTCGTCGGACGCGACGTGAAGACCGATCTGGCCGTCATCAAAGTGGACGACGTCGCCAATCTGACGGTCTCCAAGCTCGGCGACTCCGCCGACCTTCAGATCGGTCAGGAGGTGATCGCCTTCGGTTCGCCGCTCGGGCTGGACAAGACGGTCACCAGCGGCATCATCAGCGCACTCGATCGGCCGGTGCCGCTGAGGCCGGACGCCGACTCCGATACCGACGCTGTGATCAACGCCATCCAGACCGATGCGGCCATCAACCCGGGCAACTCGGGCGGGCCCCTGCTCAACGACGACGGCCAGGTGATCGGCGTCAACACGGCCGGCGCGATGACCGGCGGCGGGTCCATCGGTCTCGGCTTCGCGATTCCGATCAACGAGGTCATCCCGATCGCGAACACCCTGATCGCGGACGGAAAGGTGAAGCACCCGTCGGTCGGCATCACCGCCGCCACCGTTCGAAACGACCGCATCTTCGGTGCGCAGATCAAGGACGTCGCCGGGGGCAGTCCGGCGGCCCAGGCCGGTCTGCGCGAGGGCGACGTGATCACCAAGTTCAACGGGCGCCCGATCGAGAGCGCGGACGAGTTGACCGTCGCGGTGCGGACGTCGAAAATCGGTGAGCAGGTGAAGTTCACGTATTGGCGCGACGGTCGATACTTCGACGGCGAGCTCACCCCGGTCAGCGATTAGCGCCGGAAGCGTCGGACCAGTCCAGAGAGCGGCGAGGAATCATGTTCAGCAGTGTCGGTTGGGGTGAACTCCTCATTCTGTTGGCCGCAGCGCTCATCATCCTCGGCCCCGAACGTCTGCCGGGCGCGGTCAGCTGGGCGATGGGCGCGGTACGCAAGGTGCGCGACTATGCGACGGGGGCGAGTTCGCAGCTGCGTGACGAACTCGGGCCCGATTTCGATCAGCTCCGTGAGCCGCTCACTCAGCTCAACGAACTCCGCCAGATGAGCCCGAAGAGCATCGTCACCAAGCACATCTTCGACGGTGACTCGTCGACGATCGACGATCTGGGCAAGTCGGTGCGTGAGACCCTCGACGTGAGTCGGCCGCTGGCGAAGCCGGACGGGGAGCGGCAGGTGTCGCGCGAATCGCCGCAGCCGCCCGCACCTCCTGCCCGCAAGTACGACGTGACCGACTGGGACGCGACCTAGCCGGACCGGTCGGGTCCCGGCGGGTCAGTGCCGGGTGGTGTCGATTCCGAGGCTCATGCCGGCGAGCCCGCGCCGGCGGACGGCCAGCTTGTCGGCGATGGCGCGCAGCGCCGAGCCGGAGGCGGATTCGGGTGCCGAGAGCACCACAGGAGTGCCCACGTCGCCGCCTTCGCGGAGTTCCTGTTCCAGCGGGACCTGCCCGAGCAGTTCTACGGGAGATCCCACGGCACGGGTGAGCCGCTGCGCCACCAACTGGCCGCCGCCCGAGCCGAAGGGCTCTATCCGCGTGCCGTCCGGGAGCTGCATCCAGGACATGTTCTCGACCACGCCGAGGATCTTCTGCCGAGTCTGCAGGGCGATCGCGCCCGCGCGTTCGGCGACCTCTGCGGCGGCCTGCTGCGGGGTGGTCACCACCAGGATCTCCGCACCCGGAATGAGCTGGGCGATCGAGATCGCGACGTCGCCCGTGCCCGGCGGCAGATCCAGGAGCAGCACGTCCAGATCGCCCCAGTAGACGTCGGCGAGGAACTGCTGCAGCGCCCGGTGGAGCATGGGGCCGCGCCACGTGACCGGCGTGTTGCCGTCGGTGAACTGGCCGATCGAGATGAACTTCACGCCGTGACTCTGCGGCGGCATGATCATCGACTCCACCTGGGTGGGCTTCGCGTCGCTGCCGAGCATGCGCGGAACACTGTGACCGTAGATGTCGGCGTCCAGGACGCCGACGGACAGACCGCGGTCGGCGAGTGCGGTCGCCAGGTTCACGGTGACACTCGACTTGCCCACACCGCCCTTGCCGGAGGCGATCGCGTACACCCTGGTGAGATTGCCCGGCTTGGCGAACGGGATCTCCGGCTCGGCACGGTCGCCGCGCAGCTTCTTGCGGAGTTCGGTGCGCTGTTCGTCGTCCATCACGTCCAGTTCGACGCGCACGGCGCCCACACCGGGCACATCGGCGACGGCCGTCTCGACGTTGTCGGAGATCTTGGTGCGCATCGGGCAGCCCGCCGTGGTCAGGTACACCCCGACGTCGACACTGCCGTCGGCGGCGACCGCGACGGACTTGACCATGCCGAGGTCGGTGATCGGCTTGCCGATCTCCGGGTCCATCACTTTGCTCAGTGCGGAACGGACGGCGGACTCAGTGGGTGTGGCGGGGGTGGTCACACCTCAACCATATCGCTGCCGAGACGGACTCGGCTTCTCGCCTCAGCGGTCGGCGGTCTTCGCCGGGCCGGCGGGAGCCGGCGCCGGCTTCTTGGGCGAGGGCTTGGGGGCGGGCGCCGGGGCCGGACCGATGCCGGGCGGCAGGCAGATGATGCCGAGGCAGGCGTGCGGAGGCTTGCTCGGTGACGGCTTACTCGGCGGCGTGGACGATTTCGGGGTGGACGGCCGGGTGGACTCGCCGGGCTTCTTGTCGCGGTCCCCGTTCTTCTTGTCGCGGTCCTTGTCCTTCTTGTCTTTGTCCTTGTCGTCCGGAGTCGCCGACATCTCCGGGATGGGCGTGGTCGGCATCACGCCGGTCGAGTACGCGGCCGCCCATGCGAGCACGTTGTTCACGTAGGCCATCGAGTGGTTGTAGCGCAGGACCGCGTTCACCTTGTTCTGGCCGGCCATGATGTCGGTGAAACCGGCGCACAGGTAGCGTCCGGCCGAATAGGTGGCGTCGAAGATGTTGTCCGGGTCGGCCTTGCCGTCGCCGTTGGCGTCGGCGCCCCAGGCCGCCCACGTGCTCGGGATGAACTGCATCGGACCCATCGCGCGGTCGTGCCCGCCGTCGCCGTCGAGCCTGCCGCCGTCGGAGTCGTGGATGACGGCGTTTCCGGCGAGCGAGCCGTCGAGTACCGGGCCGCGGATCTTGGTCAGGGTGTTGCCGTACGCGTCGACGTTCCCGTTGCCCGCGTGGCCGGATTCGATGCGTCCGATGCCGGCGAGAAGGAACCAGGGCAGCTTGCACTGCGGCGACTCGGCGGCCACCCGGGTGGCGGCGAGCTTGTACGCCTTGAGGACCATCCCGGGAATGCCGAGGGGACCTGCGGGAAGGTCGGCGGCGAGCCGGAACTGCGGGTCGCCGCCGCCGGCGGCCGTGGGGTCGGCCGGGGGAGCGAATCCGACGAGTTGGCTGCTGCCGGAGGGCACGGTCTCCGCGACCGCGCGGGCGGCCACCGCGCTCTGGGCACCCGCGAGATCGATCGAGGGTCCCGATTGGACCGAGGACACCGGATCGGCCGCGACACTCGACACCGTTCCGCCGAGCACCAGCGCGCCGAGTGCGGCGGCGGTGGTCCCGACCGCCAGGCCGCGGCGCGGCACGTGAATCCGGTTCGGGCGGCTGCGCCAGAAAGTCATCCCATTGGTCCTCATCGACTCTCACTGCATTCGGCGTGTCGTTCACGTCGAATCAGGGGGAGTCTGCGATCATCCCCCCGACGACTGTGAGCCAGCATACATGCAGCGTTTCCTCCGGTCATGTCGGATCCGGTTCTTCACCCTTGCCCGCGCGTGCCGAAATCCGTTCCACCAGTTCGTCGACCAGATCGTCGAGTTCGCGGCGCAGATAGTCGCGGGTGACGGTATCGCCGACCGCGAGCCGCACGGCGGCGAGTTCACGGGCCAGGAACTCGGTGTCGTCCTTGGTCTGGGCGGCGCGGGCGCGGTCCTCCTCGAGCGAGACACGGTCCCGGTTCTCCTGGCGGTTCTGTGCCAGCAGGATCAGCGGCGCGGCGTACGCGGCCTGAGTGGAGAAGGCCAGATTGAGGAGGATGAACGGGTACGGATCCCATTCGAAGGCGAACAGGCCCACGTTGAGAAGCACCCAGATCACCACGATCACGGTCTGGATCAGCAGGTACCGGCCGGTGCCGAGGAAGCGGGCGATCCGCTCGGAGTACACGCCCACCACGTCGGAGTCGAGATTGACGTTGAACCGGCTGCGACGAGGGCTCGGAGTGTCGAGATGGCGTCCGGAAGGACTCATGGAGCGGTCCCTTCGGGGTCGGTCTCGCGCCAGTCGCGCGGGAGCAGGGCATCGAGGAGGTCGTCGACGACGACGGCGCCGAGGAGGTGATCGGCTTCGTCGATCACCGGTGCGCAGACCAGATTGTAGGTGGCGAAGAACCGGGTCATCTTCTCCAGCGAGTCGTCGGGGAGCAGTCGCGGCATCTCCTTGTCGAGGATGCCGCCCACCAGATTGGCCGGCGGCTCTCGGAGCAGTGCCTGCGTGTGCACCGCGCCGAGGAACTTCCCGGTGGGGGTGTTGGTCGGCGGGCGGACGACGAAGACCATGCTCGCGGCCGCCGAGTTCACGTCCGGGTCGCGCACCCGGGCCAGCGCCTCGGACACCGTCGCGTTCGCGGTGACGATCAGGGGTTCCGGCGTCATGACGCCGCCGGCGGTGTCGGGGGAGTGCAGCAGCAGCCGCCGGACGGATTCGGAGTCCTCCGGGTCCATCCGGGACAGGAACGCCTCGGCCTCGGCCTGGGGCAGTTCACCCATCAGGTCGGCGACGTCGTCGGGGTCCATCGCTTCGAGGACGTCGGCGGCGCGGTCGGGCTCCATGCTGCCGAGGATCGCGGTCTGATCGTCGGTGGGCATCTCCTGCAGCACGTCCGCGAGACGCTCGTTGTCGAGCGCCGCGGCGATCTCGTCGCGCCGTTTCACCGGCAGTTCGCGAAGCGCGTTGGCGACGTCGGGCGCGCGCATGTCCTCGAACTGCGCCAGGGCCATCTCCACGCCCTGTCCCGGGCGAGAGAGTTCGAGACGGTTCATGCCGCGGACGTGGCGCCACTGCACGACGATCGTCTCGCCGCGCCTGCGCAGGCCCTTGCGGGTGGTGCGCAGCGCCACGCGGCTGACCATCCAGTCGCGGCTGCGGTTCTGCTCGATCGCCAGATCCACCACCGTCAGGTCCACATCGTGCAGTTCGGGGTAGTCCGGATCGTCGGTGCGGACCCGGGTGTCGAGGATCTGACCCACCGCCAACGCCTCGTTCGGGCGCACCCGCAAGCGTCGCAGATTCACATGTCCGGTGGTCAGGGTGACGGCGTCGGGCTCGATGCTCGTCACACGCAGCATCGGCACGAAAATGCGTCTGCGCGTGGTGAGTTCGACGGCGAGCCCGAGCGCGCGCGGCTGTTTGCCCGGCATGTGCATGGAGATCACGACGTCCCGGACCCGACCGATTGATTCACCATCAGGGCCGAGAACGGCGAGGCCGACTAGTCTGGCGACGAAGACCTTGAGGGCGGGCGTCATACGTCAAGCCTAAAGTGAGCCGAGCTCAGGAGCCGAAGTGACGAACCCAATGCGACCGATGCCGGGATTGCCGACGCCGCCGAAGGGCTGGCCGGTAGGGTCCTACGACACCTACGCGCAGGCCCAGCGCGCGGTGGACTACTTGTCCGACAACGAATTCCAGGTCGACAATCTGACGATCGTCGGCGTCGACCTGATGCAGGTCGAGAAAGTCCTCGGACGACTCACCTGGGGCAAGGTGATCGCGGGAGGCATCGGGTCCGGCGCCTGGCTGGGCCTGTTCTTCGGCGCACTCGTCTCACTGGTGGTCGGGACGTCGTGGACGCCGATCCTCTTCGGCGTGCTCGCCGGCATGGTGTTCGGGCTGATCAGCGCCGCCATCCCGTACGCGGCCACCCGCGGCCAGCGTGACTTCACCTCCACCATGCAACTGGTCGCCGGACGGTACGACGTGCTGTGCGATCCGCGCACCGCGGAACAGGCGCGCGACATGCTCGCCAAACTGGCTCTCTGACCGCTCCTCCGCCGTCTCGGGCGCGCCGATGTGCCATCGTGTGCGCTATGTCACCTGTCGTGGGATAACCTAAGGCCCGCATCAGCTTTCACAGCTGATTCTTAGACGAGGCCGACAGGCAGGAGGCTGGCAGCGAGATGAGCAAGGGTAGATCCGCGCCGAGGGGACGATCTCTGGCCAGGCGGCTGTCGGCAGTGGCGGTGGCGGCGGCGGTCGCCGCGCCGATGCTGGCCGGTTGCTCCACGGGCTACGAGCAGGGTGTTCTGAACATCTATGCGCCGGCCGACGGCTTCGATTACATCAAGCAGTTCGCGCAGACCTGTACCGAGGAGTCGGGCGGGCGCTACAAGCTGCAGGCCAACGTCCTGCCCAAGAGCGCCGACGATCAGCGACTGCAGTTGGCCAGGCGGCTGGCCGGAAACGACCACACCCTGGATCTGATGGGCATGGACGTCGTGTGGACCGCGGAGTTCGCGAACGCCGGCTGGCTCGTGCCGGTCCCGGACGACACCGCGGCCGAGATCGAGAAGACCAATCTCGGCGGCCCGGTGGCCACAGCGATGTGGCAGCGGCCCGACGACGCGGCCAAACGCATGTACGCGATGCCGATCTGGACCAACACCCAGTTGCTCTGGTACCGGCCCGACCTGATGAAGGACACGCTCGGCAGCCGGCGGGCGCCGGCGACCTGGGATGAGATGCTCAGCGATACGCAGGCCATCAAGAAGGCCGGCGGACCGAGCTGGATCATGGTCCAGGCCAAGCAGTACGAGGGCCTGATGGTCTGGTTCAACTCGCTGCTCGCCAGCGCCGGTGGTTCGGTGCTCGATCCGAACGACGCGTCCAAGGTGACCCTCAGCGACACCCCGGAGCACCGGGCGGCGACGCTGAAGGCGCTCGAGGTGATGAAGGCGGTGGCCACGGCGCCGGGGCACGACCCGTCGATCACCCAGTCCGACGAGGGCACCGCCCGGCTCGGGATGGAGACGGGCAAGGCGGCGTTCGAGATCAACTGGCCGTTCGTGTGGGCTTCGGCGCGCACCAACGGTGCGACCGGCGACGTCGCCTTCCTCCAGGACGTTCTCTCGCCGTACAAGACTCTGCTCACCGACGAGGACAATCCGCCGACAGACGCGCAGCTCGCTCCGATCAACGCCAAGATGCGTAAGCACTTCGACTTCGCGCTCTACCCGGGTGTCTTCCCCGGCAAGACCGCGAAGTCGACGCCCGGCGGGCTGAACGTGGCCGTCGCATCCACTTCCCGGCAGCCGGAGCTCGCCTTCGAGGCGGCGAAGTGCATGACCAGCGAGAAGGCGCAGAAGGTGTACGCGATATCGGGTGGAACGCCGCCGACCATCGCGTCGATCTACGACGATAAGGACTTCAAGCTCGCGTATCCGATGGGCGACGTGATCCGCACCCAGCTCGAATCCGAGCACTCGGCGCCGCGGCCGGCGTCGCCGCAATACCAGGCGATCTCGACGCTCGTGACCGCCACCCTCGCGCCGGTGGGCGCCTGGGATCCCGCACAGATGGTCGACAAGCTCACCGAGCAGGTCCAGAAGGCCATCGACGGCGAGGGGATCATCCCGTGAGCGACGACAAGCACGACGACCAGCGGTCGCCGGAACCCCGTGACGGGGACGGCGTCTCGGGGGACGGGCACGGTCAGCACTCCCGCGACGGCGCCGAGCCGGTGCACTCCGACGTATGGGTGCCGCCGGAGGCCGCCGCACCCCGACCCGATGAACCCGCCCCGCCACCGCCGCCCCCACCGATGCCGCAGGCCGTGCCCGAGACCGCGATGGCCGCGGCTGCCGCCGGAGCGACTCCCGCCGGGCCTGGAATGAACGGAGGTTCGATGTCTGAGATCCTCGACACCGGTCCCACTCCGGCGCAGCCGGCGCCCCTGGCGCCGAAGGCGACTGGACGCAAGTCGTCGGAGCGACGTCTGGCGTACTGGCTCATCGCACCCGCGGCGATCGTCATGGCGCTGGTGACCGGTTACCCGATCGTCTACGCCTTCTGGCTCTCGCTCAACAAGGCGACGCTGACCGCGCCGGACGAGCAGAAGTTCATCGGCCTGTCGAACTACGGCACCGTCCTCTCGGACGGCTACTGGTGGTCGGCGCTGGGCGTGACCGTGTTCATCACCCTGGTGTCGGTGCTGATCGAACTGGTGCTGGGCATGGCGATCGCCCTCGTCATGCACCGGACCCTGTTCGGCCGGGGCGTGGTCCGCACCGTGGTCCTCATCCCGTACGGCATCGTGACGGTCGCCGCGGCGTTCTCCTGGTACTACGCGTGGACGCCGGGCACCGGCTACCTGGCCAACCTGCTCCCGGACGGCTCCGCGCCGCTCACCCAGCAGTGGCCGTCGCTGTTCATCATCATCCTGGCCGAGGTGTGGAAGACGACGCCGTTCATGGCGCTGTTGCTGCTCGCCGGGCTGGCGTTGGTGCCGGACGACCTCCTCAAGGCCGCCCAACTCGACGGCGCGGGCGCGTGGACCCGGCTCTTCCGCATCATCCTGCCGCTGATGAAGCCGGCGATCCTCGTCGCGCTGCTCTTCCGCACGCTGGACGCGTTCCGCATCTTCGACAACATCTACGTCCTGACGGCCGGCTCCAACGGCACAGGGTCGGTGTCGATGCTCGGCTACGACAACCTCTTCAAGGCCTTCAATCTCGGTGTCGGCTCGGCGATCAGCATCCTGATCTTCCTGTGCGTCGCCATCATCGCTTTCGTGTTCATCAAGGGGTTCGGCACCGCCGCCCCCGGCTCCGACGACGAGGGGAGGTGACCACCGATGGATGCGAGCATTCGCCGTAAAGTCGGCTGGAGCGTCGCCAATGTTCTGGTGGTCCTCTACGCGATCATCCCGCTGTGGTGGATCATCAGCCTGTCGTTCAAGCCGACCGGCAGTGTGACCGACGGCAGCTTCATCCCGAAGCAGTGGACCTTCGACAACTACAAGGGAATCTTCGACACCAGCCTGTTCACGTCGGCGCTGATCAACTCGATCGGCATCGGCCTGATCACCACGGTGATCGCCGTGCTGCTGGGAACCATGGCCGCCTACGCGGTCGCGCGGCTCGAGTTCCGCGGGAAGAAGCTGCTCATCGGAGCGGCCCTGCTGATCGCGATGTTCCCGCAGATCTCACTGGTGACGCCGCTGTTCAACATCGAACGCCGGCTCGGCCTGTTCGACACGTGGCTCGGTCTGATCCTGCCCTACGTGGCCTTCGCGCTGCCGCTGGCGATCTACACCCTCTCGGCGTTCTTCCGGGAGATCCCATGGGACCTGGAGAAGGCCGCGCAGATGGACGGAGCCACGCCGGCTCAGGCGTTCCGCCGCGTGATCGTCCCGCTGGCGGCGCCGGGCGTGGTGACCGCCGCGATCCTGGTCTTCATCTTCGCGTGGAACGACCTGCTTCTGGCGTTGTCGCTGACCTCCACCGAGAACGCGGAGACGGCGCCCGTCGCGATCTCTCAGTTCACGGGCAGCAGTCAGTTCGAGGAGCCCACCGGGGCCATCGCCGCAGCGGCCGTCGTCATCACCATTCCGATCATCATCTTCGTGCTCTTCTTCCAACGTCGTATCGTCGCCGGCCTCACCTCCGGCGCGGTGAAGGGATAACCCATGGCCGACATCGTTCTGGAGAACGTCTCCAAGCAGTACCCGGACGGCTCGATCGCCGTGCACGGGGTGAACCTGAACATCGCCGAAGGCGAGTTCGTCATCCTGGTGGGACCGTCGGGCTGCGGCAAGTCGACGACGCTGAACATGATCGCCGGTCTCGAGGACATCACGTCCGGTGAGCTGCGTATCGGCGGCAAGCGGATGAACGAGGTGGCCCCGAAGGACCGGGACATCGCGATGGTCTTCCAGAGCTACGCGCTGTACCCGCACATGTCGGTGCGGCAGAACATCGCCTTCCCGCTCAGCCTCGCGAAGATGGACAAGGCCGAGATCGCCCGCCGCGTCGACGAGGCCGCCGCGATGCTCGACCTCACCGAGTACCTCGACCGCAAGCCCGCCAACCTGTCGGGCGGTCAGCGTCAGCGCGTCGCGATGGGTCGGGCCATCGTCCGCACGCCCAATGCGTTCCTGATGGACGAGCCGCTGTCGAACCTCGACGCGAAGCTGCGTGTCCAGATGCGTACCGAGATCGCCTCGCTGCAGGCCCGGTTGGGGACGACGACCGTGTACGTGACCCACGACCAGACCGAGGCCATGACGCTCGGCGACCGCGTCGTGGTGATGCGCGCGGGCTACGTCCAGCAGGTCGGCGCGCCGCAGGAGCTCTACGACCGCCCGGCCAACCTGTTCGTGGCCGGATTCATCGGCTCGCCGGCCATGAACTTCCTCCCGGGCAGGCTGACCGCGACCGGCGCGGACACCGCCATCGGCCACATCGAGTTCCCCGACTACAACGAGATCGCCGGCCGTGCGCGCCAGGCCGACAGCAACGGCGAGGTGCTGCTGGGCATCCGGCCGGAGCACCTGGTGGACGCGGCGCTGACGCACGAGGCCGAGTTGGCCGGCTTCCTCAGCTTTCCGATCACGGTCGACCTCGTGGAGTCGATGGGGTCGGACAAGTACGTGTACTTCGGCTGGCAGGCGCCCGACTCGGCGACGCAGGTGCTCTCGAAGCTGGCAGAGGACCTCGGTTCCACCACCGCGGGCGGGCAGAAGGTGGCCCGGCTGTCGCCCTACACCCAGGCCCGCAGGGGCGAGACGCTCACCCTGGCGCTGAACCCGGCACGGATGCACGTCTTCGACACCGCGAGCGGCGTCAGCCTGCGCTGAGGCCGTGCGCCGGGCACGGCCCCGCACCGATCCGACTCACCCCACCGGTGTTTAACTGGTGGGGTGAGTTCTGTCAGCGATCGGGTGATCGCCCACGTGTCCGCCGCCGTCGGCAGCGAGCCGCAGCGGGCGTCGGTCACCTTTCTCGGCGTCGAACCGATCGACGTGCTGCGGTTCGCCGACGGCGACCGAGTGGTCTACGTGACGGTGGGGTGCGCACGCCACCCGATGCACGATCCGGCCGACTTCGCTCCCGACCCGGTCCGCGGACCGCGAGCCGAGGTGACGGTGACCCTGCGCGCGAGCATGCCGCTGCAAGGACTGCACAAGTCGCTGGCCATGCTCGCCGCGGCGCCCGCCGTCGAAGGGCTGATCCTGGCGGAGGACTCGCTGATCGACCTGCAGGAGCCGCTGTGGGCCGGGGCGATCTGCTCGGCCTTCCTCCTCACCGGCGACGACCGGTTCGCCGATCTGCCGCTCGACGACCCCGCCGATCCGGTGCGTTTCCTGCGTGCGGTGCCGATCACCGCGAACGAAGCGGCATGGGTGCGGCTCAAGGGCGCCGATGAGCTGCGCGCGGCGTGGGCTGAGGCCGGCACGGATGTGACCGACCCCGGCCGGGCCGCGGTGTCGCCGTAGCGTCGCTCACAGCCAGTGGGAGCGGTGAAAGATCCGCCACAGGGTGAAGCACACCGCGAACAGAGTGAGCAGCAGCAGCGGGTAGCTGTACCGGTAGTGGAGTTCGGGCATGAAGTCGAAGTTCATCCCGTAGATCCCCGCCGCCGCGGTGGGGACCGCGGCGATGGCGGCCCACGCCGAGATCTTCCGCATGTCGGTGTTCATCTGGGTGCTGACCTTGGTCGCGGCGGCGTTCAGCAGTGCCGTCAGGCGCTCGTCGTACTCGACGACCAGGTCGTTCGCCGTGGTCAGATGGTCTGCGACGTCGCGGAAGTGCCGTTGGATCTCGGTGTCGTGCGGGGTGAGCGCCGCCGATTCGAGTGTGCCGGAGCTGCCCGACAGCAGTGAGAGCGGCACCGCCAGCGGCTGGACCGCGCGGCGCAGCTCCAGCACCTCGCGTTTGAACAGGTAGACCACGTCGATGTCGAGATCCCGTGACGACGCCGCGAAGACGCGCTCTTCGAGCCCGTCGACGTCCGCCTCCATCTCGCGCACGACCCTCAGATAGGAGTCGACCACCCGGTCGGCGATCGCGTGGACGACAGTCGCGGGGCCGAGCCGCAGATGCTCGGGTGTCTGCTCGAGGCGCGCGCGTACGCCCGCGAGATGTGTGTGTTCCCCGTGGCGGACGGTGATGACGAAGTCCCGTCCGGCGAGCACCATGATCTCGCCGGTCTCGACGATGTCGTTGGCGACCTCGTCGTCGTCGTGGTCGATGTACTTGACGGTCCGCAGAACGAGGAACAGAGTGTCGTCGTAGGTCTCGAGCTTGGGACGCTGGTGGGCGTGGACGGCGTCCTCGACCATCAGCGGATGCAGCCCGAAGGTCTCGGCGACGTCGTTCATCTGCCGCTCGTCCGGTGCGTGCAGACCGAGCCACACGAAGCCGCTTCCGGTGGTCCGCACGAATGCGAGAGCCGAGCGGATGTCGGGCGGGGTGGGCTGCCGGATGCCGTCGACGTAGACGCCGCAGTCGACGATCGCGCGAGCCACGGGGACCGGGGGCGTTGCGACCTCGGGGTTCTTACCCGGCCCGCGGTTACCCGGCTGCAGCATTCTCGGCATGGACGGCACACGTCGACCTTAGCGAGCCGCCGGGCCGCCCGCTTACACTCAGTCCGTGCCATTCGACGTCTCCGTGTACACGACGACCGCGATCACCCTGCTCGTCATCATGGACCCGCCCGGGCAGGTTCCGGTGTTCCTGTCCCTGGTCGGCCGGCGCTCAGCCGAGTACCGGCGTAAGGCCGCCTGGCAGGCACCGCTGGTGTCGCTGCTCGTCATCAGCCTGTTCGCGGTCGGCGGCCGCGCCATCCTGGCCTATCTGCACATCGGCATACCGGCGCTGCAGGGCGCGGGTGGACTGCTGCTGTTGTTGGTCGCGCTGCAACTGCTCATGGGACTCGGCGGTTCGACCGCCGCACAGGTGTCCGACGACGTCAACGTGGCGCTGGTACCGCTCGGCACACCGATGCTCGCCGGCCCCGGAGCCATCGCCGCGGTGATCGTCGCCGTCAGCCAGGTACACGGAGAAGTGCCCGGGTACACGGCGATCGCCGCGGCCATTCTCACCGTCCATGCCGTGGTGGCGCTGGCGCTGTTCTTCTCGACCGGCATCATCAGGGTGCTGCGGGTCAGCGGCATCACGCTGCTCGCCAAGATCGCCGGTCTGCTTCTGGCGGCCATCGCGGTCCAGTTGATCGCGACGTCGGTGATCGGTTTCGCGGCCACGGCGTGAGCGTCGATTAGTCTGGTCGGCGATGTCTACTCGACGATTCTCCCGCCGCGCCGCCGCTCTCGCGGCCGCGATCGGCGCGGCTGCGACCCTGATCACGGCGTGCGGATCCGATGTACCGGCACCTCTGCGCGTCGGTACCGACGGCACCCCCGAGATGCAGGTGGCAGCGCAGATCTACGCGGGAGCGCTCGCGCGCACCGGCGTCCGAGTCGACGTCGGCGGCCGGGCGTCGGCCGACAGACGGCTCCTCGACGAGGCGGCGCAGGGCGATGTGGACCTGTTCCCGGCGTTCACCGGCGATCTGCTGACCGCGTTGATGCCCGGGCCCGACGCCGTGTCGAGTGAAGACGTGGAGGAGGCGGTGAACCGCGCTCTGCCGCAGGGCGTGACGATCGGCGATCCGGCAGCGGTGAACGACCGCAGGCAGTTGATCCTCGCCCAGACCGTCTCCGACGCCGATCACCTCACCGACCTGGCGCAATGCGGGGCGGTGCCGCCCGGACTGCCGTTGGTGAGCACCGGCGAGGTGACCGCGGAGGAGAAGCAGGCGTTCAGCGTCTGCCGGTTCGGTGCGATCACGGAGCGCCTGACGTCGCAGCAGGTGGTCGACCGCGTCCGCGGCGGGCAGGCGCTCGGAACGCTGACCGGGCTGGAGGCGGCGACGGCGCTGGCCGGCCGCGACGATGTGACGGCCCTGCGGTCGGCCGAATCCGGGCCGATGGCGCAGGATCTCGTGCCCGTATTCCGCGCATCCCTGATCGGCAAGCCGCAGATGAAGGCGCTCAGCCGTGTCGCCGGTGAGTTGACCACCGCGGATCTGGCCGAGCTCGCCGCGCGCGTGGAGCGGGGCGCCGACCCCGCGGCCGTCGCGAACGAATGGATCGGCACGCACGGCGTCTGATCCGCCGGGCTCGTACACCGAGACGGGGCCGCCGCGACGATCGTCTCGTCGCGGCGGCCCCGTCCGTGGTCCGGGAGGCTACTTGGTGCGCTTGAGCGCCCAACCGGTGACGCGGGCGCCGATGCCCTGGTAGCCGGAGGCCACCAGACGGACGCACAGATCGAGAACCTTCGCGTCCGCGCCGACGAGGACGCGTGCGCGGTCGCGCTCGACCGCCTTGATGATGATGTCGGCGGCCTTCTCCGAGCTGGTGTTCGCCAGGTACTTGTCGAACAGCTCGGCGGTCTTCGCCTGGTCGTGATCGCCCGACGTGGTCGCATTGCGGGCGATCGCCGTCTTGATTCCGCCCGGATGCACGCAGGTCACCTTGACCGGGTGCTTCGCGATGATCATCTCCTGATTCAGCGCCTCGGTGAAGCCGCGGACGGCGAACTTGGCGGAGTTGTACGCGGCCTGACCCGGTTCGGCCAGCAGGCCGAACAGCGACGAGGTGTTGACGACGTGGCCGTCGCCCGACGCGATCAGGTACGGCAGGAACGCCTTGGTGCCGTTGACGACGCCCCAGTAGTCGATGTCCATGACACGCTCGATGTCCTTGAACTCCATGGTCTCGACCTCACCGTGGTGCGCGATGCCGGCGTTGTTGAAGATCGCGTTGACGGTGCCGAAGTGGCCGGCCACGGTGTCGGCGTACGCGAGGACGGCCTCTCGCTCGGCGACGTTGAGCAACTGGCTGTGCACCTGCGCACCGGTCGCTGCGACCAGCCGCTCGGTCTCCGCGAGACCGTCCGGGTTCACATCGGAGATGGCGATCTTGGCACCGCGCTTGGCGAGCTTGACCGCCAGGTCGCGGCCCATCCCGGAGCCGGCGCCGGTGATGACGATGACCTTGTTGTTGAAATCCTTCATAGTTCTCTCCTGAAGTCGGGAAGTTGCGGTGTCGGGAAGTCGGGTGTCGGTCGGGTCAGGCGTCGGTGCCGACGGGTTCGGCCGGGGCCTCGTCCGCGGTCTGCACGGGCTCTGCGACGACGGCGGGACGGTCCGCGGTGCGCACGTCGTACGCGTCGAGGTCGAACGAACGCGTCTGATTGCGGAAGTTGAAGGTGAACCCCGGCCACAGGACGGTGATATCGCCGTTGTGATCCTTGTACCACGAGGCGCACCCGCCGTTCACCCAGACACTGGACCGCAGCGTGCGCTGGATCCCCGCGTTGAAACGGTCCTGCGCGTCCTTGCGCACGTCCACTCTGGTGATGCCGTGGGCGCGTGTCTTGCGCACGTAGTCCACCAGGTAGTTCAGCTGTGACTCGATCATGTACACCATCGACGTGTGGCCCAGGCCGGTCGACGGTCCGATCAGCAGCATCAGGTTCGGGAAACCGTGGACGAACGAGCCCTTGTAGGCCTGCATGCCCTCGCGCTCCCAGACCTGTGCCAGGCTCTCGCCGTTCGCTCCGACGATGGTGTCGAAGACAGGGGAGTCGGTGACGTGGAATCCGGTCGCGACGACGATCACGTCGACGTCGCGGGCGGTGCCGTCCGCGGTGACGATGCCGGTCTCGGTGATGCGGTCGATGCCGTCGGTCACCAGTTCCACGTTGTCCTGGTCGAGGGTCGGGTACCACTCATTGGACTTCAGGATGCGCTTGCAGCCCACCGCGAACCGCGGGGTCACCGCCTTGCGGAGCTCGGGATCGCGGATACCGCGGAAGATGTTGGCTCGGCTGAGCGCCTCGACGGGCTTGAGCGCCTTCGGGGCGTAGGTCATCCCGGCCGCGACCACCTCGTTGAACGAGTAGATGCCGCCGCGGATGGCCGCCTGCAGACCGGGGACGTTCTTGAACGCCCAGTTCTCCACGCTCAGGTACGGGCGCTCGTTGCGCGGGATGATCCACGGCGCGGTGCGCTGGTACACGTCCATGTGTCCGACCACCTTGCCCAGCTGCGGCACGATCTGGATCGCCGAGGCGCCGGTGCCGATGACGGCCACGCGCTTGCCGGTGAAGTCGTAGTCGGTGTCCCAGCGGGCCGAGTGCACGATCTTGCCCCGGTAGTCGCCGAAGCCCTCGATATCGGGGAGGTTCGGCTCGCACAGCGGTCCGACGCCGCCGATGAGGGTGCGCGCGGTGAGGGTGTGGCTCTCGCCGTCCCGCTCGTAGTCCAGCTTCCAGCGTCCGGCGGTCTCGTCCCACTCCGCACGGCGCACATCGGAGCCGAACAGAGCGTGCTCGCCGATGCGGTGCTCGTCGGCGACGGCGTTGATGTAGCGGTGGATCTCGGGCTGATGAGAGTACGACCGGGACCATTCCGGGTTGAGCGCGAACGAGTAGGAGTACAGGTGCGACGGGACGTCGCACGCGGCACCCGGGTACACGTTGTCGCGCCAGGTGCCGCCGAAGTCCTGGCCGCGGTCGAGCAGGACGTAATCGTCCACACCCTCCTGGCTGAGCTTGATGGCTGCACCGAGTCCGGAGAACCCGGCTCCGATGATCGCGATCTCTACATCATGCGTTGTCATGGTGCCTACGATAAGCGCGTGTTGACCGCGAGTCAATAGGCAATTGAATTCAGGTCAATAAGCGCTTACGGTTGGTGCATGACCACCGCCAGAACCCGTTTGAGCCCTGCTGCACGCCGTCGTCAGCTCATCGATCTGGGCGTGCAGATGGCACGCGACCGTCCCCTGGAGTCGGTCACGATGGAAGCGGTCGCCGAAGCGGCGGGAGTGTCGAAGGCACTGATCTTCCACTACTTCGAGTCCAAGGCCGATTTCCATCTGAGCGTCATCACCGAGCAGGCGGAGGAGATGCTCGCCCGCACGGAGCCGCAGGCCGAGCTCGGCGATCCGATCGCGATGCTCCAGGCCTCGATGACCGCCTACGTCGACTACGTCGCCGACAACGGGCGCGGGTTCGTGGGCGTCATCCGCGGCGCGGCGAGTGCGGACGACGCGATCAGAGCGGTCGCCGACCGGACGCGCGCGGCGATGACCGAGCGGATTCTGACGCACGCGCCCGCCATCGGGATCGAACGGAGCCCGGCGATCGAACTGTCGGTGGCGGGCTGGATCGCCTTCGTGGAGGAGACGCTCGTCCGCTGGCTCGACGACCCGGTGATCACCCGGGAACAGCTCGTGCAGATCTTCGTCGCCGCTCTGCCCACCCTCGCCGGGCTGGTCGGGAACGTGACTCAGACATGAGCCGGCGCCGGCGACGCCGGCCGCGGACACACGAGAGGGGCCGCCTCGCCGAAGCGGGGCGGCCCCTCTCGTGTGTCGTGTCAGAGTCGCATCAGATCAGCGGAAGGCCTGATCGATGATCTCCTGCTGCTCCACCGCGTGGACCTTGCTGGAGCCCGACGACGGCGCGGACATCGGCCGGCGCGAGATCCGGCGGAGGCCGCCGAGCAACTCGGGGAGCATCTCCGGCAGCCAGAGACCGAGGAACGGCCACGGACCCTGGTTCGCCGGCTCCTCCTGAACCCAGACGAAGTCCTTCGCGTTCGGGTACTGCTCCAGCGTGCGCGCGAGCCTGCGGTAGGGCACCGGGTACAGCTGCTCGACGCGGATGATCGCGACGTCGTCGCGACCGTCCTTCGCCTGCCGTGCGGCCAGCTCGTAGTAGAGCTTGCCGCTGACCAGCTGCACACGCTGCACCTTGTCGCGGTCGCCGCCCTGCTTGGCGAAACGCGGATCGTCGATCACGGAGAGGAACTTGCCCTCGGTGAAATCCTCCACCGGCGAGACGGCCGCCTTGTTGCGCAGCATCGACTTCGGGGTGAAGACCACCAGCGGCCGGCTGATGCCATCGTGCACGTGGCGCCGCAGCAGGTGGAAGTAACTCGCCGGAGTCGAGGGCAGCGCGACGGTCATCGAACCCTCGGCGCACAACTGCAGGAAGCGCTCGATGCGGCCCGAGGTGTGGTCGGGACCCTGGCCCTCGTGGCCGTGCGGCAGCAGCAGCACGACGTCGCTGCGCTGACCCCACTTGGCCTCGCCGGAGCTGATGAACTCGTCGATGATCGACTGCGCACCGTTGACGAAGTCGCCGAACTGCGCCTCCCACAGGACGAGTGCGTCGGGGTCGGCGAGGGCGTAGCCGTACTCGAAGCCGAGCACGCCGTACTCGCTCAGCGGCGAGTCGTACACCAGGAAGCGGCCGGTCGCGTCGGGCAGGTGGTTCAGCGGTGTGTACTCCGAGCCGTTCTCGCGGTCGATCAGCACCGAGTGGCGCTGAGTGAACGTTCCGCGGCGGGAGTCCTGACCGGACAGCCGCACCGTGCGGCCTTCCTGAACCAGGGTGCCGAAGGCGAGGATCTCGGCGAACGACCAGTCGATGTCGCCCTTGACCGGCATCTCGTGGCGCCGCTTGATGACCGGCTTGACGCGCGGATGGGCGTTGAATCCCTCGGGCAGATTGCCGAAGGCGTCGCCGATCTCCGCGAGCTTCTCCTGCGGCACCGCGGTCACCAGCTTGGTGAGCAGCGTCTGCTCGCCCTCCACCGACGGCGACGCCTCGGGTGTGAACCGTTCGAGTTCCTTGACTTCGACGAAGACGCGCTCGAGTTGTCCCTGGTAATCGCGCAGTGCGTCCTCGGCCTCCTTGGTGGAGATGTCACCACGGCCGATCAGCGCTTCGGTGTAGCTCTTGCGGACGCTGCGGATGTTGTTGATGACGTCGTACATCGCCGGCTGGGTCATCGACGGATCGTCGCCCTCGTTGTGGCCCAGGCGGCGGTAGCAGACGAGGTCGATCACGACGTCGCGGTGGAACGCCTCGCGGTAGTCGACGGCGAGCTTGGCGGCCCAGACGCAGGCCTCCGGATCGTCGCCGTTCACGTGGAAGACCGGTGCGCCGATCATCTTCGCGATGTCGGTGCAGTACTGCGTGGAGCGCGAGTGCTCGGGTGCGGTGGTGAAACCGACCTGGTTGTTCACCACGATGTGGACGGTGCCGCCGGTGCGGTAGCCGTTCAGCATCGACATGTTCAGCACCTCGGCGACGATGCCCTGACCGGCGAAGGCGGCGTCACCGTGCAGCATCAGCGGCAGCACGTCGAACTCGCGGTCCTCCGACATGCCGTCCTGCTTGGCGCGGACGATGCCCTCGAGGACCGGGTCGACGGCCTCCAGATGGCTGGGGTTGGCGGTGAGCGAGACGGTGATCTCGTTGTCGCCGAACATCTGGTAGTACTTGCCCTCGGCGCCGAGGTGGTACTTCACGTCGCCGGAGCCGTGCGCGTCAGCGGGGCCGAGATTGCCCTCGAACTCGGTGAAGATCTTCGAGTACGGCTTGCCGACGATGTTGGCCAGGACGTTCAGCCGGCCGCGGTGCGGCATGCCGATGACGACCTCTTCGAGCTGGTGTTCGGCGCTCTGATCGAGAACCGCGTCCATCATCGGGATGACGGCTTCGGCGCCCTCGAGCGAGAAGCGCTTCTGGCCGACGTACTTGGTCGCGAGGAAGGTCTCGAACGCCTCGGCGGCGTTCAGCTTGCTCAGGATGTACTTCTGCTCGGCGACCGACGGCTTGGCGTGCTTGATCTCCACCCGCTCCTGGAGCCAGCGCTGCTGCTCCGGGTCGAGGATGTGCGTGTACTCGACGCCGACGTGGCGGCAGTAGGCGTCGCGCAGGATCGACAGCACGTCGCGCAGCTTCATGTTCCGCTGTCCGTGGAAGCCGCCGACGTTGAAGGTGCGGTCCAGATCCCAGAGAGTCAGGCCGTAGGTCAGTACGTCGAGGTCCGGATGCGAGGCCTTGGCGGCCGCGTTCATCATCAGCGGGTCGGTGTCGGCCATCAGATGACCGCGGCTGCGGTACGCGGCGATGAGCTCGAGGACGCGCGTGTTCTTGTCGACGAGTCCGGCGGGGACGTCGCGACGCCAGCGGACGGGCTCGTACGGGATCTGCAGCGAGGTGAACAGCTCGTCCCAGAAGGAGTCGTCGAGCAGCAGCGTGTGGACCTTGCGGAGGAAGTCGCCCGATTCGGCGCCCTGAATGATCCGGTGGTCGTAGGTGGACGTCAGCGTCATCAGCTTGCCGACACCCATCTCGGCGATCTGCTCATCGCTCGCGCCCTGGAACTCGGCCGGGTACTCCATGGCTCCGGCGCCGATGATGGCGCCCTGGCCCTGCATCAGCCGCGGCACCGAGTGGACGGTGCCGATGGTGCCGGGGTTGGTCAGCGAGATGGTGACGCCGGCGAAGTCCTCGGCGCCGAGCTTGCCGTCGCGGGCCCGGCGGACGATGTCCTCGTACGCCGCGACGAACTCGGAGAAGTTCTTGGTCTCGCAGCCCTTGATCGCGGCGACGACCAGCGTGCGGTTCCCGTTCTTTCCCGGCAGGTCGATCGCGAGGCCGAGATTGGTATGGGCGGGCGTGACGACGTTCGGCTTACCGTCCACGACGGCGAAGTGGCGGTTCATGTTCGGGAACGCCTTGATCGCCTGGACGATCGCATAGCCAAGGATGTGCGTGAAGCTCACCTTGCCGCCGCGGGTGCGGGCGAGGTGGTTGTTGATCACGACGCGGTTGTCGATCATCAGCTTCGCGGGAACCGCGCGGACGCTGGTCGCGGTCGGGACCTCGAGCGAGGCCGACATGTTGCGCACGATGGTCGCGGCGGGGCCGCGGAGCACCTTATTCGTGTCTGTCCCGGCATCGGCGGCAGGCTTGGCGGCGGACGCCGCCAGGCTGGTACCGGATGCGGCCTTGGTCGCGGCCGACTCACGTGCCGGTGCGGGGGCGCGGGTGGGCGCCGGTGCGGCCTTGGTCGGTTCGGTGTCGAGCGTGACCGCCTGCTTCGGAGCCACCCGGGTCGCCTGGGCCGCACCGTTCGAGGACGGGGCGGTCGCCGTCGAACCCGGGCGATAGTTCTTGAGAAGCTCGTGCCAGCTCGGATCGACTGATTCGGGGTTGGTCTGGAATCGCTGGTACATCTCCTCGACCAGCCATTCGTTTTGTCCGAAGTCGGATTCGGAAATCGAACTGCTCACAGCGCTGTCTCGCCTCAATTCACCCAGGTGTTCTTCGATCGCGTGGCGGGTGAACCGCTGGTCTCGTGAACCGCGGCCGACCTGCCATCAATCGATGGTACGCGGACCGCTCGCGGCTCGGGCGCTGTGTGCCGCACAGAGGGTGACACGCCGCGGTAAGTGGTCAATCTCACGTGCTGACCACCGTGTGACAGCGGGGATCGTCTCGGTCAGCGGAACGCCGAGGAGCTCAGCCGACGCTGGAGCGGTCGGCCGGGCGCGGCCCGGCAGCCGGCGCCTCGCAGTCGTCGGGGGAGACGCCGGCGTCCCACAGACGCCGGTACTCGCCGTGTGCCGCCAGCAGTCGGTGGTGCGTGCCCCTCTCCACGATCCGGCCGCCCTCGACCACCGCGATCACATCCGCTCGTGCGGCGGTGGCGAGGCGGTGCGCGACGATCACGCTCGTGCGGCGCCGGGAGAGTGCCTCGCCGGCCGCGAGCACCTGCGCCTCGGTGGCCTGATCGAGAGTCGCGGTGGCCTCGTCGAGCAGGATCAGATCCGGCTCCACCAGTTCGGCGCGGGCCAGCGCGATCAACTGGCGTTGCCCGGAGGAGAGTCCCCGCCCGCGTTCGGACACGCCGAACTCCATGCCTCCGGGGAGACCGGCGATCATTTGCGCCGCGCCCACTCGTCGCGCGGCCTCGGCGATCCTCTCGCGCGAGGCACCGGGCCTGCCGTAGGCGATGTTGTCGGCAACGGTCCCCGCGAACAGGTGGGGTTCCTGTGGGACCACGCCCAGGCGGCTGCGATAGCGGTGCAGATCGATGGTCCGCAGATCGATACCGTCCATCCGCACGCTGCCGGCCGTCGGGTCGTAGAAGCGCGCAAGCAGTTTGACGATGGTCGACTTGCCCGCGCCCGTGGTGCCGACCAGCGCCAGCGAGGTGCCCGCCGGGATGTGCATCTCGATCCCGCTCAACGCGTCGCGGTCGGCCCCGGCGTAACGGAAGTCCACGCGGTCGAGCCGAACGTCGCCGTCGAACGCGGGAGCCGCCAGTTCGGCGGGCGAGGCCTCCGAATCGGCCTGCGGTGCGTCCACCAGGGAACTCGGGGTCAGCAGCAGATCGCGGATGCGACGCAGACCGACCGCCGCCTGCTGATACGAATCGAAGACCGTCGTGAGCTGCTGCACGGGCCCGAACAACATCGCGAGGTAGAGCACGAACGCGATCAGGGTGCCCGAGGACATCGCGCCGGAGGCCACCTGATGGGCGCCGAACCCGAGGACGACGGCGGTGGCCGCGTCGGAGCAGAACGTGATGAAGGGGAAGTACACCGAGATGGCGCGCTGGGAGTCCATCCGAGCGTCGACCCACTCGTCGCTGCGCCGGCCGAACTCGGCCCGTGCCACCGGGATGTGCCGGTACACGCGTGTGGTCGCCAGACCCGCGATGTTCTCCTGGAAGTCCGCGTTCACCGCAGACACCAGTTCGCGGGTGCGGGTGTAGGCGCGCGAGCTGATCCGGCGGAACACGACGGTCGCGATCAGCAGGACCGGGAACACCGGAGCGATCACCAGACCGAGCTCCCAGTCGGTCGCGATCAGGGCGCCGAAGACACCGACCAGGGTCAGCACCGCGACCACGGCCGACGACAGCCCGTTCTGGACGAATCCGGAGAGGGCATCGACGTCCGTGGTCATCCGCGTCATGATGCGGCCCGAGAGTTCGCGCTCGTAGTAGTCGAGGCCGAGTCGTTGCAGGTGGGCGTAGCTGCGGATGCGGAGGCCGTACAGGACGCGTTCTCCCGCGCGGGCCGCCGCCACCACGTTCACCGCCCCCGCGATCCAGGCGGCGGCGACGAGCGCGAAGCCGGTGAGCGCGGCGACCCCGATCACGTCGGCATCCGAACGCGAGGCGGCGTCCAGAACTGTGCGCGCCAGCGACGGGAAGGCCAGTCCGATCAGCGTGTCCGCAGCGATCGTCGCCAGCACCACGGCGAGCAGACCGGCCACCGGACGCAGAATCTGTTTGAGACTGAAGTCGGTGCGTTCGGCGCGGGCGGCCTCGACGTCCACCTTCGGATCGTCGTCGGCGGGCGGCAGTGCGGCCACCGCGGCACGGATCTCGTCGGTGGCGGGCATGGCGCCGAGCACTCCGGCCCGACCGCCGCCGCCGGGACCGATGCGCATCGGGGGCGCGGCCTCACGGCGGGCTTTCGGAGCCGGCGCGTCGACGCCGCCGGGCCACAGCTCCTCGATGCCGATGTCGTTCTGCGCGCGCACGCTCGCGGAGGCCGCCGCCCGCTGTTCCGCGGTGTCGGTCGGCGACATCAGCGCGCGGAAACGCGCACTGCGTTCGGTGAGTTCGGCGACCGTTCCGACGTCGCTGACCACGCCGTCGTCGAGGACCGCGACCCGATCGGCGATCGCCAGCGTGGAATCGCGGTGCGCCAACACCAGCATCGTGGTCCCGAGAGCGCGGAAATGAGCGAAGATCCGCGCCTCGGTCGCGGCATCGACCGCCGACGTCGCGTCGTCGAGGACCAGTACCCGGCTGCCCTGATACAGGGCTCGGGCGAGGGCGACTCGCTGTCTCTGTCCTCCGGACAGAGTGAGGCCTCGCTCGCCCACCTCGGTGGCGTATCCGTCCGGCAGTTCCGCGGCGAAGTCGGCGGCCGCCGCGCGTGCGGCGGCCCGGATGGAATCGTCGACCCCGTCCGGCGGCACCGGTTGCGGGCCGAGGCCGATGTTCGCGGCGATCGTCGTCGAATACAGGAACGGGTCGTCGAAGGCGAACGCCACTGCTCGGTACAGTTCGTCCGGCGCCAGCTCTGTGACGTCCAGACCGCTTCCCTCGGCGCCGATGAGCGCGACCGTCCCCGACTCGGCCCGATAGGCGCCGGTCACGAGTTCGGCGAGGGTCGACTTGCCGGATCCGGGCGCGCCGACCACGGCGACGCATTCCCCCGGCGCCACGCGCAGGTCGACGCCGCGGAGAACCCGGCGTCCGCCGAGCGTGAGTCCGACGCCGTCGAAGCTCAGGCCGAGCGGGCCGTCGGGAACGGTCGTCGTGTTCTCGAAGGCGCGATCGCGCGGGTGGTCGGCCACCTCGTACACGCGAGTCACCGCCGATGCGGCGAGCTGCGCGTTCACGACCAGGTTGGTGAGGATGCGCGCGAGGCCGGTCATGGTGGCGAGATAGGTGGAGAAGGCGAGGAACGTGCCCGCGGTGATGTCGCCGGCATAAACGAGGTATCCGCCGAGACCGATGACGGCGACCATCCCGAGTTGCGGAATCGATGCCATGGTCGGCGTGAAGCGCGCGCTCAGGTTTGCGGCGCGCAGTTTGAAGCGGTACAGCCGCTCGCCCAGGGCGGCGAGTTCGTCGGTGGCCCTGCGTTCCTGGCCGAAACCCTTCACCACACGCACGCCGGTCACCGTCTCCTCGACGTGGCCGGCCACCTCGGCTGAGGCCTGCTGCGCCGCCCAGGTGGCGGCGAACAGCCGTTTGCGGCTGCGGTACACGATCACCGCGATGAGCGGGACGATGGCGATCGCGACCAGCGTCAGCAGCGGCGACAGCCAGGCCATCACACCCAGCGACAGCACCACCTGGACCGCGCCGCCGAGCGAGAGCGGTGCCATGGCCAGCAGTGACTGGACCACCTGGAGGTCGGAGATGGAGCGGGACACCACTTGGCCGGTGCGAATCGTGTCGCGCGCCGGTCCGTCGACGTGATGGAGGGTGTCGAGCAGCCGGCGGCGCAGACCGTCTTGGACCGTGACCGACATGCGACCGGCGGTCATCCGTCGGCCGAACTGACACGCGTAGCGCAGTGCCGCGGCCACCAGCAGGGCACCGATGAGGACGGGAAGTCCCACACGGGCCGCCTGCTGACCGGTGGCCGAATCGATGGCGGCCTTGGTGATGAGTGGAGTGACCAGATCGACGGCAACGGCGCCGAGGGTGACGGTGACCAGCACCACGGCGAGGCGACGGTGTCGTCCGCACTCGCCGACCAGGCGGCGAATCCAGCCCTGCGCGGCCGGCGCCGCGCGGCCGGTCAACCGGCCTCGATCGTGCGCTGGTGCGCGAGAACCTCCCCGTCGACGTCCCAGAAGCGGGGCGGGGGACCGAAGGCTTCGCGCGCATTGCGGACCACGAGCGACCCCAGCGCCCGGTTGCCGACGCCGCCGACCACCGCGCCGATGCCGCCCGGAATGAGCTTGCCCATCACGACGGGTGCCTTGCCGATCGTGAACTTCTTGATGAACCGGTTGCCGAGCGTCTTATTGAGCGTCGAGAGGTTGACCCCGGGCATCCCGGGCACGCCGAGCTTGGCGATCGCGTCACCGCCTCGCGCTCCGAGCGCTTTCCCGACGACAGACGTGCCCTCTTCGCCGAGCGCGACGGCGAGCACCAGCGTCTTGCGGCGTTCGGTGTCCGCAGGCGAGATGCCGTGGACTTCGGCGACCGCCAGGGCCAGCAGGGCGGACGCCTCGATGAACACGGCGCTCTCCGCGGTGATCGCGCCGAGGGCGGTCAGGGTGCCCACGCCGGGAATCGCCGCGGCCGCGCCGACCGCGCCTCCCGATGCGGTGACCGAGCGCAGGTAGTGCTTCTCCAGCCGTCGGATCACCTGCTCGGGACCCTCGTCGGGATGCTTGCGGCGCACGCGGCGCACGTACTTCGCCACCGCCGGTTGTTGAAGTCGCTGGGCCTTGTCGACGAGCACGGTCAAGATCGCCAGCGACGACTTACCCGCGTTCTGGGCGGCCCGGCCGTCGACGTACGTCACCGGAGCGGGCGCGCCACTGCGGCGGTTGTCGTCGCTGTGCGCGACGGATTTCGACTTGCGCATGTGTCGATCCTCCCTGTCGGCCGGGCTGTCGGCGCGGACGTGTACTCCGATTCCGCGCGAGGATTCCGCGCGACCGGTGCGCGACGCGATGGCCGGGCGACGACTCCACAATATGCGCGACCACTGACATCGGTGGTGCGCCGAGCGTCCGCCAGAGCGCCCGGCGGCGTCCGGAACAGGTCGGTGAGCGGTGTTAACCTGATGCCCTCGCTCGGCCTCGCGCCGATGTCCGGATCCGAAAGGACGCGCACGTGACCACAACCCTGCAGACTCCGGTGTTCAAATCGGTCACCGATCGGCCGTGGGCGGCGTTGATGGCGCTGTGCGTCGGCTTCTTCATGATCCTCGTCGACATGACGATCGTCGCGGTCGCCCAGCCGCAGATCATGGAGGCGCTCGACGCCGATGTGAACGGGATCGTCTGGGTGACCAGCGCCTATCTGCTCACCTACGCGGTGCCGCTGTTGGTCGCCGGCCGTCTCGGCGACAAGATCGGGCCGAAGCGGGTGTACCAGGCCGGCCTGTTCCTGTTCACCGCTGCGAGCGTGTGGTGCGGACTGTCGGGAAGCATCGGCGAACTCATCGCGGCCCGCAGCGTGCAGGGACTCGGCGCGGCGCTGATCACACCGCAGACCATGGCGCTCATCACCCGCATCTTCCCGCCCGAGCGGCGCGGTGCGGCGATGGGCGTCTGGGGCACGGTCGCCGGTGTCGCCACACTGGTCGGTCCGCTTCTCGGCGGCGTCCTCACCGACTCGCTGGGGTGGGAGTGGATCTTCTTCGTCAATCTCCCGGTCGGGCTGGTCGGACTGGTGCTCGCCCAGATGCTGGTGCCCAGGGTGGAGACCCACGACCACAAGTTCGACTGGGTCGGCGTCGCGCTGTCCGCGGTGGGTCTGACGGCGCTGGTCTTCGGCATCCAGGAGGGAGAGTCGTACCACTGGGCGGCATGGATCTGGGTGCTCATCGGCGCCGGAGTCGCGGTGATGGGGGTGTTCGTCTTCTGGGAGAGCCGCACGCGGGGGGAGCCGCTGGTGCCCCTGTCGCTGTTCCGTGACCGCAACTTCAGTGTGTCGAACGTGGGTATCGCCACGATGGGATTCGCCGTCTCCGGTTCGATGATCCCGATCATGTTCTTCCTCCAGCTGGTCGGCGGGATGTCGCCGCTGCGGTCGGCGCTCGTCCTGGTGCCGATGGCCGTGCTGACCGGCATCTTCGCGCCGATCGTCGGGCGCGTGCTCGACCGGGTCCATCCGCGAAACGTGGTCGCGCTCGGACTGTTCGTCTATGCGGTGGCGTCCTTCTGGGCCGGAGCCGTGTTCCGGCCGGAGAGCCCGGTGTGGCTCCTGGTCGCGCCCACGCTCCTGATGGGTCTGGCGAGCGCCGGGATCTGGGCGCCGCTGGCGGCGACCGCGACGCGGAATCTGCCCTGGCATCAGGCGGGGGCGGGCGCCGGCGTGTACAACACCACGCGGGTCATCGGCTCGGTGATCGGTTCGGCGGGAATCGGTGCGCTGATGATGTCACGGCTCTCGGCGCACCTGCCGGGAGTCGACACCGCCGGCCACAGCGGCGAGGTTCATCAGCTGCCGGAGTTCTTGCGCGACGGATTCGCGAGAGCGATGGGCGAGTCGATCTATCTCGGCGCCGCCGTCCTGCTGGTGGGTGCCGTCGCCACGCTCTTCCTCGTGCGGACCTGAGTCGGTTCGGCGGACTGAGCCGCGGCCGCGTCTGACCCGGATTGTCGGAGGTGCCTCGTACCATCGTCACGACGGGCCGACTCCGGTCCGACAGACGATCTGGAGGGAGCGGGAGCATGTCACGGCCGTCCTACGACGATTCGGCGCTCGACGGCGCGTCGTGCGTGACGGAACCGCTGTTCGACCTCGAACCGCTGGCATTGTTCTCCGTCCCCGCCGACGCTGCGGAATCGACGCCCGAGCCCGCCGCGGCACGGAGCGTCACCTTCCTGCACACGGCCGACTGGCAACTCGGCATGACCCGGCACTTCCTGTCCGGGGACGCGCAGTCGACGTACAGTGCGGCCCGCGACGACGCAGTGGTGCGCATCGGCGATCTCGCACGCGCCACCGGAGCGGAGTTCGTCGTGGTGTGCGGAGATGTCTTCGACGACCCCCGGGTGTCGACCCGGATCATCCGCCGCACGCTCGCTGCGCTGGGCGAGTATCCGGTCCCGGTGTACCTGCTGCCCGGCAATCACGATCCGCTCGATGCCACCAGCGTGTACCGCTCGCGCGAGTTCGTCGCCGCCTGCCCGGACAACGTCATCGTCCTCGACGAGCCCGGGGTGGTGGCGGTGCGCGACGGTGTCGCATTGGTGGCGGCCCCATGGACCACGAAACGGCCGTTGACCGACCTGGTGAGCGATCAACTGTCCCAGCTGACCGAGTCCGACGACATTCGGATCGTGGTCGGACACGGCGGGGTCGATTCGCTCAGTCCCAACGACGACCCGTCGATCGTCGGCAGCGCCGCCCTGGATGTCGCGGTGGCCGCGGAACTCGTCGACTACGTCGCCCTGGGGGATCGTCATTCGCTCACTTCGGTCGGCGACTCGGGGCGCGTGTGGTACTCCGGTGCGCCAGAGGTGACCGCGTTCGATCATGTCGAGTCCGCGCCGGGGCACGTTCTCGAGGTGACCCTGAGCCGGGGCGGCGAGTCCTCGATCGAGGTGACCCCGCACCGCGTGGGGCAGTGGTCGTTTCGCACGGTCCGCGAGCACATGAACGGTGCTGACGACATCGCGCGGCTGCGCGGACTGTTCTCCGAGATCCCGGACAAGTCGCGCACAGTGGTGCAATTGGCGTTGACCGGGACCATCAGCGTGACCGACGAAGTCGCACTGGCCGACCTGCTCGACGAGTTCGGCGACCGGTTCGCGGCGTTGAAGATCTGGGAGCGGCACCACGACTTGACCGTCGTGTCCGATCCTTCCGATGTGGCCCAGCTCGATCTCCAAGGCTATGCGGCGCTCGCCGCGGCCGAGCTGGCCGAGCGGGCGGCGTCGGATTCCGACATCGCGGACACCGCCGACGCGCGCGCGGCCCTCGCCCTGCTGTACCGGCTGTCGGGGGCGGGCCGATGAGACTGCACCGACTCCGAGTGGCGAACTTTCGCGGAGTGGCCGCCCGCGAGGTGGAGTTCGCCGACACGGGCGTCACCGTCATCGAGGGCGACAACGAGGCGGGCAAGTCGTCGATGATGGAGGCCTTCGACCTGTTGCTGACCGCTCAGGCGAGCAGCAAGGCGAGGAACGTCCGTGCCGTCCAGCCCGCGGGGCGCGACGTCGGTACCGAGGTGTGGGCCGATATCTCTTGCGGCTCTTGGCGTTTCGAGTACTTCAAACGTTTCAATCGGCAGCCGGAGACCACCTTGACGATCACGCGGCCGGTGCGTGAGCAACTCACCGGGCGCGAGGCGCACGAGCGTGTGGACCAGATTCTCGCGGAGGCGCTCGACAAGACGTTGTTCGGGGCGCTCCGGTTGCTGCAGTCGGCCGACCCGCGGTTGGGCGACCTCGCGAACAGTTCGGCGCTCTCGCAGGCGCTCGACCGTGCGGCGGGACAGTCCGAGTCGGACGGCGGCGAGACGCCGCAGACCCAGGAACTGGTCGCGGCGGTGGCCGCGGAGTACAAGAAGTACTTCACCCTCGCCCAAGGACGGCCGACCGGTGAACTCGCCGCGGCCGCCGATGCGGCCGATCGGGCAGCCGCCGCGGTTGCCGAGCGCGAGGAGATCCTGGCGCGGGTTCAGGACGCCGCTGATCGGCTTCCCCGCGTGGCCGAGACCATCCGAGGGTTGGTGGCGCAAGAGCAGTCGGGCAACGTCGAGGTCTCCACCGCCGCCGCGGCGCTGGCGGAGGCCGAAGCGGTGAGCGAGCAGGTCAAGGCGGCTCGGGCCACATTCGAGAGCAGGAAGCTGTCGCACCGGGTCGCGGCCGACGCGTTGCGAAGCCGTCGGCGCGACCGGGAACGAGCCGCGGCGCTGCGCGAGTCCCTCGCGGAGAATCGCCGAGCCGTGAGTCAGGCGCGCGCGAAGGCCGAGGCCGCCGCCGGCGAGGCGGCCGAGCTTGCGTCGGCGCTCGCGGAATCGCAGAAGCGGCGAGACGACCTCGGCGCCGAACTCCGGGCGGCCGAGAGGGCGGCGGTGGTCGCATCGGATCGGGCCCGTCTGGCCCGCCTGGACAACTCACTCGACGAGGTCCGGCGGCTGCGATCGGAATTGGCGTCGGCGCGTGCCGAAGCCGCAGCCGTCCCGGTGAGCGAGGACGACGTCCGGCTCGCCGCCGCACTCGAGCGCGATCTCGCCGCCACCGCGGCTCGGCTCGACGCGGCCGCACCCACGGTCACGATCACTCGCCTGGGCGCGGACGAGGTCCTCCTCGACGGTGAGACGGCGGCGGACGGTGCGCAGGTCTCGGCGGCGCGGCCCACAGTCGTGGAGGTGCCGGGATCGGTGCGCGTCGAGGTCCGGCCGGGCGCCGATTCCGCCGAGCCGGCCGCAGAACTGGAGACGCTCCGCGAGCGGGCCGCAGAGCTTCGTCGCCGGTGCGGAGTAGCCGAATTGTCGCTCGTCGCATCGGCGGCCGCGCGACGAGCGGAGATCCTTCGGCGGATTCAGGACACCGAGCGTGCCCTGGCGCGCGAGCTCGGCGGAGCCGAGGCGGAGGACCTCGAACGGCAGCGCCTGGACCTGCTGTCTCGCCTCCCTGAGCAGGCGGGAGCAGACGCCGGCAACGGGCACGAGGGGGAGCGCGCTCACGCCGACCTCGCCGAGCTCCGGCGGATCGAACGTGAGGCGTCCGATCTCGCCGCGGAAGCCGACCGAGCACGGCAGGCGCGGCTGGCAGCGGTGCGTGAGTACGAGTCGCGGGCATCGGCGCTGGAGGAGACCGGCGTCCGCATCGCCGAAGAGTCGGCCGCACTGGAGTCCGAGCTCAGCGCCTCCGCCGCGGCGGCCTCCGACGAGACGCTCGCGGAGCGGGTCTGTGAGCACGCGGCCGAGGTCGACGACGCGGAGGCGGATCTGGCTCGGCTGACGCAGCGCCTCGAGCAGCTGGATCTGAACGGATTGCGCGAGAAGCTCGCGCAGGCCGAGGCCGCGCAGGACCGGCTGCGCAGGCAGGTGTCGGAGCAGAAGCGAATCCAGACCGAGCTGTCGACCAGACTCGAGGTGTGCCGAAGCGACGGACGTCTCGATGAACTGTCGGAGGCGGTCGCGGCGAACGACGCCGCGCAGGCGCACCTGCAACGCGTCCGAGAGCGCGCCGCAGGAGCGCGTGTGCTGCACGAGACGCTGCAGCGCAAGCGCAACGAGAGCCGCGCGCGGTACGTGGATCCATTCGCCGAGCGTCTGGAGGAGCTGGCGGCCCCGGTCTTCGGCTCCGGTGTGTCGTTCCACATCGACGACGACTTCGTCATCGCCACCCGCACCCTCGACGGCGTCACGGTCGACGTCGACTCGCTCTCGGGCGGTGCCAAGGAGCAGCTCGGTCTGCTCGCCCGGCTCGCCTGCGCCACTCTGGTCGACAAGGCCGACGGGGTGCCGTTGATCCTCGACGATGCGCTCGGCTACACCGATCCGACGCGCCTGGCCTCGATGGCCCATGTGCTCGGCACCGCGGGTGGCGATGCGCAGATCATCGTCCTGACCTGCACGCCCGACCGGTACCGGGAAGTGGCCGGAGCCAAGCTGATCGCCGTCTGACGCGCTGCGGTGACCCCGGTGTTGGGCGGTGAGGTCCCTGTGCGCTAATGTTGCTTTCGCCCGATGAGCCCCCCTAGCTCAGGGGATAGAGCGTCTGCCTCCGGAGCAGAAGGTCGTAGGTTCGAATCCTACGGGGGGCACCAGATCTGTCAGCGCTGATCATTCTCAGCGGTCTTCCCAGACCTCGCCCGGCCTGCTGAATCCCTGCCGAACGTCGCAGTGTGTCAGTAGCCTACCGACCATGCCGACACAGCTCGATCCGCGCCCGAACGGTGTCCTCTCGTCCGTGACGGAGACCGACTGGGATGCGATCGCGGCGTGGACCGACGACAAGTACATGTCGTTCGACGTCCGGCCGTCTGGCCGTTCGACGTCGCCCTGCTCGTCGATGTTCTCGATCGACGTCGGTGAGATCACCATGACTCACTTCCGGTACGGCACCGAGGTGGCACTGCGGGACTTCGACGCCGAAGCGGGCAACGTGCTGGTTCTGACCACGCTGCGCGGACGGACGCGGCACCGGGTGGGGCGCGCCGAGGGGACCGAACTCGGGGCCGGGCAGACGTTCGTCGCGGACTGCAGCCGCACCGACTTCCGGCTCGCCGCCGACGACGACCATCTGCAGCTCAATCTCACGGTGCCGCACCGATTGCTCGCCGACCTCTCGCTGCAGTGGTGGGGCCACGTCCCCGACGACGCCCTGTGGTCCCGCGGCGCCGTGATCGGAGGATCGGGGAGCCCGTGGTGGAATCTGCTCGGGTATGCGACGAGTACGGCGGCCATCTCGCCCGAGGCAGTCGCCTCGGGCAGAATCGGGCTCCATCTGCAGGAGCTCATCGCCGCGCAACTCCTGCACGATTGGGCGCTGCGAGCCGCCGTCGACCTCGAACGTCGGCCCGCCGTGGCGGCACCGGGCTATGTCCGCACCGCGGCGCACTTCATCGACGCCCACGCCCGCGACCTGCCGACGGTGGCCGAGATCGCGGCCGCGGCGGGCGTGAGCGTGCGGTCGCTGAGCGGTGGATTCGCTCGTTATCTGGGAACGTCGGTGCGCTCCTATCTCGTCGAGCAGCGCCTCCAAGGCGTCTACCGCGAACTGCGCTCCGGCGCCGAGTCGGTGACGGCGACCGCCCACTCCTGGGGTTATGTGAACCTCGGCGTCTTCGCGGCCTCCTATCGACGCAGGTTCGGCGAGAATCCCTCCGAGACGCTCGCTCGCGCGCGGTCGTGACCCGCCGCCGGTGGGGACGAGTCTCCGCTACGAGAAGGTCGCCGCTCGGAGACGGTGCCTGCCGTTCGCAGACGTACCCGGCCGTGAACACCGGCCAGGATCACTGGTGCCATCAACTGCTGCACAGGAGATCCCGATGCCCGACCTCACCCGCCTCGACGACATTCTGAACCGAGCCGCCTCCGCCGACGACGCCCAGCGCGTGCCCGGCGTCGTCGCGACCGTCACCCGAAGCGGCGGCGACGCCTACCTCGGCACCGCGGGCGTCCGGTCCGTGGACGACGGTCGGCCGATGACCGCCGACACGGTATTCGCGATCTTCTCGTGCACCAAGGCGCTCACGTCCACCGCCGTGCTGCAATGCGTGGAGGAGGCGCTGGTCGACCTCGACGCCCCGGCTGCGGACTATGTACCGGACATCAGCCGGCTGCAGGTGCTCGAGGGCTTCGCCCCGGACGGCTCACCGCGACTGCGGGCACCGTCGACGCAGATCACCACCCGGATGCTGCTGCTCCACACGGCGGGCCTGTCGTACTCCTTCTTCTCACCGGAGTACGCCCGCCTGCTCGAGTCGACGGGACAGCCGGACATTCTCACCGCATCCCGCGAATGCCTCACCTCGCCACTGCTCTTCGACCCCGGGACTCGGTGGGGATACGGAACCAACATCGACTGGGCCGGGCTGGTGGTGGAAGCCGTTCGGGGACAACGGCTGTCGCAGGTGATGCGGGAGCGGATCTTCGAGCCCCTAGGCATGGACGATTCGGCCTTCGTCATGAGCCGGTCGATGGCGGATCGTCGCGCGGAGGTCCACCAGCGCGTCGACGACGGGTCATTGGTCGCCACCGGCCTGGTGCTTCCGCAGGACCCGGAGGTCGACATGGGCGGACAGGGGGTGTACGCCACGATCCCGGACTACACCCGCTTCCTGCGGATGTGGTTGCGGGACGGCGAGGGCGAGCGCGGTCGGGTGCTCGCGCCCGAGACCGTGCGGGCGGCATCCCGGAACGGGCTGGGCGAGCTGAAGGTCGGAAAGCTCGTCGGGTCGGCGCCGGCCCTGACTCACGACGCGGAGTTCTTCCCCGGGCAGTCCAAGTCGTGGGCCTACTCGTTCATGGTCAACGACGAGCCCGCACCGACGGGCCGGTCGGCAGGCTCGCTCGCGTGGGCCGGACTGGCCAACCTCTACTACTGGATCGACAGGGAGGCAGACGTCGCCGGGATGTGGGGCTCGCAAGTGCTGCCGTTCGCCGATCCCGCGTCGGTCGCCGCCTTCCTGGACTTCGAGACCGCGGTGTACCGCTCGATCCGCTGAGGCGCGGTCACCGTCCCTCGCCGCGGCGGCGGACACGCAACCGGTCCCATTCGGCGATGCGCTCGCGGACGGAGGCTTCGAAACCGTTGGCTGTCGGCCGGTACAGCGGTTCGTGCTCCAGGCCTTCGGGGAAGTAGTCGGCCCCGGAGAATCCGTCCTCGGTGTCCGGGTCGTAGCGGTAGCCGGCACCGTAGCCGAGCTCGCGCATCAATCCGGTGGGCGCATTCAGAATGTGCTTCGGCGGCATGAGCGATCCGGTGCGCCGGGCGAGGGCCCGGGCCGCCCCGAAGTGCCTGCGCGAGCGCCCGGGGATCGGCCATGCCCACGTCCTCAGCGGCGAAGCGCACGATGCGCCGGGCGATGTAGAGCGGATCCTCTCCGCCGTCGAGCATCCGGGCCAGCCAGTACAAGGCGGCATCGGCGTCGGAGCCGCGCATCGACTTGTGCAGGGCCGAGATCAGGTTGTAGTGCCCTTCCTGCGACTTGTCGTACAGGGGAGCCCGCTGCTGCACCAGCGGGACCAACTCGTCGACGCCGACCGGCGTGCTGATGTGGCCGAGTTGCTCGACGAGGTTGAGCAGATAGCGTCCGTCGCCGTCGGCCATCGCGATCAGCGCCTGCCGGGCCTCGCCGTCGAGGGGCAGCTCCCGTCCCGTCAGAGTCTCGGCTCGTTCGACCAACTCGACGAGCGCGGCCTCCTCGAGTCGTTTGAGAACGAAGACTCGGCAGCGGGAGAGCAGGGCGGGGTTGAGCTCGAAGCTGGGGTTCTCGGTGGTCGCGCCTACCAGGACGACGGTGCCGTCTTCGACGTAGGGAAGGAAGGAGTCCTGCTGCGCGCGGTTGAACCGATGCACCTCGTCGACGAACAGCAGGGTGCCGCGGCCGAGCTCGCGGCGCTTCTCCGCCGCGCGGAACACCTTCCGCAGATCGGCGACTCCCGCGAATGTCGCCGACAGCGGTTCGAAGACGAGGTCGGTCTGTTCGGCGAGAAGCCGCGCGATCGTCGTCTTGCCGCAGCCCGGGGGACCCCACAGGATCATCGACGCCAGCCGCTTCTCGGCGACCATCTGGCCGATCGCTCCGTCCGGGCCGAGGAGGTGGTCCTGCCCGACCACCTGCGTGATCGACCGAGGCCGCATTCGGTCGGCGAGCGGACGGCCGGTGTCGTCGGGCTCGAAGAGTGACGGCTGTTGCACGCTGTGCTCCTCGTCGCGCGGATGCTGCCCCGATTGTAGGTGCGCCCTCCGACATCCGGCCGTCTGCGCCGGTGGCCGTCAGCTCGTCACACGGTCGGCCGTGGGTTGGGATTCGAGGTAGCGCTCCCGGGAGTCGTCGAGCTCGTCGATCCAGCGGGTGTGGTGAACGGCGGCCATCGTTCCCGTCATCACCGACGGGTACACCTGATCCCGGTAGGTGAGGATGTTCCGCTTCTTGTCGGCCTTCCATTCGAGGAAGATCCGCACCACCTCGTCGAGGTCGAACATCGGGTAGTCCGTCTGCTCGATCAGATCGCGGATGTAGTCGGCCTGGAAACGCACCGCGGCGGCGTCGTCCTCGACGCCGCGGTAACGATCGGCCCACTGACGCATGTGCGCGGCGCGCTCAGCGGCGGACGGGAGCTGGGCTCGACCGAGGATGAGGTCCCGGACATACCAGGCCTGCGCGTCGAACATGTTGAACGTGAACCACTGATTCTGCGCGCCGAGGTAGTGCAGGTGCGGGTTCGCCTGCCACGTCACGCCCCGGTAGAGACCGCCGGGGTAGAGGTTGTTGGGCGAACGCAGATGCAGATGCTCCGGGAGGAACGGGTAGTGGTGCAGGTACCCGGTGCAGAGGATGATCGCGTCGAACTCTCCGGATGAGCCGTCGATGAAGGTGGCGACACCGCCGTCGATCCGGTCGATCTGCGGTCTCTCGTCGACACCGTCGGGCCACGCGAATCCCTGCGGCCGCGACCGGCAGCTCATCGTCACGTGCCGGGCCCCCATCTTGTGAGATTGGATGCCGATGTCCTCGGCGGAGTACGACCCCCGACGAGCAGCAGGCGCTGACCGGCGAATCGCTCGGCGCCGCGGAACTCGTGCGCGTGGATCACCTCGCCGGGAAAGGTTTCGATTCCCGCGATGTCGGGGACATTGGGAAATGAGAAATGACCCGTCGAGACGATGACTTCGTCGAAGACCTCGGTGGAGGTCACATGCTCGCGCAGATCGTCGACGGTGACGGTGAACTGTTCGGTCTCATCGTCGAATTCCACCCGACGCACCACGTGAGCGAATCGGACGAGTTCTTTCACACCCGACTGGACGGCACGGCCGTTGATGTAATCCCAGAGGACTTCGCGAGGAGGATAAGAGGAGATCGGACGGTTGAAATGCTCGTCGAATGTGTACTCGGCGAACTCGAGCGCCTCTTTGGGGCCGTTGGACCACAGATTCCGGTACATGCTCGAATGCACGGGTTCGCCGTACCCGTCGGTTCCAGTGCGCCAGGTGAAGTTCCACTGTCAACCCCAGTCGTCCTGCTTCTCGTAGCAGACCACTTCGGGGATCTCGGAGCCGGACTTCTCCGCCGATTTGAAAGCGCGCAGGGCTGCCATTCCACTGGGCCCCGCGCCGATGATCGCAACTCTTTTCACACTATTCAACATTTTACCTTTCACGCCAGACTGGACTGAGGGATGTCGTTGGAATCCGCTGGTCCCGGGCCGTGTACCGACCCATCTGTGGTCAAACGATCGATGGTCGTCCCAAGGGTCACGATGGTGAATTGTCCGACCGATGTCAAACTCGTCGGGAGTGATTTCAGCGGCGTGATAGAATTGCGCGTTTCGCATTCTTCAGAGCGAATCGGTCGCCGGCTCGGTGGCTCGTGGCACCGGCTGCCCGCTACGGTCGGTCCATGACCGCCCCGCATTCCCGCGCTCTCAACCGAAACACCGTGCTGTGCGTCTCGCTGGCGGCGCGGCCGTCCGACATCGGGACCCGCTTCCACAACTATCTCTACAACCGGTTGGGCCTGAACTTCGTCTACAAGGCCTTCGCGCCGACCGACATCGCCTCGGCGGTGGCCGGGATCCGTGGCCTCCCGATCCGCGGTGCCGGGGTGTCGATGCCGTACAAGGAGGCGGTGATCGACCTGATCGACGTGATGGAGGAGTCGGCCGCGGCCATCGACTCGGTGAACACGATCGTCAACGACGACGGCGTGCTCCACGCGTACAACACCGACTATCAGGCGGTCGCCGACCTGCTGGCCGCCTCGCGCTTCGATCGCACCGCGCCGGTGGCCGTCGCCGGAAGCGGCGGAATGGCGAAGGCGGTGGTCGCGGCGCTGCGTGCGACCGGCTTCACCGATGTGACCGTGGTCGCGCGCAACCGGGCCGCCGGTGCCGTGCTCGCCGCGCGATACGGCTACCGGCATGCGGTCAACGCAGCGGGACTCGCCCCCGCAACTCTCGTCAACGCGACGCCGATCGGCATGGCCGGGGGACCGGACGCCGACGCGCTGCCGTTCGACGAGGCTCTCGTCGACGCGGCGACCGGTTGTCTCGACGTGGTGGCGATGCCGCCCGACACGCCGATGGTGCGGGCGATGCGGGCACGCGGACTCGAGACGATCAGCGGAGACGCGGTGATCGCCGGCCAGGCCGCGGCGCAGTTCGCGCTCTACACCGGAGTGACGCCGACGCCGGAACAGATCCGGGAGGCGTCCGAGTACTCACGTGCCGGCGATGCGACACTGACCGGGTGACTTCGACTACCGGCGCGCCCTCGGTGAAAGTGATCGCCTTCGACACCTTCGGGACGGTGGCCGACTGGCATACCGGGGTCAGTCGTGTTCTGGCTCAGATCTTTCCGGAGATCGACGCCTCGGCGCTGGCGCGTTCCTGGCGACGAACCTACGCGCCGGCACTGGCCGAGGTGGAACAGGGGAGCCGGGACTGGACGCTGCTCGACGATCTGCATCGCGAATCACTCGACCGGCTGCTGCGCGAAGAGCACGGAATCCGGGCCGGTGCCGATCAGCTGGACGCCGCGGTGCACGCGTGGCACGTCCTCCCGGCGTGGCCGGATTCGCCCGAGGGACTCCGTCGCCTCAAGGAGAGGTACACGATTTGCGCCCTGAGCAACGGCAACGTGGCACTCCTGACCGAGATGGCCAAGTCCGCGGGTCTGCCCTGGGACTTCATCGGCGGCTCGGACCTCTGGCGCCACTACAAACCATCCGGTGAGGTGTACCTCGGGCTCGCGCGGCTGATGCGGGTGGATCCCGGTGAGGTCCTGATGGTCGCGACGCACGTGACCGATCTCGCCGCGGCGCGTGGATTCGGCCTGCAGACGGCGTATGTGGAGCGGCCCGCGGAATGGGGTCCGGAGCCCAAGCCGGAGGCGCGCTGCCCCGACGATCGCTTCCACGTTCGCGGCATCGACGAACTCGCGACCCTGCTCGGCTGCTGAACCGCGCTACCGCCACTACGCCCGCGTCATGACGCAGATCCGTCCGTTCCTCATGTTCCAGGGGGCCGTCGCCGCCGACGCGATCGACCTGTACCTCTCCGCATTCCCCGGCGGACGCGTGGTCACGTCCACGCCGCACGCCGACCCGGCCCAGGGCATCATGCTCGCCGAACTCGATCTCGCCGGTCTGCGGGTGCTGGTCAGCGACAGCGCCGTCGGCCACGCCTTCGATTTCACCCCGTCGAGTTCGCTGTTCGTCGACGTCGACGATCGCGCCGAGCTCGAGCGTCTCGCCGCACTTCTCGGCGAAGGCGGCGGGGTCTTGATGCCGATCGGCGACTACGGCTTCTCGCAGGCCTTCGCCTGGGTCAACGACCGATTCGGAGTGTCCTGGCAGCTGAACCTGCCCTGAGCACTTCGCCCGGCGGGTGGGGCCTCGGACAGCGCCGATTCCCGGCACCGAGGTCCGATTGTCGTGAACCGCACCTGGGACAATAAGATAGGTTCCCGTGACTCCCACCGAACTCGCTGCTCTGCTTCGCGCTGCGACGCAGAAGGTCTTCCACGCTCATGACCTCGATACGTCGTTGATTCCGGAGACCGTGGTCGTGGAGCGTCCGCGCAGCCCGGAGCACGGCGATTACGCCACCAACATCGCCCTGCAACTGGGCAAGCGCGCGGGAGCCAATCCGCGCGAACTGGCGACGTGGCTGGCCGACGAGTTCGCGACCGACCCCGGCATCGACTCCGCGGAGGTCGCCGGACCCGGATTCGTCAATCTGCGCTTGGCTGCGGCCGCACAGAATCAGACGGTCGCCGCCGTCCTCGCACAGCGGGATGCGTACGGCCGCGGTGATGAGCTCTCGGCGCTGAACGTGAACCTGGAGTTCGTGTCCGCCAATCCCACCGGCCCCATCCACCTCGGCGGCACACGCTGGGCCGCGGTGGGCGACGCACTAGGGCGCGTGCTCACCGCACGCGGCGCGAAGGTGACGCGCGAGTACTACTTCAACGACCACGGCGAGCAGATCAACCGGTTCGCGAACTCGCTGCTGGCCGCGGCCAAGGGCGAGCCGACCCCCGACGACGGGTACGCCGGCGAGTACATCGACGAGATCGCCGCGACCGTCGTCGAGAAGTCGCCCGGAGTCCTCGAGCTGCCGGTCGCGGAGGCGCGGGAGGTCTTCCGTGCCGAGGGCGTGGAGCTCATGTTCGCGCACATCAAGCGGACGCTGCACGAGTTCGGCACCGATTTCGACGTCTACACGCACGAGAACTCGATGTTCGATCGAGGCCTCGTCGAGCAGGCGATCGACGAGCTCAAGGCCAACGGGAACCTGTACGAGGCCGAAGGCGCCTGGTGGCTGCGGTCGACGAATTACGGCGACGACAAGGACCGCGTCGTCATCAAGAGCGACGGGAACGCCGCCTACATCGCCGGCGACATCGCCTACCTCAAGGACAAGCACGACCGCGGCGCCAATCACCTCATCTACATGCTCGGCGCCGATCACCACGGCTACGTGGTTCGGCTGAAGGCCGCAGCCGCCGCGCTGGGATACGACCCCGAAGCCGTCGAGGTCCTCATCGGGCAGATGGTGAATCTGGTGAGGGACGGACAGCCGGTCCGGATGTCCAAGCGCGCGGGAACCGTCATCACGCTCGACGACCTCGTCGAGGCGGTCGGAGTCGACGCCGCCCGCTACGCGCTCATCCGCTCGTCGATCGACGTCAACATCGACATCGACCTCGATCTGCTGCGCAAGCAGTCCTCCGACAACCCGGTCTACTACGTGCAGTACGCGCATGCCCGGCTGTCGGCGCTGGCCCGTCACGCGGCCGAGCTCGGGTTGTCGGCGAGCACCGCGCGTCTGGAGCTTCTCGACGACGAGTCCGAGGGCGATCTGATCCGCACCATCGGCGACTTCTCCGAGGTGGTCGCCACCGCCGCCGCACTGCGCGAACCGCATCGGGTCTCCCGCTACCTGGAGTCGCTGGCCGGTGCCTATCACCGGTTCTACGCGCGCTGCCGCGTCCTCCCGCAGGGCGACGAGGAGGCGGGCGATGTGCACGCCGCCCGGCTCGCGCTCTGCGAAGCCACCCGCCAAGTCCTCGCCAACGGCCTCGAGCTGGTCGGCGTCAGCGCTCCGGAGAGAATGTGATGGCACACCCCGCCGGCCCCCGCCACGCCGAGATCCTCGCCGCTCCGCATCTCGCGGAGCGCCCCAACCGCCCCGAAGAGCTCTCCCGTATCCCGGAGAACGTCTACCCGCGCGGGACCGTCCGCGACGAGGACGGCGTCGTGACGATCGGCGGAGTCCGGGTCGACCGGCTCGCCGAGCAGTACGGCACCCCGCTGTTCGTGTACGACGAAGCGGACTTCCGGTCGCGCTGCGCCGACATGCAGCGGGCGTTCGGGCCGTACGGCCGCGTGCACTACGCGTCGAAGGCCTTTCTCTCCTCGCAGGTCGCGAAGTGGATCGAGTCCGAGGGCCTCTCGCTCGACGTCTGCTCCGGAGGCGAACTGGCGGTAGCGCTGCACGCGGGATTCCCCGCCGAGCGCATCGCGCTGCACGGCAACAACAAGGCCGAGGACGAACTGGCGGCGGCACTCGACGCCGGTGTCGGGGACATCGTCCTGGACTCGATGATCGAGATCGAGCGTCTGGACCGTCTCGCCGGTGAACGGGGAGTGGTCGCCGACGTGCTGGTCCGGGTGACTCCGGGCGTCGAGGCGCACACTCACGAGTTCATCTCGACGGCGCACGAGGACCAGAAGTTCGGTTTCGCACTCGCCGGCGGTGTGGCGCTCGACGCGGTTCGCGCGGTCTTCGCCGCCGACAACCTGCGTCTGGTGGGGCTGCACAGCCACATCGGCTCGCAGATCTTCGAGATCGACGGATTCGAGCTCGCCGCACGCCGGGTGATCGGCCTGCTCGCCGACATCGTCGCCGAGTTCGGGGTCGAGAAGACCTCGCAGCTCAAGGTGCTCGACCTCGGCGGCGGTCTCGGCATCTCATACCTGGAGAGCGACGACCCGCCGCCGGTCAGTGTGCTGGCCGAGGCGCTGGCGGAGATCGTCCGCCGCGAGTCGGCCGCGCTGAACCTGCCGATGCCGACCATCGCGGTCGAACCCGGTCGCGGGATCGCGGGGCCGGCGGGCGTGACGCTGTACCGGGTGGGAACCGTCAAGGACGTCGCACTCGACGGGAACACCGTGCGCCGGTACGTCTCGGTCGACGGCGGCATGAGCGACAACATCCGCACGGTGCTCTACGACGCCGAGTACGACGTCCGGCTCGCCTCGCGGGTCTCGGACGCGAAGGCCGTCGTCTGCCGGGTGGTGGGCAAGCACTGTGAGAGCGGCGATATCGTTATCCGCGACTGCTGGCTGCCGGACGACCTGGCCCCGGGCGATCTGCTCGTGGTGGGCGCCACCGGCGCCTACTGCTATTCCATGTCGAGCCGCTACAACATGGTGCCGCGTGCGGCGGTCGCGACAGTCAATGACGGCCGGTCCCGGCTCATGCTGAGGCGGGAGACGGTGGAGGACTTCTTGAGCCTGGAGGTGGACCCGGAATGAGCGAATCATCCCGTCCGATCGGCGTGGCCGTGTTGGGCATGGGCAATGTCGGCACCGAGGTCGTTCGGATTCTGACCGAGAACGCCGCCGACCTGCGGGCTCGGATCGGCGCGCCGCTCGTGCTCCGGGGCGTCGCGGTGCGCGATGCCTCCCGAGCACGCGAGGGCATCGATCCGGCGTTGCTGACCGACGATCCGCACAGACTCGTCGCCCGCGACGACGTCGACATGGTGGTCGAGCTGATCGGCGGCATCGAGCCGGCTCGCGCGCTCATCAAGACCGCCCTGGAGTCGGGCAAGTCCGTCGTCACCGCCAACAAGGCGCTGATCGCCGCGCATTCGGGCGAACTGGCCAAGGCGGCCGAGGACAACCGGGTCGACCTGTACTTCGAAGCGGCGGTCGCGGGCGCGATCCCGGTGATCCGCCCGCTGACCCAGTCGCTCGCGGGCGACTCGGTGAATCGGGTGGCCGGAATCGTCAACGGCACCACCAACTACATCCTCTCGGAGATGGACGAGACCGGCGCGGGCTACGGCAAGGTGCTCGCCGAGGCCGGCCGGCTGGGCTACGCCGAGGCCGATCCCACCGCGGACGTCGAAGGGTACGACGCGGCTTCGAAGGCCGCGATTCTCGCCTCGATCGCCTTCCATTCCCGGGTCACCGCGTCGGACGTCTACCGCGAGGGGATCACCAAGATCACCTCGAAGGATCTCGAGGCGGCGAAGAAGTTCGACTGCACGGTGAAGCTTCTGGCCATCTGCGAGCGCATCCAGACCGCCGACGGGGAGAAGATCTCCGCCCGCGTCTACCCGGCGCTGGTTCCGTTGGAGCACCCGCTCGCCACCGTCAACGGCGCGTTCAACGCCGTCGCCGTGGAGGCGGAGAATGCCGGCCGCCTGATGTTCTACGGTCAGGGCGCCGGCGGCGCACCCACCGCATCGGCGGTGCTCGGTGATCTGGTGATGGCCGCCCGGAACCGGGTGTACCACGGGCGCGGTCCGCTGGAATCCACGTACGCTTCGCTGCCGATCGCGTCGATCGACGAGGTCCCGACGCGCTACTACGTCTCGATGAAGGTCGCCGACAAGCCCGGAGTCCTTCAGCAGGTGGCGGGCGAGTTCGCGGCGCGCGACGTCAGCATCGCCGCGGTACGCCAGGAGGGCGCGGGCACCGACGCCCGGCTGATCGTCGTCACACATCGCGCCTCCGACCGCGCACAGTCGGAAACCGTTGCCGCACTTGAACAGATGGACTCCGTAATCAAGGTGTCCAGCGTGCTCCGTCTGGAGGGAACCAATGACTAACGCCGAGTACCAGCCCGTCCACCGCGGATGGCCGGGCCTGATCGAGGCCTACCGCGATCGCATGCCGGTGCGCGACGACTGGAAGATCGTCACCCTCCTGGAGGGCGCGACGCCGCTGGTGGCGGCTCCGGTGCTCTCGGAGATCACCGGCTGCGAGGTCTACCTCAAGGTGGAGGGGCTAAACCCCACCGGGTCGTTCAAGGACCGCGGTATGACGATGGCCGTCACCAATGCCGTCAACAACGGCAAGAAGGCGGTCCTCTGCGCCTCGACCGGCAACACGTCGGCTTCGGCGGCGGCGTATGCCACGCGCGCGGGAATCACCTGTGCGGTGCTGATCCCCGAGGGCAAGATCGCGATGGGCAAGCTCGCTCAGGCCGTCATGCACGGCGCGAAGGTGATCCAGGTGCAGGGCAACTTCGACGACTGTCTGGAGCTCGCGCGCAAGGTGACCGCCGACTACCCGGAGATCGAGCTGGTCAACTCGGTGAACCCGGCCCGCATCGAGGGCCAGAAGACGGCGTCGTTCGAGATCGTCGACGTCCTCGGCAAGGCCCCCGACGTGCACGCACTCCCGGTCGGTAACGCGGGAAACATCACCGCGTACTGGAAGGGTTACCGCGAGTACCACTCCGACGGGATCATCGACTCCCTGCCGCGCATGCTCGGCGTCCAGGCCGCCGGTGCCGCGCCGCTGGTCAACGGAGCCCCGGTGAGCGACCCGGAGACCATCGCGACCGCGATCCGCATCGGCTCGCCGGCCAGCTGGAACCAGGCCGTCGCCGCCAAGGACGAGTCGGGCGGCATGTTCCGGGCGGCCACCGACGAGAAGATCCTCGAGGCGTACAAGCTGGTCGCCGGACGCGAAGGCGTCTTCGTGGAGCCGGCCTCGGCCGCCAGCGTCGCCGGCCTGCTCGCGAGCCGCGAGGAGGGCTGGGTGAAGCCGGGGGAGACCGTGGTGTGCACCGTGACCGGCAACGGTTTGAAGGACCCGGACACGGCGCTGCTCGGCATGCCGAAGGTGGATGCGATCCAGGTCGATCCCGTCGCCGTGGCGACTGCGCTGGGTGTGAACTGACGACGTGGAAACGGCGATGACCAACGACGCGCTGATCGGGCATCCCGACGCGGAATGCATTCTGCCCGAGGGGCTTTCGGTCCGAGTGAAGGTCCCGGCGTCGAGTGCGAATCTGGGTCCGGGGTTCGATTGCCTCGGCATGGCCCTCGCGATCTACGACGAGGTCGCGGTCACCGTCACCGGAACCGGCATCACCGTCGCGGTGACCGGCGAAGCCGCCGACCAGGTTCCGCTCGACGAGCGCCACTTGGTGGCGCGCGCGGTGGTCCGGGGGTTCGAGAGCGCCGGCGTCGCAGTCGGCGGTTTCCACCTCGAATGCCGCAACGCGATCCCGCACTCGCGCGGGCTGGGGTCGTCGGCCGCGGCAGCGGTGGGCGGACTCGCGGCGGCGTCGGCGCTGGTGGCCCTCGACGGTCGGCGCCCGGCCCTCGACGACGCTGCGCTGGTGCAGCTCTCCAGTGAGTTCGAAGGCCATCCCGACAATGCGGCGGCGTCCGTGCTGGGCTCGGCGGTGGTGACGTGGTCGCACGGTCAGGAGTCGTTCTACGCCCGCCGGTTGGAGTTGCATCCGGCGGTGGTGGCCACGGTATTCGTGCCGCAGACCGAGTCGTCCACCGAGACCACGCGCGGCCTGCTTCCCGACGCGGTGCCGCGAGCGGACGCGGTCTTCAACGTCAGCCGCGCGGCACTGGGAGTCGTGGCACTGACCACCGATCCCGCCTGGCTGATCGACGCCACCGAGGACCGTCTGCACCAGGGCTATCGCGAACAGGCGCTTCCAGAGACGACTCGCCTGGTGCATTCATTGCGCGAACGCGGACACGCCGCTACCGTATCGGGTGCTGGGCCTTCGGTTCTGGTGCTGGGAACGAGTCCCCTCGGAACGCACGAGGCAGACCTCGCCGCCGATCTGGGTTTCGCGATGATCCCCGTCGCGGTGGCGGACGGCGTCGAGGTGGTCTCCTGACGCAGCGGCTACCCGGTGGTACGCTGACAGTGCTTCACCGGGACCCAGGGCGTGTCTGATCTCCACCCGATTGTCCGGCGAACCAACAATTTTTGCTCCTCCACCCGTGCTCTGGGTGGGGCCCCCGGCATCTGAAGCCGGGGAACGAAAGGAATTCCGTGACCGAAACGGATGTGCAGGCACCCAAGCGGGCCCGTACCGGACTTTCCGCCATGCTGCTGCCCGAACTCCGCAGTCTGGCTGCTGAGCTGGGCATCAAGGGCACGTCGGGAATGCGCAAGGGCGATCTGATCGACGTGATCAGGGCTCATCAGCACGGCGGAGCAGGCTCCGCCAAGGGCGCAGAGAAGGCCGCAGCGGACAAGCGTGCGGAGAAGCCCGCAGAGAAGTCCGACGCAGAGAAGTCCGACGCAGCGAAGTCTGCGCCGGAGAAGCCGCAGGCCGGCGAGCGTGCCGCGAACGATCAGCAGCCCAGTGGACGGCGCAATGCCCGGCGCGGCGCCGATGCTGCGGGCGACGGTGGATCGTCGCAGACCGCGAAGGCTCCGCAGACCGACAGCGCTGACCAGAAGAGCGCTGACCAGAAGAGCTCCGACCAGAAGAACTCCGACCAGCGCAACACCGAGCAGGGCCGCGACGAGAAGCCCGCCCAGCAGCGCGGCGAGCAGGACGGCGACGGCAACCGGCGCAACCGCAACCGGAACCGCGGGGGAGAGCGGAACCAGGGCGACAAGAGCCAGGACGGCGGCGATAAGTCGGGTCAGGGCAATCAGAACCAGGGCGGGAACCAGAACCAGGGTCAGAAGAACCAGGGCGGCAACCAGGGCCAGGGCGGCAACCAGGGCGGCGGTCAGAACCAGAACCGCAACAACAACGATGACGACGACGGCGAGGGCGGTGGTCGTCGCCGCGGACGCCGGTTCCGCGAGCGTCGTCGCGGACGCGACCGCGACGGCGGCAACGCGGGGGAGCCCCAGGTCAACGAGGGCGACGTCCTCGCGCCGGTGGCGGGCATCCTCGACGTGCTCGACAACTACGCGTTCGTGCGGACGTCCGGCTACCTGGCCGGACCCAACGACGTCTACGTATCGATGAACATGGTCCGCCGCAACGGACTGCGCCGCGGTGACGCGATCACCGGTGCCGTGAAGGTGCCGCGCGAGGGCGAGAACCCCAACAACCAGCGGCAGAAGTTCAATCCGCTGGTGCGGCTGGACACCGTCAACGGCACCGACGTCGACTCGGCGCGCAAGCGTCCCGACTTCACCAAGCTGACTCCGCTCTACCCGAATCAGCGACTGCGGCTCGAGACCACGCCCGAACGGATCTCCACCCGCGTCATCGACCTGATCATGCCGATCGGCAAGGGGCAGCGTGCGCTGATCGTCTCCCCGCCGAAGGCCGGTAAGACGACGATCCTGCAGGACATCGCGAACGCGATCACCACCAACAATCCGGAATGCCACCTGATGGTGGTGCTGGTGGACGAGCGTCCCGAAGAAGTCACCGATATGCAGCGGAGTGTGAAGGGCGAGGTCATCGCGTCGACCTTCGACCGCCCGCCGTCGGATCACACCAGCGTCGCGGAGCTCGCGATCGAGCGTGCCAAGCGGCTGGTGGAGAACGGTATGGACGTCGTCGTGCTGCTCGACTCGATCACCCGTCTCGGCCGCGCGTACAACAACGCATCGCCCGCCTCGGGCCGCATCCTCTCCGGTGGTGTCGACTCCCAGGCGCTGTATCCGCCGAAGCGATTCCTCGGTGCCGCGCGCAACATCGAGAACGGCGGATCGCTGACGATCATCGCTTCGGCGCTGGTCGAGACCGGGTCGACGGGCGACACGGTGATCTTCGAGGAGTTCAAGGGCACGGGCAACGCCGAACTGAAGCTCGACCGTAAGATCGCCGAGCGGCGCGTCTTCCCCGCGGTCGACGTCAACCTGTCGAGCACGCGCAAGGACGAGCTCCTGCTGTCGCCGGATGAGTTCGCCATCGTCCACAAACTGCGCCGTCTGCTCTCCGGACTGGACTCGCAGGCCGCGATCGACCTGCTCGTCGCGCAGCTCAAGAAGACGCGGAGCAATGTCGAGTTCCTGATGCAGGTGAGCAAGAACGCGCCCAGCGTCGTCGACAACGACTGAGGCCTCCACCGCGGAGTGGTGCACTGTGCCGTATTCCGTGACCCGAATCGGGTCACGGGGTACGGCACAGGGGCGTTTCGGGAGAGTGCGGCGTCAGTAGACGTCGCGGCGGTACTGACCCGACTCGCGCAGCCGCTGGAGTTCGGCGCGTGCTCCCTCATCGTCGAAGCCGCCGTACTCGCGAATGATCGCCACCAGGGTCTCCTCCACGTCGCGTGCCATCTTGGTGGCGTCGCCGCAGACGTAGAGGACCGCGCCGTCGCGGATCCAGCTGTACAGTTCTTCGCCCCGTCCTCCCATGAGGTGCGAGACGTAGACCTTCTCGTCCTGCTCGCGGGAGAAGGCGACGTCGAGCCGGAGGGTCCCGTCGGCTTCCATCGCCCACATCTCGTCGCGGTACAGGAAGTCCTGGTCGCGATGTCGAGCACCGTGGAACAGCCAGTTGCGTCCTCGGCCGTTGTCCTGGCGGCGCTCGTGCAGAAAGGCACGGAACGGGGCGATGCCCGTGCCCGGGCCCACCATGATGATGTCGGTGTCCGGCTCGGGCAGCCGGAACGACTTGTTGGCCGTCACGTAGATCCCCACGGTGTCGCCGGGTTCCACGCGGTCGGCGAGATAGGTGGACGCGGCGCCGCCGCGGTCGCGGCCATCGCCCCAGAACTCGGTCGCGAAATGTCGCACGGTGGCGGGCGTCAGGTGCAGGGTTCCCTCGTGGACGGCAGGCGACGACGAGATCGAGTACGTGCGGGCGGCGAGGGGGCGCAGTTCGCCGAGGAAGGCCTCGGGCGTCGGAAACCAGGTGGGGTCCAGGTTGAGCAGGTCCAGGACGTCCCTGCCGCGCGACCATTCTTCGAGTGCGGCACGGTCGCCGGCCAGCAGGTCGGCCACCTCTCCGACGCCGCGGGCGTTCGCGAGGTGATCGAGCAGGTACGGCGAGACCGAGGTGATCTCGAAACCGTGTGTGAGTGCATTGGTGAGCGTCCGCTCACCCTTGCGGTCGGTGATCACCGTGTCGCCCGGAACGCCGAGCCGGTCGACGATCGCGGCGACCAGCGCCGGCTCGTTGGCGGGGGTGACGTTGACGGCATCGCCTGGCAGGTACTCCAGCCCGGAGCCGGAGATGTCGAGTACGAGGTGGCGCACCTCCTTGTCGCTGTCGGGTGCCGTCAGGAGGCTGTTGCGCACCACGGTCGCAGGGTACGGATTCCGGCGGGACCAGCGAGGCCGTTTCGAGGCGCGGGCGGTTGCGGCATCACTCGTCGGATTCGCGGTCGTCATGTGTACTCGGTGCTCCCGGAGGCTCGCAGGGACGTGGTGCGGGGTGGACGGCGTCCTCGACCGGGCCGGTCCGAGTACGAGGGTAGACCGTCCGGCGGTCGGCTCCGGTTGGGCCCGACAGGAAGAGAGACCGGTCTCACTGCGATCTGACTGCTGTCGCGCTGGAGGACCGCCAGGCCTCGCACCTGCGCGATTGGCCGGGGTGACCGGGGTTGTGGAATAATTCTTCGGTCAGTCCGGTTCCGGTTCACACCACTGAAAAATCAGAGGTGACCCGGCGACCATGATGAAGGGACATCAATGAAGCAGGGAATCCATCCCGACTACGAGGTGACCACCGTCAACTGCGGTTGCGGCAATGAGTTCACCACGCGCAGCACCGCCAAGGGCGGCCACATCACCGTGGAAGTCTGCTCCAACTGCCACCCGTTCTACACCGGCAAGCAGAAGATCCTCGATACCGGCGGTCGTGTGGCTCGCTTCGAGAAGCGTTACGGCAAGCGCGTCAAGTAGCTTGCATCCGGCGCCCGGCGAGAGATCCCAGCGGATCTCGAGTCGGGCGTCTGTCGTTTAACGCCCACCGTCGTTTAACGCCACCGTCGGTTAACGCCCGCTGTCGTTCGACGCCGCCGTCTGGCGCAGCGCGGCACGCCGGAGTGTCTGGGTGGAGCCTCCTAGGACGAAAGAGAATCATCAGGTGAGTACGCAGGAACCGTCCGCGATCGACGACATCCTCGCCGAGCACGCCGGACTCCAGGCTCAGTTGTCCGACCCGTCGTTGCACGACGATCCGGCCAACGCGCGCCGCGTGGGCAAACGGTTCGCCGAACTCGCACCCGTGATGACCACCTACACCAAGCTCACGGCCGCGCGCGACGACCTCGAGGCGGCCAGGGAACTCGCCGAGGCAGATCCGGGATTCGCCGAGGAGATCCCGGCGCTCGAGTCGACCGTCGCCGAGTTGGACGCCGCGCTGACCGACCTGCTGGCGCCCCGCGATCCACACGATTCCGACGACGTCGTGCTCGAGGTCAAGTCGGGAGCGGGTGGCGAGGAGTCGGCGCTGTTCGCCTCCGACCTCGTCCGCATGTACCTGAAGTACTGCGAGAAGCGCGGCTGGAAGGCGACGGTCCTGGGCGTCACCGAGTCCGATCTCGGCGGCTACAAGGAGGCCACCGTGTCGATCAAGGCGCGGGAGACGCTCCGCGACGGTGTGTGGTCGCGGCTGAAGTTCGAGGGCGGTGTCCACCGGGTTCAGCGGGTTCCGGTCACCGAGTCCCAGGGCCGGATCCACACATCGGCCGCCGGGGTGCTGATCTACCCGGAGCCCGACGAGGTGGAGGAGATCCACATCGACGAGTCCGACCTCCGGATCGACGTCTACCGCAGTTCCGGGAAGGGCGGTCAGGGCGTCAACACCACCGACTCGGCGGTCCGCATCACGCACCTGCCGACGAACATCGTCGTGACCTGTCAGAACGAGCGCTCGCAGTTGCAGAACAAGGCCCGTGCCATGCAGGTGCTCGCGGCGCGGCTCAAGGCCCTGGCGGAGGAGGAGGCCGAGGCCGAGGCCGCCGCCGGCCGGCAGGCGCAGATCCGGACCGTGGACCGTTCGGAGCGGATCCGCACGTACAACTTCCCGGAGAACCGCATCACCGACCACCGGATCGGCTACAAGGCCAACAACCTCGACTCGGTGCTCGACGGTGAGATGGACGCGCTGCTCGACGCGCTCGTCGACGCCGACAAGCAGGCACGCCTGCAGCAGTGACGGCACCCGAAGGCGGTTCGGCCGACGCTCTGCGCCGGTGGGCGGCGGTGCGGCTGGCCGAGGCCGGGATCGACTCGGCCGGTGCCGAGGCCGCCGAACTGGTGGCGCAGATGCTCGGGGTGGATCCCGGACGGCTGCTTCTCGTCGATGAGGTGCCTGCCGAGCTGCGCGGTCGCGTCGTTGCCGCCGTGGAGCAACGCTGCTCGCGGGTTCCTTTGCAGCACATCACTTCTCGCGCATTCTTCGCGGGCCTGGAGTTGACGGTGGGACCGGGAGTCTTCATTCCGCGGCCGGAGACCGAGTTGCTAGCGGAGTGGGCGCTGGCCCGCATCGCCGAACTCCGCGAGAGTGCGGGCGACCCGATCCGCGTGGTCGACCTGTGCTCCGGGAGCGGCGCGCTGGCCCTGGCGATCTCCGCCGGCGCACCCGACGCGACGGTGACGGCCGTCGAGCGCTCGGAGCGGGCGCTGTCGTATCTGCGACGCAACCTCGAGGCGACCGGACTCACGGAACGGGTCGCCGTGGTGCGGGCCGACGTCACCGATGTCGCGGCGGTCGCGCCCCTGCTGGCTTCGGCGCACGTCGTCGTGAGCAACCCGCCGTACGTTCCGTCCGGCGCCGAGGTCTCACCGGAGGTGGCGCACGATCCGCCCGAGGCGGTCTTCTCCGGCGACTGCGGAATGGACCTGATCGATCAACTGGCGCCGATCCTCGCCTCGGCTCTGCGAGTGGGCGCGTCTGTGGCCGTCGAGCACGACGACACGACCGCCGATCTGGTGCGCGACGCGCTGACGGCGACCGGCGGATTCGCCGCCGTCCGCACCCATGACGACCTCGCCGGGCGACCCCGGTTCGTGACCGCTGTACGAGCAGCCGTCGGTGACCCTGCGCGATCGGGGGCCGACGGCGTGGAAGGATGGAATACGTGAGCGCGGTGTTCGATTGCAGTGATCCAGACGAGCGGGAAGCCGGAATCCGGGCGGCGGTGGGAGCCGTGCGCGCCGGGCGGCTCATCGTGATGCCGACCGACACGGTCTACGGACTCGGGTGCGACGCATTCGACAGCGAAGCGGTCGCGTCGCTGCTGGCGGCGAAGGGCCGCGGGCGGGACATGCCGGTACCGGTCCTGGTGGGCTCGTGGCACACCGTGGACGGTCTCGTCAGGTCGGTGTCGCCGCAGGCCCGAGAGCTGGTGCAGGCCTTCTGGCCGGGCGGTTTGAGCCTGGTGGTGGAGCAGGCCCCGTCTCTCGCCTGGGATCTCGGCGACACCTCGGGCAGCGTGATGATCCGCATGCCCCTGCATCCGGTCGCGATCGAATTGCTGCGGGAGATCGGGCCGATGGCCGTCTCCAGCGCCAATATCTCCGGCCATCCGCCGGCGGTGCAGGTGCACCAGGCCCGCGAGCAGCTGCAGGAGAAGGTGTCGGTCTATCTCGACGGCGGTCCGGCCGACCATGCCGTCGCCTCGACGATCGTCGACCTCACCGGCCCGGGCCCTCGCATTCTGCGTGAGGGCGCGATCACCGCCGAGGACATCGCCGAAGTGCTCGACGTGGACGCGGATGAGCTCCGGGGACGGCCGTGACCGATCCGCTGGCGAGTGATCCGGAGATCGCCGAACTGCTTCGGCGCGAGGAGACGCGCCGGCGCGGCAGCCTGCAGATGGTGGCCGCGGAGTCGACGGCCACCCCCGCGGTGCGGGCCGCGGTCGGATCGATTCTGGCGGACAAGTACGCCGAGGGCTATCCCGGCCACCGGTACCACGGCGGAGCGGAGGTGGTCGACGAGGTCGAGCAGCTCGCGATCAGCCGCGCGCACACGCTGTTCGGCGCCGATTACGTCAACGTCCAGCCGCTGTCGTGGGCGCTCGCGAACTTCGCGGTGTACGCCGCGTTCTCGCAGCCGGGCGATCAGGTGCTCTCCCTGAATCTCAAGCACGGCGGCCACCAGTCACACGGCTCGCGCGCGAACCTGTCGGGACGCTGGTTCAGTGTCCTGAACTACGAGGTCCGCCGCGACACCGAGCGGATCGACTACGACCAGATCCGGGATCTGGCCCTGATCCACCGGCCGCGGATTCTCGTCGCGGGCGGTACGTCCTACTCCCGGTCGTGGGACTTCGCGGCGATGCGCACCATCGCCGACGAGGCCGACTGCATCCTCTGGGTCGACGCGGCGCATCTGGCCGGTCTCGCCGTCGGCGGGGTGCTCGACTCGCCCGTGCCGTACGCCGACGTGGTGACGGTCGCCACCAACAAGGTGATGCGCGGACCGCGCGGCGGACTGCTGCTCGCCAGGTCCGAACACGAGGACTCGCTCTCGCGGGCGGTGTACCCGTTCATGCAGGGCGCTCCGGCGATGCACTCGATCGCGGCCAAGGCGGTGGCGTTCGGCGAGTGCCTGCGCCCGGAGTACGCGGCCTATGCCCGCGACGTGGCGGACGACGCCGCCACCCTGGCCGCCGAACTGGGCGCGCGCGGGCTGCGCACCGTCTCGGGCGGCACCGACACGCATCTGGCGGTGATCGAGGTCTCGTCGCTCGGCATCACCGGACGGGAAGCGGCCAAGCGGCTGGCGGCCTGCCGGATCATCGTCGACAAGGCGGTCACCCCGTTTGACGAGGCGCCGGTCTCCGAGGGCTCGGCCATCCGCTTCGGCACGGCCGTACTCGCCGCCGACGGACTGCGGCCCGCGGACATGCCGCAGATCGCCGACCTCATGCTCGACGCCATGCGGACCGATCCGTCCGACGAGGCCCGCCGCGCGGCGATCACCGCCGCCGTGGCGGCCGTGGGGGAGGGGTGACGGTGCTCGGATACGCGCTGGAGTCGTCCGGCGGCGGTGCCGGCGTGCCCTTGCGCGAACTCGCGCTCGTCGGCCTCACCGCCGCGGGGATCACGTACTTCCTGACCTCGCTGGTGCGGGTCTGTGCGGTCCGCTTCGGCGCCGTCGCCGTGCCCCGGCAGCGTGACGTCCATGTGATCCCGACGCCGCGGCTCGGCGGTGTCGGAATGTACATCGGCATCGTCTGCGCGATCGGCCTGGCCGCACAGTTGCCCGCTTTGAACCGCGGATTCTCGTACACCCACGACATGCTGGCCGTCATCACCGCGGGACTGGTGATCGTGCTCGTCGGCGTGATCGACGACCGCTGGGGCCTGGATGCGCTGACCAAATTCGTCGGACAGCTCACCGCCGCCGGCGTCCTGGTCATCATGGGCGTCAGCTGGTACCTGCTCTACGTGCCGTTCGCCGACATCGGCACGGTGGTCCTCGATCCGCTCCAGGCCGGCCTGCTCACCGTCGCCATCACGGTCACCACGATCAACGCGATCAATTTCGTCGACGGACTCGACGGCCTCGCGGCCGGACTCGGGCTCATCGCCGCCAGTGCGATCTGCCTGTTCTCCCTCGGACTCCTCCACGACCAGGGCGGCGACGTGAGTTACTACCCGCCGGCCCTGATCACCGTGGCTCTCGCCGGCGCGTGCCTGGGCTTTCTGCCGCACAACTTTTCGCCGGCGCGGATCTTCATGGGCGACTCGGGCGCCATGCTGATCGGACTCATGCTCGCCGCCGCGTCGACGAGCGCCTCGGGCCGCGTCGCCCGCAGCGCATACGGCCCCGCGGATATGTTCACCCTGCTCTCGCCGCTGATCCTGGTGGCGGCGGTGATGTTCATTCCGATGCTCGACATGATCATGGCGGTGATCCGGCGGACGCGCGCCGGAGTGGGCTTCTACACGCCGGACAAGATGCACCTTCACCACCGGTTGCTCGAACTCGGACATTCGCAGCGACGCGTGGCGCTGCTGATCTACCTGTGGGTCGGCGTGCTGGCCTTCTCCGTGGCGGCGGGCAGCCTGCTCCCTCTCGAGGTGGTGATGCCGCTGTTCTTCGGTGGTCTGGTCATCGCGCTGGCGGCGACCTTCGCTCCGCGGTTGAGCCGCCGGTTCGCCCGATAGCGGGGCGGCTGGCTAACCTGGTCTCTCGTGTCGACCAATGACGAGAACGAATCACCCGAACCGGCCGCGAGCGGCATCGACTCGGGGGCGCTGGACGAGGCCACCGATCCCACCGCGCCGCTGCGGGCCGGCCTCAAGTACGGCCTCTACGGACTCGGGGCGCTGCTCGTCGCGGGCCTGCTGATCTGGTGGCCCTGGAAGGGCACTCCGGGGTTGTGGGGCGTACTGGTGGGCGCAGCGATCGGCGGCGGCTTCATCCTCATCACGGTGTTGACCATCCTGCTCACCGCGAAGGCGTCACCGAGCGTGGTGATGGGGGCCCTCATGGGTGGATACCTCGTCAAGGTGGTGATCGTGATCGCTGTGACCGCGCTTCTGAAGGATATGACCTTCTACAGCAAAGGCGCGCTGGTCAGCATGCTGATCGGCGCGATCGTTCTGGTTCTGGGCAGCGAACTGTGGGGAGTGTTGACCACCCGGCAGACCTATGTGGGTCCGGACGCCGACTCGGAGGTCTGAATGTGACGAGTATCACGAAGGGTCGCCTGACCAGCTACTACGGCTGATAGTAGAACGATTGCATCGGGACGATATGCAGATATTGTCGCCCCGGATTGGTCGCTGACCATCCTGACTTGCTAGTCTGCTCACCGCGGGTCGATGCGGCAATGTGCAGTTCAATGCACTGCGGCACCTCGCACACTGAACGATGGAACCCGCCGGCTGAGAAGTTGTGCGGGCCCGAGAACGGGAGAGAACGCTGAGCGCCACCCTCGCAGCCGAGTTCCACGCACCGTCCCTGGATGACTTCTACCCCCCGATGCTGTTCGGAGAAGACACCTGGTGGGGAATGGACCGGCTCATGCTGATCCGAGTCGTCGTGGCGGTGCTCGTCGCGGCGTTTTTCGCGCTCGCTCTGCGCAGCCCCAAGATCGTCCCGAGTGGTCTTCAGAACGTCGGTGAGAGCTTCATCGACTGGGTGCGCATCAACATCGCCGAGGAGATCCTCGGCAAGCAGAACGGCCGCAAGTTCCTGCCGATCATCGCCTCGATCTTCTTCGCGACGATCTTCCTGAACTTGACCTCGATCATCCCGTTCCTGAACATCTCCACCAACGCACGCATCGGCATGCCGCTGGTGATGGCGGCGGTCGCCTACATCACCTACTGCTGGGTGGGCATCGCCAAGTTCGGCTTCTTCGGCTTCATCCGATCCTCGATCGTGCTCCCCGGTGTGCCGCTGCCGATCCACTTCCTGCTGGTTCCGATCGAGTTCGTCTCGACCTTCATTCTGCGGCCGTTCACGCTGACCGTCCGACTCATGGCCAACATGCTGTCCGGCCACATCATGCTCGCGCTGTTCTTCGCCGCGACGCAGTTCTTCATCATCGACAAGAGCGGCATCTGGAGCGTCGCCGGACTGGGCTCGCTCGTCGCCGCCGTCGGCTTCACCTTCTTCGAACTTCTGGTCATCGCGCTGCAGGCGTACATCTTCGCTCTGCTGACCGCGGTCTACATCGACCAGTCGATCCACGCAGACGCGCACTGACACGACTCGTCCTGACCAACTGAATACTTCGGGCCGGCACGAGCGCCGGACCGAAACAGACTGACTCGCTCGCCCGACCGGGTGGGGAGCCACCAAGAAAGGGAATCGCAAAGATGAGCTACATCGCCCAGACTCTGGCCGACGAAACCATCACGGGTAAGGGCTTCGGCGCGATCGGCTACGGCCTCGCTGCCATCGGCCCCGGTATCGGCGTCGGCATCGTGGCCGGCAAGGCCATCGAGGGTATCGCCCGTCAGCCCGAGCTGGCCGGTCAGATCCGCACCACCATGTTCCTCGGTATCGCACTCTCTGAGGCTCTGGCGCTGATCGGTATCGTCGCCGGCTTCATCTTCTGATACGAGACCACGACATGATCAACACCAGTCTGATTCTCGCCGAAGAGAGCGAGAGCCATAACCCGCTCCTTCCCGAGTGGTACGACATCACCTGGTCGCTGGTCGCCTTCGCCGTCGTCCTCTTCGTCTTCTGGAAGTTCGTCATCCCGCGGTACCGCAAGGTGCTCGACGAGCGTCACGACACGATCGAGGGCGGTATCGCCCGCGCCGAGGCGGCTCAGGCCGAAGCGGCTCAGCAGCTGGCGGCGTACCGCGAGCAGCTCGCAGGAGCTCGTGAAGAGGCTGCGGCGATCCGCGACGAGGCACGCACCCAGGGTGCGCAGATCGTCTCGGACATGAAGGCTCAGGCAACCACCGAGAGCGAGCGGATCATCGCCAACGGCGCGGCTCAGCTCGACGCCCAGCGTCAGCAGGTCGTCTCCGAACTGCGCGGTGACCTCGGCAAGCTGTCGGTCGATCTGGCCGAGAAGCTGGTCGGTGCGTCCCTGTCGGACGACGTCAAGCAGGCCGGAACCGTCGACCGGTTCCTCGCCGAGCTGGACGGCGTGTCGAACGAGACCGCCAAGTAATCCGATGGATACACCGATGGTGCGGGTCGGCGAGGGGGTCGGAGAGATCTCCGTCCCTCGCTCCGCCGCATCCGAGGCAAGCCGACACCCAGGCGGGGTCCGCCTAGACAAGGAATGTAGCTAGATGTACGCAGCGTCAAGCCGCGAAGCCCTCGAAGGGGCCCGCGTTGAGCTGGAAACCGTCCTTCGTGGAACCTCCGCATCGTCCGACACCGATGCGGTGACTGTCGGCGAGGAACTGCTGTCGGTGTCCGACGCCGTCAGTGGTGACCGCTCGCTGCGCATCGCGCTGGCCGACTCGAGCACTGCGCCCGACACCCGGGCGGCAGTGGCCGACAAGGTCCTGACCGGCAAGGTCTCTGACGCCACCCGTTCCATCGTCTCCTCGACGGCGGCGCGGGCGTGGTCAAGCGATGCCGACCTCGTCGAAGGCCTCCGCCGGCTGGGCCGAGAGGCTCTGCTGCTGGCTGCCAAGGACGCGGGCAAGTCCGATGCCGTCGAAGACGAGCTGTTCCGCCTCGCACGCGTGATCAAGGGCGACACGGCTCTGGAGCAGGCACTGTCCGATCGTGCACGCAGCACCGCCGATCGCACCGCGTTGCTGCGCAAGCTGATCGACGGCAAGGTGGACACCATCACCGAGCGGCTGGCGGTGAACGCGGTCGCGACCACCGAGGAGCTCCCCGGCGACGCGGTCGACGAACTGTCGCAGCTCGCCGCGGCGAGCAACGGCCGCAAGGTCGCCTACGTCACCAGCGCGGGCGAGCTGTCGAGCGATCAGCGCAACGCGCTCGCGGCCAAGCTCACCGAGATCTACTCGGCACCCGTCACCCTGCACGTCGACATCGATCCCGAGCTTCTCGGCGGCGTCGTGGTGCGTGTCGGTGACGAACGCATCGACGGCAGCATCTCGGGCAAGATCGCGACGCTGCGTCGCGGCCTGCGGTAACACCATCGCACGTCACCACAATCGATTCCCAAGACCAAGAACCAGAAAGCCAGGAAGAGCAGGAACATGGCGGAGTTGACCATCTCCTCCGATGAAATTCGGAGCGCGATCGCAAGTTACACCGAAGACGTGGGCAACCAGGCCTCGCGAGAAGAGATCGGCACCGTCACCGACACCGGCGACGGCATCGCTCACGTCAGCGGCCTTCCGGGTGCCATGGCCAACGAGCTGCTGGAGTTTCCCGGCGGCATCCGCGGCGTCGCACTGAACCTCGACCTGGACGAGGTCGGCGCCGTCATCCTCGGTGACTCGGAGAACATCGAAGAGGGCCAGGAAGTCAAGCGCACCGGCAACGTCCTGTCGGTCCCGGTCGGCGACAAGTTCCTCGGCCGAGTCATCGACCCGCTGGGCTCGCCGATCGACGGACTGGGCGCCATCGAGTCCGAGGGCGACCGCGTCCTCGAACTGCAGGCAGCCACCGTCCTCGAGCGTCAGCCGGTCGAGGAGTCCCTCGCCACCGGTATCAAGGCCGTCGACGCGATGACCGCGATCGGCCGCGGCCAGCGTCAGCTGGTCATCGGCGACCGCAAGACCGGCAAGACCGCGCTCTGCATCGACGCCATCCTGAACCAGAAGGCCAACTGGGCCACCGGTGATCCGGAGAAGCAGGTCCGCTGCATCTACGTAGCCATCGGTCAGAAGGGCTCGACCATCGCGGGCGTCAAGACCGCCCTCGAAGAGGCGGGCGCGATGGAGTACACCACCATCGTCGCCGCTCCGGCGTCCGACTCGGCCGGCTTCAAGTGGCTCGCACCGTACACCGGCTCGGCCCTCGGCCAGCACTGGATGTACCAGGGCAAGCACGTCCTGATCGTGTTCGACGACCTGTCGAAGCAGGCTGAGGCCTACCGTGCGATCTCGCTGCTGCTGCGCCGCCCGCCGGGCCGCGAGGCGTACCCCGGTGACGTGTTCTACCTGCACTCCCGCCTGCTGGAGCGCTGCGCCAAGCTGTCCGACGAGCTCGGCGGCGGATCGATGACCGGCCTGCCGATCATCGAGACCAAGGCCAACGACGTCTCGGCGTTCATTCCGACCAACGTCATCTCGATCACCGACGGTCAGGTCTTCCTCGAGTCGGACCTGTTCAACAAGGGCGTCCGCCCGGCGATCAACGTCGGTATCTCGGTCTCCCGTGTCGGTGGCGCCGCACAGACCAAGGGCCTCAAGGACGTCTCCGGGTCGCTGCGTCTGGAACTCGCGCAGTTCCGTGAGCTGGAGGCCTTCTCGGCCTTCGCCTCGGACCTGGACGCCGCGTCGAAGGCACAGCTCGAGCGCGGTGCCCGCTGGGTGGAACTGCTCAAGCAGGATCAGTACAGCCCGGTCGCCGTCGAGGACCAGATCGTCTCGCTGTACCTCTGCGGCGAGGGCTTCATGGACTCGGTGCCGGTGGCCGACATCCGCCGCTTCGAGGCCGAGCTCCTCGGCGATCTGCGGCACACCGCTTCCGGTGTGTACAGCAACATCGCCGGCGGCAAGAAGCTCACCGACGAGGACAAGGCCGCACTCGCGACCGCCACGAACAACTTCAAGGCCGGCTTCATCGCCTCTGACGGCAGCCGTGTCGTCGAGGTCGAGGCCGACCCGCTGGCGCCCGAGGACGTCGAGTCCGAGACGATCCGAGTGACGAAGAAGCTGAAGTAACATGGCAACCATTCGGGAGCTGCGCTCACGGATCAAGTCGATTCAATCGACGAAGAAGATCACGAAGGCGCAGGAGCTGATCGCGACCTCACGGATCACCAAGGCTCAGGCACGGGTGGCTGCCGCCCGTCCCTACGCCCAGGAGATCACCCGGGTCGTCACGACGCTGGCGAACGCCTCCACGTCCCTCGACAGCCCGCTGCTGGTCGATCGGGAGAACCCGCGCCGCGCCGCGGTCCTGGTCGTCACCAGCGACAGCGGTCAGTGCGGCGGGTACAACTCGAACGTGCTGAAGGAGACCGAGGAACTCCTCTCGTTGCTCCGCAGCGAGGGCAAGGAACCGGTCGTGTACGTGATGGGCCGCAAGGGCATCGGGTACTACACCTTCCGCGACCGTCCGGTGGCCGCCGGCTGGTCCGGGTTCTCCCAGCAGCCGAAGTTCTCCGACAGCGCCGACGCGGTCCACCACCTCGTGGACTCCTTCCTCGCCGGATCCGGTGAGTCGGTGGCGCTGCCCGAGGGCGGCGAGATCGAGGGCGTCGACGAACTGCACATCGTCTACACGCGTTTCGTGTCGATGCTGACGCAGAAGCCGGTGGTGCGCCGAATGGCGCCGATCGACGTCGAGTTCGAGATCGAGCAGTTGAACATGGGGGAGGACATCCTCGAGGACTCCGCCAACGCCGAGGTGAGCGCCGAGGTGGAGTTCGAGCCTGAGGCCAAGGAACTGCTCGACGCGCTGCTGCCGAAGTACGTGGCATCGCGGATCTTCGCTGCGCTGCTCGAGTCGGCGGCATCGGAGAATGCGGCACGTCGTACCGCCATGAAGGCGGCGACCGACAACGCGACCGAGCTCGAGAGGAACCTGTCCCGTCAGGCCAACGCGGCCCGTCAGGCGCAGATCACCCAGGAAATCAGCGAGATCGTCGGCGGCGTCGAAGCGCTGGCGAACTGATCGCGACACAAGACACACCTGAAGGAAAGTGAAGAACAATGACTGCAGCAGTCACTGATACGCCGGGGGCCGCGTCCGCGACAGCCGGTCGTGTCGCCCGGGTGATCGGCCCCGTCGTCGATGTCGAGTTCCCGCGCGGCGCCATTCCCGCCCTGTTCAACGCCCTGCACGCGGAGGTCACCCTTCCGGCGGTCGCGAAGACCCTGACGCTCGAGGTCGCTCAGCACCTCGGCGACAACGTCGTCCGCACCGTCTCGATGCAGCCCACCGACGGCCTCGTCCGCGGTGCGGCCGTCGTCGACACCGGCAAGCCGATCTCGGTTCCCGTCGGTGACGTCGTCAAGGGCCACGTCTTCAACGCGCTGGGCGACTGCCTGGATGCGCCGGGCACCGGTCGCGACGGCGAGCAGTGGGGTATCCACCGCAAGCCGCCGGCCTTCGATCAGCTCGAGGGCAAGACCGAGATCCTCGAGACCGGCATCAAGGTCATCGACCTGCTGACCCCGTACGTCAAGGGCGGCAAGATCGGTCTGTTCGGCGGCGCCGGTGTCGGCAAGACCGTTCTGATCCAGGAGATGATCACCCGTATCGCTCGCGAGTTCTCGGGCACCTCGGTGTTCGCGGGCGTCGGCGAGCGTACGCGTGAGGGCACCGACCTCCACCTCGAGATGGAGGAGATGGGCGTTCTTCAGGACACCGCGCTGGTGTTCGGCCAGATGGACGAGCCGCCGGGCACGCGTATGCGCGTCGCTCTCTCGGCCCTGACCATGGCCGAGTACTTCCGCGACGTGCAGCACCAGGACGTGCTGCTGTTCATCGACAACATCTTCCGTTTCACCCAGGCCGGTTCCGAGGTCTCGACCCTGCTCGGCCGTATGCCTTCGGCTGTGGGTTACCAGCCCACGCTGGCCGACGAGATGGGCGAGCTGCAGGAGCGCATCACCTCGACCAAGGGCCGTTCGATCACCTCGCTGCAGGCGATCTACGTCCCCGCGGACGACTACACCGACCCCGCGCCGGCGACCACGTTCGCGCACCTCGACGCCACCACCGAGCTCTCGCGCCCGATCTCGCAGCTGGGTATCTACCCGGCCGTGGATCCGCTGACCTCGACCTCGCGAATCCTCGAGGCCTCGATCGTGGGCGACGAGCACTTCCGCGTCGCCAACGAGGTCAAGCGCATCCTGCAGAAGTACAAGGAGCTGCAGGACATCATCGCGATCCTCGGTATGGACGAGCTCTCGGAAGAGGACAAGGTCACGGTCGCGCGCGCCCGTCGCCTGCAGAAGTTCCTCGGCCAGAACTTCCTGGTCGCCGAGAAGTTCACCGGCCAGAAGGGTTCGGTCGTCCCGCTGTCGGACACCATCGAGGCCTTCGACCGCGTGTGCAAGGGCGAGTTCGATCACCTGCCCGAGCAGGCCTTCAACAGCTGCGGCGGGCTCGACGACGTCGAGGCTGCAGCCAAGAAGATCGCCGGAAAGTAGTCGCTGCTCATGGCTGACAAGACTTTCCGACTCGAGGTCGTCTCGCCGGACTCGGAACTGTACTCCGGCGACGCGACGTTCCTCGTGGCTCAGACCACCGTCGGCGAACTCGGCATTCTCGCGAGCCACGCTCCGATGCTGGCTGAGCTCGCTCCCGGCGGCTGCGTCGTCGTGACCGAGTCCGGTGGAAACCGGACCGCGTTCGCGGTGCAGGGCGGATTCCTGTCGGTGACCGGCGAGTCGGTCACCGTGCTCGCCGAGCACGCGCAGTTCGCCTCCGACATCGATGTCGCCGCCGAGCGCTCGGTGCTGGAGTCGGCCGACGAGGGCAGCGCGGAGTTCCTCCGGGCCAAGTCCCGGGTCCGCGCCGCGGAAGCCGTGGGCTGACCGGGAGACTGCGACATTGCGCGCAGCAGATGTGATTTAGACGACGACAGCCGTCCTGCTCTGCAGGGCGGCTGTCGTCGTCTCAGGAAGGGCTCATCCGCGGTCGTGTATACCTGCATGTGAGGAGGTTGATGCGGTGCCGATGTGGGTATGGGTGATCGTCGGCGTCGTCGTGGCCGGCCTGTTCGTGGCCGCAGGCGTCGTCTACCGGCTGATCGAGGTCCGGCGCGCCGGGACTCCGGTGCTGCTGCGGTCGCGGCCCGCCGACGCCGATCAGGGCTGGCGGCACGGGTCGGTGCAGTACGGCGACGACGCCCTCGCGTACTACCGCCTCAGTTCCCTGCGTCCGGGCCCCACCGTCAGCCTCTCGCGCCGCCGGATCGAGATCGTGGGACGCCGAGCCCCGGTCGGCACCGAACTGGAGATCATGGACGCCGACTTCGCCATCGTCGAGCTGTCGATAGGGCGCTCCGGTGCCGGTGGCCGCTACGAAATCGGCATGAGCCCGGCGGTCTCCACGGCCTTCCAGTCGTGGATCGAGGCGCGTGCCCCGAAGCGGTCCAAGCGGCGTCGTCCGGCCGCCTGATACCGGGCGCGCCCCGCTCCTCACCGCTTCCGGTCGCCTCCCGGAACCCACTTGACGTCGCCGACCCCGGCGCGCACGTTGCTGACCCGTGCCAGGATGAAGAGCAGGTCGGAGAGCCGGTTGAGGTACTTGGCCGGAAGCACGGACGAATCGTCGGGATGTTCGGCGATCGCCGCCCAGGCGGAGCGCTCGGCTCGCCTGGTCACCACCCGCGCCTGGTGCAGAAGCGCCGACAGCCCGGTACCGCCGGGGAGGATGAACGAGTCCAGGGGAGCGAGCTCGGCGCCGAAGGAGTCGCACCAGGCTTCGAGCGCGTCGATGTACTCCGGTTCGATCCGCAGCGGCGGATACTTCGGATCGTCGACGACCGGGGTGGAGAGATCGGCCCCGGCGTCGAAGAGGTCGTTCTGGACCGTGGTCAGGACCTCCGCGATATCGGGCGGGACGTCCGCGGCGAGCGTGAGAGCGGCTCCGATGGCCGCGTTGGCCTCATCGCAGTCGGCGTACGCGACCACTCGGGAGTCGGTCTTCGGGACTCGTGAGAAGTCGGAGAGACCGGTGGTCCCGTCGTCGCCGGTGCGGGTGTAGATGCGCGTGAGATGGACTGCCATGTCTGTCAACCTACGCGTCCGGCGATAAGCTGTGTGCGTGAGTGATCGCTACTTGGTTACTGGTGGGGCACGGCTGGCGGGAGAGGTGACGGTTGGGGGAGCCAAGAACAGCGTTCTGAAGCTCATGGCGGCGGCACTGCTCGCGGAGGGCCGCACAGTTCTGACCAATGCGCCCGAGATCGCCGACGTCCCGCTGATGGCGGACGTGCTGCGCGGACTCGGCGCCGAGGTGATGATCGACGGCGACGTGGTGGTGATCGACGTGCCCGCCGAGCCCGAGTACCACGCGGACTTCGACGCGGTGAAGCAGTTCCGCGCCTCGGTCTGTGTGCTGGGCCCGCTGATGGCCCGGCGACGCCGGGCGGTGGTGGCCCTGCCGGGCGGTGACGCCATCGGTTCCCGGCCGCTCGACATGCACCAGGCCGGACTGCGCGCGCTGGGGGCACAGAGTGCGATCGAGCACGGCTGCGTGGTCGCCGAGGCCGAGGAACTCACCGGTGCGGCGGTCGCGCTGGAGTTCCCCTCGGTGGGAGCCACCGAGAACATCCTGATGGCGGCCGTGCTCGCCGAGGGCGTCACGACCATCGACAACGCCGCTCGCGAACCGGAGATCGTCGACCTCTGTGAGATGTTGATCCAGATGGGCGCCCGAATCGACGGCGTCGGCTCGCCCACGCTCACTGTCACCGGCGTGCGGTCGCTGAGCCCGACCCGCCACCACGTGGTCGGCGACCGGATCGTCGCCGGAACCTGGGGAGTGGCTGCGGCGATGACCCGCGGCGACATCCGGGTGCGCGGCGTGGACCCTGATCATCTCCGACTCGTGCTGAAGAAGCTCGAAGACGCGGGGTCCACGGTGGAGCGGTTCGACGACGGTTTCCGCGTGGTGCAGGCAGGCCGGCCGGTGGCGGTGAACACCGCGACGCTGCCGTATCCGGGCTACCCGACCGACATGCAGCCGATGGCGATCGGGCTGGCGGCCGTCTCCGAGGGCATGTCGATGATCACCGAGAACGTCTTCGAGGCGCGCTTCCGGTTCGTCGAGGAGATGGTGCGGCTCGGCGCCGACGCCCGCACCGACGGGCACCACGCGGTGATCCGCGGTGTCGAGACGCTTTCGAGCGCGCCGGTGTGGTCGTCCGACATCCGTGCCGGCGTCGGTCTGGTGCTGGCGGGTCTGGTCGCCGACGGCGTCACCGAGGTGCACGACGTGGAGCACATCGACCGCGGGTACCCGAACTTCGAAGAGCAGCTGAGCGCGCTCGGCGGCAAGATCGAGCGCGTCTCCGGCTGAACGCCCCTTCGTCGTTCGCCCTCCTTCAACGCAGAACCTGTCCGAACGGCCAGGTGCGTCTCCCATCCGCTCGGGCTGATCCTCTCGGCGCCGGGTCAGGGCCCCTTGTCGCCATGATGTGACGGGGAACACGCTGGTGGGGACCGTTTCGGCAACGGGGTGCACCGCATCCCGGACAGAAGGAGTTGACCAGCCCATGGCAATCGAGCTGAATCAGATCTGGGACTTCCCGATCAAGGAGTTCCACCCGTTCCCGAAGGCGAAGCTCGGCGTCGGCGCGCACGACATGCTCGGTGTCGAAGCCAAGGAACTCGGCATGACCCGCGTGCTGTTGATGACGACCGGCCTGCGCGGTTCCGGGATCATCGAGGAGCTGACCGGGAAGATCGAGTACCAGGGCGTCGACGTGGTCCTGTTCGACGAGGTGCAGTCGAACCCGAAGGACACCAACGCGATGGACGCCGCGGCTCGCTACCAGTCGGAGAAGTGCGACGGGATCGTCTCGGTCGGCGGCGGCTCGAGCCACGATGCGGCGAAGGGCGCGCGAATGGTGATCGCGCACGACGGCCGCAACATCAACGAGTTCGAAGGCTTCTCCAAGGCCACCAATAAGGAGAACCCGAAGCACATCGCGGTCTCGACCACCGCGGGCACGGGTTCGGAGACGTCGTGGGCGTACGTCATCACCGACACCTCCGACATGGACAAGCCGCACAAGTGGGTGGCCTTCGACGACACCTGCCTGGTGGATCTGGCGATGGACGATCCGTTGCTCTACTACTCGTGCCCGCAGGAGTTCACCGCGTACTGCGGTTTCGACGTCCTCGCACACGCCAGTGAGCCGTACGTCTCGCGACTGGACTTCGCGCCCTCGCTGGGGAACGCCAAGTACTCGATCGAGCTGATCGCGAAACACCTGCCCACCGCCGTCTACGACCCCCACAACCTGGAGGCACGGACCGGCATGATGCACGCCCAGTACATCGCGGCCCAGGCGTTCAACTCGGGCGGTCTCGGCCAGATCCACTCGATGTCGCATGCGGTCAGCGCGTACTTCGACCTGCATCACGGACTGAACAACGCGATCGCGTTGCCGCGCGTGTGGGAGTACAACCTGCCGGCGCGGTACGAGCGATTCGCCGAGATCGCGCCGCTGATGGGCGTCGACACCCGCAACATGACGACGGTGCAGGCGGCCGACGCCGCGGTCGAGGCCGCGATCCGGCTGTCGAAGGACCTCGGCATTCCCGACAACTTCGGCTCGGTGCACCCCGACACCTACCAGAAGAACCGGATGAACACGGGCAAGTACGAAGGCCGCGGCTCGTCGATCGACACCTCCGACGAGATGATCCGCACCATCTCCGAGCACATGATGGAGGACTGGTGCACGCCGGCCAATCCGCGCGAATGCACGGTCGAGTCGCAGATTCCGATGATCCGCCACGCGATGACCGGAAGCTACTGATCGCGACGGTCGAGCAGGACGAGGAGATACGTGCCGTGATGGAGACGACGAAGACGAGGAAGCCTGTGCCTGCCGAACCGCGGGACGGCGAACCGATCGCGCAGTTCGAGACGGTCGACGACCTGACCGCGTCGCTGGAGGCGCAGGGTTATCTGATCGAGCCGGACCTCGCGGTGGTGCTGCACCTCGCGACCCTGCTCGACCGTCCGTTGCTGCTGGAGGGCCCGGCCGGCGTCGGGAAGACGGAGCTGGCGAAGGCCCTCGCCGCGGCGTCGGGCCGGGAACTCATCAGGCTCCAGTGCTACGAGGGCCTCGACGACGCGCGGGCGCTGTACGAGTGGGACTACGCACGCCAACTGCTGCACGTGCAGATGCTCCGTGACCGCATCAGCGACGAACTGGCGGCCCACGAGACGCTCTCGGCCGCGTCGTCGGCGCTCGCGCGAACCGACGTCGGCGTGTACACCGAGGACTTCCTGGTGCCGCGTCCGCTCCTCGCGGCCATCATGTCCACGGCGCCGACGGTGCTCTTGGTCGACGAGATCGACCGCACGGACGAGGCGATGGAGGCGGTGATGCTGGAGGTGCTCGCCGAACGCCAGGTGACCGTTCCCGAACTCGGCACCTTCGTCGCGCGGTCGGCGCCGTGGGTGATCCTCACCTCCAACGACACCCGGGAGCTCTCGCCCGCGCTCAAGCGGCGGTGTCTGCACTTCCAGGTGTCGTACCCGACGGCCGAGCGGGAGCAGCGCATCGTGGCGGTGCGGGCGCCCGGGGTGCCCGAGGCGGTGGTCGCCGACGTCGTCGATCTGGCGCGCCGGCTCCGCGAACTCCCGCTCCGCAAGAGTCCGTCGATCGCCGAGGTGATCGACGCGGCGCGGGCCGCGGCACTCCTGGGTGATCGGCGAGCCGGTGACGGCGACCCGGCGTTGATGTCGTTGCTGGTGAAGTTCGGCACCGACCTCGACCAGGTGCGACGGCTCCTCGCGTCCGATCTCGGATCGGGTGCGAAGGCCGGATCGGGGACGGCGGGTTCGGGCGTGACGGGTTCGGGGACCGCCACCGCCTTCGGTGCCGGCCGGGCCCGGTCCGGTGCCGGAGCGCGGCGATGACCGTGCTCGACGGTCTCGCCGTGGCCTTCGGCCACACGCTGCGAGCCCACGGCCTCCCGGCGTCGCCCGCGGAGGTGATCGAGATCCGGCGTGTGATGGACATCGTCGGAGCGGCCGATCTCGATCGCCTCCGGACGGGGCTCCGGTGCGCCAGCGTGAAGTACTCGCACGAGCAGCCGATGTTCGAGCGTGCGTTCGCGACCTACTTCGGTCTCGGCCGGCCCGAGGAGACGGCCGCCGATCGGCCGAAGGTGCGGACCGTCGTCAACGATCTGCCCGACGACGTCGCCTGGGACGAGGACTTCACCGGCGCCGGACGGATGATCGGTGCCGACGAGCACACCGAGGAGATCGGCGATCTGATGATCGACGATCCCGATGCCGCCGAACGGACGGGCGAGAGCTCGCACCGCGAGGACGACGATTTCTCCGTCTCGTCCGGCACCGAGGAACTGCAGGTCGCGACCGAATCGGACAACGTGAGCAGCGGTGCGACGTACACGATCGATGTCGACCACGCCGCTGCCGCGGACGTCGGAGAACTGGTCGCGAGCACCGCGCGCGTCCAGGGCGGCGCGCTGTCGCTGGCCGACGCGGCCAGTCTGCTGCGCGCGCTCGGCGCGGGTGACGGCCGGACGGCGTACGAGCAGGACGGTCCGTGCGACCAGGTCGCCGGGCTCGGCGCCGAACGGCGCGAGGCGCTGGAGGAAGCCCTCGCGCGGTTCGTCGACGCACTGTCGGAGCGGATCGAGACGGTGGCGGCCGATCCGGCCGGGACTGCCGTCGAACACCGCGACCAGGCCGATCTCGATCGGGCCTGTCATCGGCTGGTCCAGCGGATGCGAGGAGCTCCGAGACGGGTTCCCCGACTCGCCGACACCGGCCGTCTGGACATGCGAGCCACCATGCGCGCGGCGATCGCGACCGACGGGATTCCCGTCGACCTGTGGCGACGCCGGACCGTGCCCGGGCCGGTGCGACTGTTGGTGATCGTGGACGTCTCCCTATCGGTGCGCCCGGTCGCCGGCTTCATCCTGCGGCTCGCTCAGACCCTGCACCGCTTCGGCGATCGATGCGAGGTGATGGCCTTCGTCGACGATCCGGTGCTTGTGACGCCGGCTCTGCGGGCCGCCGACACCGACGACGCTCTGGCGGCAGTCCTGGCCGCCGACGGTCTCGACCTCGCCGCGACGAGCGACTACGGACGCACCTGGGCCGCCGTGCTCGACCGCTTCGGCGACCTGCTCTCCCGGCGGACCAGCGTGCTGGTGGTCGGGGACGGACGGAGCAACGCCTTCGATCCCCGGGTGGACCTCTTCGCCGAGATCGCGCGCCGCGCTTACCGAGTGGCCTGGCTGACGCCGGAACCCTCCCGATACTGGAACCAAACCGGTTGTGCGCTAGGCGATTACGCCGAACACTGTGCCGGTGTCGTGAGCGCGCGCGACGGTGAAGAGATCCTCACCCGGTGCGATGAACTCGGCGCGGCGCTGCGCTGAGCGGGGTAGCGTCACCGGCGAACAGGAGGTGATCGGTGAACGGTGACCGGGCGCCGCGGCGCGCCACCACCAGCGTCGCGAAGTTTCACACGCCGGAGATCGTGCTCGGCCCCGGATCGTTCCCGGAGGCCGCCGTGGCCGTCGCCGGGCTCGGGGTCCGCCGACCGCTGGTGGTCTCCGACCGCCGCCTGGAGGCCGCGCCCTGGTACGGCGCACTGCTCGACGACCTCCGTGCCCAGGGTCTGAGTCCGGCGTCGTATCTGGACGTGACGCCGAACCCTCGGGCGGGCGAGGTGGCCGACGGCTTCGCCGCGTATCGCGCACACGGTGCCGACGGCCTCATCGCCCTCGGAGGGGGATCGGTGATCGACACGGCCAAGGGCGTCGCCGTGCTCGCGTCGAACGGCGGGGTGATCCTCGAGTACGAGGGCATCGACCGTGCGGTGCGGCCGCTGCCGCCGCTGGTCGCAGTGCCGACCACAGCCGGCAGCGGGGCCGACGTCTCTCAGTTCTGCATCATCAACGATCCCGAGCGGCGGACCAAGGTCACCATCATCGGGCGCACGTTGGTGCCGAATGTGACGGTGATCGATCCGACGCTGCTCACCACCGCACCGCCGGAAGTGACCGCGCAGGCGGGGATGGACACGCTCACCCATTGCGTCGAGGCGTACGTGTCCCTGGCTCACGGTAGGCTCACGGACTCGCTCGCGCTCGAGTCGCTCAGCGGAGTGTGGAATAACCTGGAACGGCTGGTCGACGACCCGCGCGACGCCGGAGCCGGCGAGGAGATGGCGCTGGCGTCGCTGCGGGCCGGTATGGCGTTCACCAACGCGATCCTCGGCGCCGCCCACGCCATGAGCCACCCGGTCGGCGGATACTGCGACGCCCCGCACGGCACCATCAATTCCGTCCTGTTGCCGCACGTCATCCGCTACAACGCCGTGGTGTGCGCGGACGACTTCGTGCAACTCGCCGACGCCGTCGGGCTGGCGACGTCGGGAGACCCGCGGGCCGTGGCCGACCGGCTGGCCGACGCCGTCGCACGGCTCGCGGCGCGGGTCGGCATGCCCGACACGTTGTCGCCCCTCGGCGTGCGGTCCGGTGACCTGGATCTGCTCACCTCGCACGCTCTGGCGGATTCGTGCATGATCACCAACCCGCGGCGGCCGGAGGAGGCCGCGATCCTCGACCTGTACCGGCAGGCGATGTGACCGTGCCCGAGAAGGAACCGGATCTCGCCAGCCTCGTCGGCCTGCGCACCGTCAAAGCCGGGCACTACGCGCAGTTCCGGGGCACGGCGGCGCGCCTGAGCCGGGTGATGACCGCGTTGGAGGGGATCTCGAAGGCACTGGTGCAGACCGCCGAGGGGCCCGAGGCACTGGTGGTCGCGGTGGTCGAGACGGTACGAGACCATCTCGGCGCCGACTGGGTGCTGTTCGCGCTGGCCGACGGTCAGTTGGGCAAGACCACCCCGCGGCACCTGATCGCGTCGGGGGACGGGCGGATCATGGCCTTCGAGGGCGTCCGGATCGCGACCGAGCCGACGGATCTGCCCGATCAGGTGCTCAACCGGCTCAACGACGTCCTGCGCGGCGAACGCGATGTCCTTCACGGCCCGATCGTCTCCGAGCATCACATCCATGTGCCGGTCGAATTGGACGGGCGAGTGGTGGGCGGACTGTCGGCGTGGACGCCCGCCGACCGCGACGTCGACCCGGCCGATCTCATGGTTCTGCGCATCCTCGCCGGTCAGGCAACCGTGGCGATGGTCAATGCCGCGCTGTTCGCGGAGACCGACCGTCGGGCTGAGGAACTCGCGGAGCGGAACTCGGAACTGCTCCGGACCCAGCGCGAGCTGTCCGCGGCCCAGCGCACCGCACTCTTGGGCGGCGAGCGGGCGCGCATCGCGCGGGAGCTGCACGACTCGGTCGGTCAGTCGGTTCTCTCGGCCGGGCTGCAGATGGAACTGTGCCGCCCGTCGGTGTCGGGTCCGGCCGCCGACCACGTCGACAAGGCGGTCCGGCTCACTCGCGACGCGATGGAGCAGTTGCGGAACGCGATCTACACGCTCGCCGATGCGCGGACACCGGCGCCCAGCATCGCCGAGACCCTCGATGAATTGTGCGCCCTGCACATGCCTGCCGACACACAGACGTCAGTGACCGTCCGTGGGCGGCCGCGCGAGCTCTCCGGCGACCTCCAGCACGCCGTGCTGCGGATCGCGGGGGAGTCCTTGTTCAATGCCGCCGTGCACTCCGAGGCCGAACGGGTGAACGTCACCTTCGGCTACACCGATGAGCGGGTGACGCTGTGGGTGGACGACGACGGGGCCGGAGATCCCGACGACCTGCGTTCGGTTCTGCGGGCAGCACTGGCCGGAGACCGCGCGGCCGGCCGTCATCGGGGATTGGCGAACATGGCGTCTCGGGCCGAAGAACTCGGCGGGACTCTGCGTATCCGCAGGTCGCGGCTCGGTGGCGTGCGGATCGCCGCCGTGTTGCCGCTCGTTCCGCCGGGTTCCGGCGACTCGGTGGAGGAGGAGATCTGATGGGTGCACCGATACGTACGGTCCTGATCGATGATCACGCGTTGCTGCGCGAAGGCCTGCGGTCGTTGCTGGAGCGGGACGACGACGTGGTGGTGGTCGGCGAGGCCGGAACCTTCGACGCCGCGCTGGCCGAGATCGCCCACTGTGCGCCCGATGTGGTCGTGGTGGATCTCAAGCTCACGGCGGGTACCGAATACGAGGGTCTGCGCCTGATCCGGGAGATAGCCAAGCGGAATCCCGGGGTCGCGACTCTGGTGCTCACCACGTTCCTCGACGACGATCTGGTGGTGCGGGCCGTCCGCGCCGGCGCCAAGGGGTACGTGGTCAAGGACGTCGACACCACCGAACTGATCCGCGCCATCCGCACCGTCTCGACGGGCGGAAGCGCCTTCGACCCGCGGAGTGCCGCGATCGTGCTCCGCACCGTGTCCGGTGAGCACGAGGCGCCGGCGGATCTCACCGACCGCGAACGCGAAGTACTCAAGCTGCTGGCGGACGGAAAATCGAATGCCGAGATCGGCAGAACGCTGTTCATCTCGGAATCGACGGTGAAGTTCCACATCCGCAATGTGATCCGGAAGCTCGGGGTCTCGAAGCGCACGGACGCGGTGTACGTCGCGAGCAAGCGCGGACTGATCTGATCGCGACCCCGGCGGTGAATGACGGCCGTCTTCGTCTACAGGTCGATGACGAGCCAGCCACCGTGGTCGGCGAAGATCGTCGTGCGGTGCTCACCGACCGCCTGCGCCCACTGCCGGAGGTCGGCCTCGCGGAGCAGCTCGAGGTGGCCGAAGTGGGGACACACTTCATCCTCGTACGGCACCGCGACCACCACGCGACTCCGCGCGACCCGGCAACATTCGGCGATCGCGGTGCAGACATCGTCTGCGGGGAGGTGCTCCAGAAGATGCAGTATCGTCACTGTGTCGAAACTGTCATCAGTGAAAGGCAGGCGGCGAACATCGCCCGGGACGGTCGTCACCGGGAGATTCAGGCTCGACGAGGCGCGGCCGAGGAGGTCCAGGGCGCCCTGGCAGATGTCGGTGGCCGTCACCGCGAATCCGTCGCCGGCGCACTGCAGGGCGAAGAAGCCGAAGCACGAGCCCACCTCGAGGACGGATTCGCCGACGAGAAGGCCGCGAGCGCGGCGATGGATCGGACTGAACGGCACTGAGCCATCACGGAGTTCCCGGACTGAGTTGCGATAGAAGGCGACCCAGGCCTCGTCCGAATCGGCGGTGCACCCGGTGATGAGTTCGACCGCCGCAGCCTCGAACTCCTCCTGGCCGGCGATCGCGCCGGCCGACACCAGCGCGGTGAGTTCGCCGACAACCACCGAATCGCTGATGTCGCGTGGACCGTAGGGGTGCGCCAGCTCGAGCAGATCGCCGGATCGTCGCCACCTCAGCCGACCGGATCCTCGGAAACCGGCGACTGCCGAGCGGCCGGACACGGTCTCGACGACCAAGCCACGTGTCGGCGTAGATAGAGCGGCTGGGAGTGCGGTGGCGGTGCTCATTCTCCGACGCTAAGACGGTGGCGCCCTCGGGGTAACTGACCCAACGGTCGTGGGAGCTGACCGAAAGTACAGGTCTGCGACCGTCGACCTGCGGAAACCGCCGAATGTTCACTCTCGCGACCTGGCGATTTGACCTTCCGGGCCGCGCTGCGTAACTTATTGCAGGTCAGCGCGTCGGTGCTGGCGAGCGAAATGTCCTTCCGGTCGGTGAGTTGATCTTGCCGGGGTGGTGGGGGTAGAGTAGCGGTCCTGCGTCTGGCGGACTTCCCGTTCTTCTTCGGAGTTCGAGAATGTCGCGGTTGCAGGGAAGA
>NZ_KQ969294.1:0-132474 GCF_001578675.1 Gordonia sp. QH-12
GGGGTTCGAGTCCCTGATGGCGCACAGTAGAAGCCCTCGTCTGAACCACTCGGTTCGACGGGGGCTCTTCTCGTTCCCAGGGCCTGCTCCCCCGGTCAGCCGCGCCGATACCCTCCCGAGAGTTCGGTGAGCAGATCGGCGACCAGTGGATTCGGGGCGGCGTCGGTGCGCAGTGCCGCCGAGACCGTCAGCGTGAACGCCGGATTGTGCCTGCAGATGATGCCGGGCTGTTTGAGATCCTCGTACAGCAGCGTCCACGACTCCGGCCGGTTGATGAGATCGAAGGTCACCGGGTGTCCGTCGCGGATCTCGGGACCGAGCAGGGCGGCGACTCCGGCCTTGGCGAAGACTCGCTCGACGAGACGGTGCAGGAGAACCTGCTTCTCGATCGGCGGGAGCAGCAGCGGGTACTCGGCGAGTTCTTCGGGCCGGGGCGGCCTCCCGAGCTTGGCGAGACGGTGACGCGGACTGAATGCGACGACGGGTTGCTCGATCCACAGCGGATCGAGGTAGAGACCCTCGTGGTCGAGGCTGCCGCGGATCAGTGCGATGTCGGCGTCGCCGGCGGCGACGGCCTCGATCCGTTGGGCGAAGGGTTTGATGAGGAAGTCGATCTCTGCGTCCGGATGGCGGTCGCGGATCGCCGACACGGCCGCCAGCGCCGAACCGGCGAACGACATGTTCGCCGCGATCCGGATCCGGTTGGGCTGTGGGCTCACGGCGGCGATCGCGGCATCGCGCAAGCCCAGCAGTTCCCGCGCGCGTGGCAGCAGGGTCTCGCCGGCCTCGGTCAGTCGGACCCGGCGGGTGGAGCGGTCGAAGAGCTCGGTTCCGAGCTCGCGCTCGAGCGCGGCGATCTGGTGACTGATCGCCGACTGCGAGACGAAACACCGTTCGGCGGCCTTGGAGAAGCCGCCGGTGTCGGCGACCGCGGTCAGGTACTCGAGCTGCCGGAACTCCATTCCCTCACTGTATGAGTAGAACAGATAAATGTCATCGGTAAACGAGTGGTCAATCGGGTTGAGGGGCAACGCAGCTATCCGGCACTGTGATCAGTGAAAGCAATTGGCGGACAACGCACAGGAGATGAGGCACATGCGCAGCACCGAGGTCGTGATCATCGGCTCGGGATTCGGCGGATTGGCGGCAGCCAAGCAGCTGGCGAAGTCGAAGGTCGAGACGGTGCTGATCTCCGCGACGCCGGAGCATCTGTTCCAGCCGCTGCTGTACCAGGTCGCCACCGGCGTCCTCCCGGCGCAGGAGATCGCGCCGTCGATCGCCGACGTTCTCGCGGATAAGAAGTCGATCGACGTCGTGGAAGGCTACGTCACCGCGCTCGACGCCGAGCGCAAGGTGATCACCTACAGCACCGACGACGGCAGCGAGCAGATCGCCTACGAGTTCCTGATCGTCGCCGCCGGCGCGAGCCAGGGATACTTCGGCCACGACGAGTGGGCTGAGAGCACCTTCTCGCTCAAGACGCGCGACGACGCGATCGATCTGCGGGCGCACCTGCTGGACTGCTTCGAGGCTCCGCTCGCCGACGAGACCGCGCACACCTTCGTCGTCGTCGGCGCCGGCGCCACGGGTGTCGAGATCGCGGGCCAGATCCAAGAGCTGGGCCTGCGCTATTTCACCGACGCGCCGGCCACCGTCCACCTCGTGGAGGGGGCGGGCGACGTCCTTCCCGTGTACGGGGGCAAGTTGTCGGACTTCGCGCGCAAGACGCTGGAGAAGTCGGGAATCGACGTGATGACCGAGACCGTCGTGACCGATATCGACGGCGACGCGGTGACCGTCCGGGCCGCCGACGGAACCGAGCGGGTTCTGCGGGCGCGGACGGTGGTGTGGTCGGCTGGAGTGAAGGCCACGCCACTCGCGCAGGTGGTGGCCGAGGCGACCGGATGCGAGACCGACCGCGCCGGGCGACTGCTCATCAACCCCGACCTCACGGTCGGCGGCCGCGCCGACGTCTTCGCGATCGGCGACATGACGAGCCTCGACAGGCTGCCCGGCCAGAGTCCGGTCGCGATGCAGCAGGGCCGTCACGCCGCCGACATGATCCGCGGTGCCACGGTCCGCGGCACCCGGTTCCGTTACCTCGACAAGGGCAGCATGGCGGTGATCAACCGCCATAACGCCGTCGTCGACGCGCCGTTCGGCATCAAGCTCACCGGCTTCCTCGGCTGGCTCACGTGGCTCGGGGTGCACCTGTTCTACCTGGTGGGATTCCGGAACAGGGTCGGCGCCGTGCTGTCCTGGTTCCGCTCCTTCGCGGGCTCGGCTCGGCCGGGATTCGCGCAGGTGGACCGCTCGGCCGGGCGCGGCGCCGACGCCGGCGGCCCCGACGGGACCGGCGACCGCCGCCCGCTCGCGGAGTCGGCGGCCTGAGCCGTCCGGGACGACCGCTCGACGCCGGGAACGTGCGCAGGTCGTTCGCGTGAATGATGTGTGGCGCTCCACACGCGTCCGAGGTGCAGGCGGTCTGGCGCCTCTCGTACAATGGGCAGCCGGAACAGGCTCCGTCTCTGCGGAGCCCGCTGAATTCTTCTTGGGAGCACAATGCGTTTTCGTCGGATGCGCGGCCGTCGGTTCGGGGCCAAGGTCACTGCCGTTTTTGCCATGCTTGCCGCCATCGCGCTGATCTCGTCCTGTAGCAGCTATGACGGTCAGGTCCACGCGAACGGTGAGTTCGGGGACATGATCAAGCCTGCACTCGCGTTCACCGACGAGTCGGGCAAGCCTCTGCAGAAGGGTGAGGTGGGCGTCCAGCCGGGTGCGCCGATCGTCGTGACCGCGACCGAGGGCACCATCCGCAATGTCAACATCCCGAAGTCGGACGGCACGCCGATCAAGGGCGTGCTGAGCGAGGACGGCACCAAGTGGACCAGTGCCGAGCCGTTCGGATACGACAGGTCGTACACGGTCACCGCGGACGCGATCGGCGTCGGCGGCACCACGACCAGCAAGAGCACCTTCACCACCCGCGCTCCGAACAACGTGACGCAGGCGTACATCAGCCCGCCCGACGGTGAGACCGTCGGTATCGCGCAGACCATCGGTGTGCGTTTCGACGAGGCGATCCCGGACCGCAAGGCGGCCCAGGCCGCCATCAAGATCACCTCGACCCCGAAGGTGGAGGGCGCCTTCTACTGGATCAGCGACCAGGAGGTCCGCTGGCGTCCCGAGCACTTCTGGAAGCCGGGCACCAAGGTGAGCGTGACGGTCAACACCTTCGGAATCGATCTGGGCGACGGGCTCTTCGGCCAGGAGAACGTCTCGTCGTCGTTCAAGGTCGGCCGCCAGATGGAGTTGTTCGCGGACGACAACACCAAGATGGTCACCGTCAAGCGCGACGGCAAGGTCATCCGGACCATGCCGACTTCGATGGGCAAGGAGAGCGCCCCCACCGACAACGGCATCTACATCATCGGTGACCGTCTCGATCACATCATCATGGACTCCTCGACCTACGGCGTCCCGACGAACTCCGCCGACGGCTACCGCACCCCCGTGGACTACGCGACCCAGATGTCGTACAGCGGTATCTACCTGCACTCGGCTCCGTGGTCGGTGTGGGCGCAGGGCAACACGAACACCAGCCACGGGTGCCTGAACCTCAGCCCGGACGACGCCCTCTGGGTGGTCCGGAACACGTTGCGCGGCGACCCGGTGACGGTGAAGAACACGATCGGGCCCGAACTGCCCGGCACCGACGGTCTCGGCGACTGGAACATCCCCTGGTCGACGTGGTCTAAGGGCAACGCCTGACCTGCATCTCTCGTCCCCGTAAACGCCCGGAACCGCCTGGTTCCGGGCGTTTACGGTTGTGCGCGGGGCGGCCGGAGCGGCGGTCGGCGCCGCCCCGGACGCGACGTTGACATCGAGCGATGTTAAGCTCGCGAGGCACTCAAAATACGGTACGACTGTATAGTCGCCGGTAGGGCTGGGCGGCACGCTCAGCGTCGAACACCGCACTCGAGATAGGTAGCTCAACTCATGGCACGACGTCCTTCGTGGGAGACCGAGGAACTCACCGCGCTGCGCGACATGGCGCGCGCGTTCTGCGAGAAGGAGCTCGCTCCGAACACCGAACGCTTCATCGAGCAGCACCACGTCGACCGCGATCTGTGGCTCAAAGCGGGCGAGGTGGGCCTGCTCTGCATGTCGATCCCGGAGGAGTACGGGGGCGGCGGCGGCACGTTCGCCCACGAGGCGGTCCTGATCGAGGAGCAGGCGCGGGCCGTCGACTCGTCATGGGGCCAGAGCCTGCACAACGGGATCGTCGCGCACTACCTGCTCGCGTACGGCTCCGAGGAGCAGAAGCAGCACTGGTTGCCGAAGATGGCCTCGGGAGAGGTGGTCAGTGCGATCGCCATGACCGAGCCGGGAACGGGATCGGACCTGCAGAACGTCAAGACCAAGGCGATCAAGGACGGTGACGATTACGTCATCGACGGTTCCAAGACCTTCATCACCAACGGCGGCCAGGCCGATCTGGTGATCGTCGTCGCCAAGACCGACACCAACGAGGGCGCCAAGGGCATCTCGCTGATCCTGGTCGAGACCGACCGCGAGGGCTTCAGCCGCGGCCGGATCCTCGACAAGGTCGGCATGCGCGGCCAGGACACGGCCGAGCTGAACTTCTCGGGTGTGCGTGTGCCGCAGTCGAATCTGCTCGGCGACCAGGAGGGGCTGGGCTTCATCCAGCTGATGACGCAGCTTCCGCAGGAGCGCCTGATCATCGGTGTCGCGTCCGTCGCAGGCATGGAGGTCGCCCTGGAGAAGACGCTCGAGTACACCAAGGAGCGCACCGCCTTCGGCCGTCCGATCTACGGCTTCCAGAACACCAAGTTCAAGCTCGCCGAGGTCGCGACCGAAGCACACGTCGCCCGGGTGTTCATCGACGACTGCATCGAGCAGCACCTGCGCGGTGAACTCGACATCCCGACCGTGGCGATGTCGAAGTGGTGGACCACCGAGAAGGCCATGCAGGTCGCCGACACCTGCCTGCAGCTCTTCGGCGGCTACGGCTACATGAACGAGTACCCGATCGCCCGCATGTGGGCCGACAACCGCGTCCAGATGATCTACGGCGGCACCAACGAGATCATGAAGGAGATCATCTCGCGCGCACTGTAGTGCCCGTCCCGGCCGGCGGCGGATTGGTGAAGGCGGCGAGGAACTCGATGAGCATCTTCGCCGTCACCGGTCGGGGAAGGAGGTCGATGGCGGCGATCACGGCGCCGATGTCGAGCGCCTCCTCCGACCGCGCCGGGTCGGAGTGCGGGTCGATCCCCGCTCCGATCAGCACGGCCTCGGTGGCCGCCGAGTCCAGCCCGACGGCGTCCTCGACCGTGACGGCTCCGGACTCGAACGCCGCGGCCAGCTCGCGGAGCGGGCCCGGTGCGTCGATCGGCGGAAGTGCACGAGCCGCGGTCGCGGCGTCGACCATTGCGGCCGACAGCTCGGCGGCCACCGTCCGGGTCACCGGAGTGATCGTCAGGTGGGTGCTCGCGGCGAGTTCGGAGCCGTCGGACTGCCGGTAGCGGGGCTGCGCCTGCAGGGTGAATCCACGCGCGTGGACCTCGTCGGCCCACCGGTGGGGGTCGATCGGCCGCGCCGACGCGTGGTCGGCGGCCACCGCGAAGACCGGACCGAAGGGGTCGCCGACCACCCGGAGCCCGTCGATGGCGCAGATCTGTTCGAGGAGCGCCGTGCGCGCGGCGGCGACGTCGCCGACGAGTCCGGCGAACCCCTCGGGGCCGAGGAACTGGGTGATCGCCCACGCTGCGGCGGTGCCGGTGGCCGATCGCGACCCGAGCAGCGTCGGGTTGACCACCGGATAGCCCGGCCAGTCCGCGGTGGCGAAGTAGCCGGCGCGGTGCCGATCCCGATCGGTGTGCAGCAGGATGGACGCGCCCTTCGGGGCGTAGCCGTATTTGTGGAAGTCGGCGGACAGGCTGGTGACACCGGGCACGGACAGGTCCCACGGATCGGACGGTTCGGGCCACCAGGCGAGTGCGAAGCCGCCGAGACAGGCATCCACGTGCAGCGGCAGCCCGCGTTCGAGCGCCAGCGCGCCGAACTCGGCGATCGGGTCCATCGTTCCGGTCGGATAGTTCGGAGCGGACGCGACCAGCAGGAAGGTCTCGTCGTCGACGTGCGCGGCGACGTCGGCGGCGGACGGTCGAGTGGAGTCGGGATCCACCGGAACTCGTCGTAGATCGACGCCGAGCAGTTCGGCGGCCTTGTCGAAGGCGGCGTGCGCCGTCGACGGTGCGACCACATTTCCGTGCCCGCGCGGGAGCCCGGAGGTCCGGCGGGCCGCGGCGACGGCGAGGAGGCAGCTCTCGGTGCCGCCGGAGGTGACCGTCCCGACGGCGTCGGGGGAGCCGAATGCGCTCCGGGAGAACTCGATCAGATCGCGTTCCATCGCGGCGACCGATCCGAAGACCGTGGGATCGAGTCCGTTCACCGGACGGACGAGCTCGGCTGCGTCCGCGGCCAGCCGGTCGAGGACGCCCAGCCCGCTGTCGTACACGTAGGAGAGGATCCGGCCGCCGTGGGTCGGCGCGTCGGATTCGCGCAGTCGGCGCAGTCTGGCCAGTACCTCGTCCGGGTCGCGGCTCGTCACGGACGTCTCCTCTCGTAGCGGGTCAGCAGCACCAGACTCAGCGCCACCAGGACTGCGGGCAGCACCGAGAATCCCGCGGTGATGCCGATGATCGCGCTGCGCGGCTGATCGGCGACCGTGTCGGCCGTCGACGAGACGAACCCGGTGGCCGCGAGCACCAGCAGGTACAGACCCGGTCCCACGGCCATGCCCAGCGTTTCGCCCGCGGTCCAGAGGCCGGACAGGGCGCCGCCCTGCTCGCGGCCGGTGCGCGCGGAGTATTCGTCGATCACGTCGGGAAGCATCGCGAGCGGAAAGGTCTGCATGCCGGCGTAGCCGACGCCGGTGATCGCCAGGACTCCGAAGACCCACGCCCCCGGCGCCGCGATCGCGAAAGCGAGGATCACGTCCGCGAGCAGGAACAACGCCGACGCCGCGTACAGACCGCGCAGCTTCCCGAAACGTCGTCCCACACGGACCCACAGCGGCATCACCAGCAGCGCCGGTGCCACGAGCGCGACGAACAGCGGGGTCAGCGCGGCGGAGCTGTCGAGGACGTAGGTCGCCAGATACTGCGCTCCGGCGAGCATCACCGCGCTCGCGAGCGCCTGAATCACGAAGACCGACAACAGGACCCGATAGTGGTGATGATCGCGGACGGCCCGGAACGCCGCGGCTCCGCCCACCGCGTGCGTCGCGGTCCGCGCCCGGATCGGCGCCCGACGGCCCGCGGCGCCGGCGACCGCTGTCGAGACGGCCATGCCTCCCGCGATCACGGCCACGGACACCGCAGCCATCACCGCGTAACCGGCGGCGCCGCCCCCGAGCGCATCGCGGACCGCGGGAGCGCCCGCGCCGATCAACAGGATCGCCAGCGCGAGAACCGCGATCCGCGCCGAGATCAGACGTGTGCGCGCGTGATAGTCGGGCGTCAGATCGGTGGGCAGCGCGATGTACGGGACCTGAAAGCAGGCGTAGGCCACGGCAGCGGTGGTGAAGAAGACGAGCACCCACAGTGCGGCCACCGCGGGCGGCGCGGCCGTCGGTGCGGCGAAGGTGAGAATGAACGTCGGCACGATCGCGAGGGTGCCGATCCACATCAACCGCGTGCGGGATCCGGTGGCGGCGAACGCGGTGTCGTTGCGAGCGCCGATCAGCGGGTTCACCAGGACGTCGACGATCTTGGGGATCACCACGATCGCCGAGGCGAGCAGGGCGCCGACCGCGAGAGTGTCCGTGAGGTAGTACGCCAGCACCAGTCCGGGCAGCACGCCGAAGCCACCGGTTCCCAGACTGCCGGCCGCGAAGCCCGCGGTGACCCGGCGTGACACCGGCGGCGCGGAGGTCGAAACACTCACACGATCGAGTAGATCAGACGATCAAGACCGGCGGGAGTGTTTGGTGCCGGCTCGACCGGAATACCGAACGGCATCGAATACCGCCCCGGACCGATCCGCGATCGGCGACAATTCAGTTCCCGCCGGAACTCAGCCGTGTCCGGGGGCAGATCGTCGGAGAAGGAGATTCGGTGAGCGCGATCGTACTGGCGCAGGTGCGGACCGGAGTGGAGCAGGAGATCCTCGACGAGTGGGCGGCGAAGCATCATCCGGGTGTCGGCGTGGTCAGGCTCGAGGACGTCGACGTGGCCGCTCTCGATCCGGACACCACCCTGATTCCGGCGCGCGTGGTGTGGTTGCCGCCGGTGCGTCGCGGTGAACGCAAGGTCGCGTTGGCCGACGCGATCGTGCTCTCGAATCCGCGGCGCCCACCGGCCTTCCGGCAGGCGGCCATCCGCAGGCACGGACCGGATCGGGTCCGCGTGGTGCAGGGCGTCCCCGCCACAGTGGCCGAACTCGGCGCTCGCTACGACGAGCGGCAGGCCGAGGGGACGTCGTTCGCAGGCTTCGTCGGCATGCAGGCCGCGATCTCGGCCGAGCGCGCGGAACTCGAACTCGTCGGAACCCGGTACAAGGTGCCGCGACTGGTGGCCGAGCAGATCAGCTCGTCGGCCAGATTCCAGGCCGCGGCCGCCGAACTCGCGGCCGAACTCGGGCGGTCCGCCGCATCGGTGGCGCAGGAGGCCACCGACAAGATGAGCGCCTTCGTCGCAACCCAGAGCAGACTGGTCCGCGACGTCTTCACCTCCACTTTCAGCGGACTTTACGAGCGCGCATGGTCGGTGTCGGCGGATCTGGACACCCTCGGACGTCTGCGCTCGGTCAACAAGTCGAGTTCGCTGGTGTTCCTGCCCTCGCACCGGTCGTACGTCGACTCGCTGATCCTGGCCAGTGTGCTGCATCAGCACGACTTTCCGCCGAACCTCGTGCTCGGGGGTGAGAACCTGGCGTTCTGGCCGTTGGGACCGATCGCCCGCCGCGCGGGCACCGTGTTCATCCGGCGCAAGTTCGGCGCCGACCCGGTCTACAAGCTGGCGATGCGCTCGTACCTCTCCTTCATCGTCGAGAAGCGCTTCAATCTGGAGTGGTACATCGAGGGCGGCCGAAGCCGGACCGGCAAGCTGCGGCCGCCGATGCTCGGTCTGCTCGCCTACGTCGCGGACGCTGTGGAGGCGCTCGACGCCGCGGACGTGGTGGTGGTGCCGACCTCGATCGTCTACGACCAGCTTCCGGAGATCGCCGCCATGGCGAAGGAGTCGGCCGGGGGCACCAAGAGTCCCGAGGACCTCAAGTGGCTGCTCAAGTACGCTCGCGCCCAGCGGACGTATCGCGGCGAGGCCCGCGTCCGGTTCGGTGAACCGTTCTCGCTCCGCGAAGCGCTGGCCGAGGCGGGGACCGGGCGGGCACGCCTGGAGAAGGTCGCGTTCAAGGTCATGGACGAGATCAACGCCGCGACTCCGATCTCGGCGACGTCTCTGGCCGGGTTCGCATTGCTCGGCGCCGCGGACCGGGCGTACACGGCGCGGGAGATCGAGGTGATTCTGGCGCCGTTGCTGACCTACATCGACACCCGCGGCCTGCCCGGCCCCGACCCGTCGCTGTGCCGCGGGCTCGGGCTGCTCACCACGCTCCGCGAACTCACCGACGCCGGTGTCCTCGAGACCTTCGACGGCGGCCCGGAGCAGGTGTGGTCCATCGCCCCCGACAATCATGCGGTCGCCGCCTACTACCGCAACGGCGCGCTGCACCACTTCGTCGGCCGGGCGATCGTCGAACTGGGGATGCTCGCCGTGTCGGCGGGCGACGTGGTGGAGGGAGGCCCGGCGCCCGACGCGCAGGCCGGCGCCGACGAGGGGCTGCTCGCTCCCGCGCAGCAGGAGGTGCTCCGCATCCGCGATCTGCTCAAGTTCGAGTTCTTCTTCCCCGCCAAGCAGGAGTTCCTCCATCGGCTCGGAGCCGAGATGGATCTGCTCGCTCCCGGTTGGCGGACCGACCGGCGGACCAAGGAATGGGTGCATGCGGCGCTGCTGGCGAGCGCGGGGCAACTGTTCGCCCGCCGCACGCTGCAGACCTTCTTCGACGCGCAGCTGGTGGTGGCGACCCGGCTGGTCGCCCTCGGATCCGAGGAACTCGACAAGGAGGAGGTGTTGACCGAGTGTCTCGGCCTGGGCCGCCAGTTGTCGTTGCAGGGCGTGGTGCACAGCAAGGACTCGGTGTCCCGGGAACTGTACGACGGCGCGTACCGGCTGGCCGACAACCGCGGCGCGGTGCACGGTGATTCGGCGAGCGAGGTGGCCTCCCGCCGCAGAGCCTGGCTCGACGAGGTGGAGGAGATGCGGTGCAGGCTCGCCCGGATCGCCGAGATCGAAGCGGCGCAGGCCGCAGCGCGGGAGGCGGACGCATGAGTGCGCTGGCGGAGCGGCTGCGGGCGATCCGGTCCGCGCCCGAGGGCGGGCGGGTCTGTGCCTTCTTCGACTACGACGGAACGCTGATCGAGGGGTTCTCGGCCACGGCGATCCTGCGGGCGCGTCTGCGCAGCCTCGAGTTCACGCCCGGCGAACTCCTCGACGGACTGATGATCGCCCTGCGCGGCTGCTCGTCGGAGCAGGACTTCGCCGAGGTGCTCGAAGCCACGCGGCCGGCGTTCGCAGGCAAGACCTACGCCGAGTTGCTGGCGATGGGCGAGCGGCTGTTCAAAGAGGACACGGCCTCCAAGCTGCGGCCGCAGATGTGGCAGATCATTCGCGCGCACCGGTCCAAGGGACACCGCATCGTGATCGCGTCCTCGGCCACGCGCTTTCAGATCGAGCCCATCGCCCGGCAGATCGATGCCGACGACGCGCTCGCGACCGACGTCGAGGTGATCGATGGGATCGCGACCGGCAAGATCCTCGGCAGACCGCTGTGGGGCCCCGGCAAGGCCGCCGCGGTGCGGCGCCTGGCCGCCGAGCACGATCTGGACCTGGCGTCGTCGTTCGCCTACAGCGACGGAAACGAGGATGTGCCCTATCTGGAGGCGGTAGGACATCCGGCGGCGGTGTCGCCGCAGCGGGGGCTGCGGGCGGTCGCCGAATCGCGTGGCTGGCCGATCCTGGAACTGCGGAATCCGTCGCACAACAGGCTCGGCATGCTCGCCCGCACCAGTGCCTTCTACGGCTCGTTTCTCGGAGGCGCCGCCGTCGGATTCGCCAGGGGAGTGCTCAGCGACGACGGCACGCAGGTGATGCAGAAGGCTGTCTCGTCGGGGATCGACACCGGTTTCGCACTCGCCGGGGTCCGGGTGGACGTCCTCGACGGAGGCGGCTATCTGCAGTCGGCTCGACCGTGCGTCTTCGTGTTCAACCACCAGTCCAAGCTCGATCTCCCGGTGATGATCCATCTCATCCGCGGCCAGGCCACGGGGGTGGCGAAGAAGGAGATCCGCGACCTGCCGCTGTTCGGCAGAATCCTGGAGGTCGGGGGTGTGGCGTTCATCGACCGCGCCGACGCCGGCCGGGCGATCGAACAGTTGGAACCGGTGGTCCGGAAGGTGGTCGACGAGGGGTTCTCGCTCGTCGTGGCCCCGGAGGGGACGAGGTCGGCGACGCCGCGGATCGGTGAGTTCAAGAAGGGACCGTTCCATATCGCCATGCAGGCCGGCGTGCCGGTGGTGCCGGTGGTCTTGCGCAACGCGGGCGAGCTGATGTGGCGCGGAGCGCAGTTGATCAAACCCGGCACGGTCGAGGTCCGAGTGCTGCCGCCGGTCGACACCTCCTCGTGGGTGCCCGAGAACGTCGGCGAGTACGCGAGCCAGGTGCGACAGCAGTTCCTGGACGCGCTGGCCGACTGGCCGGTCACCGCGTTCGACGACGGCCGGATGACCAGGACGATGGGAGTCTTCGAGTGGCAGGAGTCCGAAGGTGACGAGTGATTCCGGTGCACCGCGCGAGCCGGTGGTGGACCGGCCTCTTGCATGGGGCACCGAACCGGAGATGAGTGCGGTCGACACGGTCATGTGGCGCGGCGATGCCGACCGCAGGTTGCGGTCGACGATCTCGATGCTCGAGGTCTACGACTGTGAACCGGATTGGGATCGGCTCGTGGCGGCGCACGACTGGGGAAGCCGGATGGCGCCGCGGTTCCGTCAGCGAGTGATCGAATCGCCGCTGCGCACCGGCACCCCGAGTTGGGAGGTGGACCCCGACTTCGACTTGCACTACCACCTGCGGCGCGTCCGGGTAGCCGGCGACGGATCGATGCGCGAGGTCCTCACCCTCTGCGAACAGCTGGCGATGACACCGCTCGACTCGGCTCGACCGCCGTGGGAGGGCTACCTCATCGACGGGCTGGCCGACGGCAAGACCGCGTACTTCTTCAAGGCGCATCATGCTCTCACCGACGGACTCGGTGCGATTCTCGTTCTCGCGCAACTGCATTCCACCAGCCGCGAGCCGATACCGGGCAAGCCGCAGCCGCCCGCCCCCGCACCCGGGGATCTGTCGTCTCTCGACGTGCTGAGCCGCCAGATCGGAGAGGAGATCCGCCGGCTGCCGAAACTGGCCGGACTCGCCGTCGCCGGAGTCCGGGCGATCGGTGATCCCAAGCGGACCCTGCGCCGAGTGCTTCGGTACGGCCGATCGGTTCCGCGAGTCGCCGGAATGATCAGTCCGCCCGGATCACCGCTGCTGGCGGCTCGCAGCCTCTCGTGGCGGTTCAGTGCGTTCGAGGTGGACTTCGCCGCGCTGCGCGCCGTGAGTTCGGCGACCGGCGCGTCGATCAACGACGTCTACCTCGGCGGCCTGATCGGCGGCTTCCGGCGGTACCACGAGAGGATGGGGACGGTGGTCGACACGATTCCCGTCGCGATCCCCATCTCGGTCCGTGAACCCGGCGATCCCGATGGCGGAAACCGGATCGCCGTCGGGCGGCTCGCGGGACCGATCGGGATCGACGACCCGTTCGAGCGTGTGCTGACCATCCGGGAGCAGGTCCGCGCGGCGCGCGCCGAGCCCGCGGTCGACATCCTCAACACCATCGGGCCGGTGGCGGCTTGGCTGCCCGGCCCGCTGCTGGCGCAGTTCAGCGGCACCACGTCGCAGAACGATCTGCAGGCCAGCAATGTGCCGGGGATTCCGTGGGAGACGTTCGTCGCCGGCGCCCGCGTGGAGCGGATGTTCCCCTTCGGCCCGCTGCCCGGCTGCGCGGTGATGGCCACGATGATCACGCACAACGGCACGGCGTGCCTCGGCCTGAACTTCGACGCCGCCGCCGTCACCGAGCCGGAATTATTCGCCGAGTGCGTCGTCGACGGCTTCAACGAGGTGCTGGACCTGGGCGATGACCCGGGTGACCGCCTGAAGCGTGTGGTGTAGGCGGTTAGGCCAGATCCACCGAGGCTCCATTCGAGAACATCGAATCGTGCAGTTCCACGGCTGCGGGAACAGCGCCCTTCGGCATATCGAATACGAGCTTGACGTCGACTGCGTTGCCCGGGTTGATGTTGTCCCAGACGGTGATGTCCGACCCGCCGAGCGCGATCTGCGCTGTCGTGTCGGGCTCGAATGTCCGGTCTTCGGAGTCGATCAGCTTCTGGGCGGTCGGAGAGAAGGACTGGGGCTTCTTCCCGATGTTCTTCACTGTGACCGACAGGATGACGAACTGCCCTTGAGCCTGCTCGGTGAGGTAGGGATTGTCACCCACAGAGGGCACGCCCTTCTCGACACCGGTGACAGTGAACTCGAACTTGCCATCCCGGACGGGAGTGTTGAGCCCCGCGTCCTTCGACTTCTTGTCAGACTTCTCGTTCGTTTCATCGTCTGGGACAGCGGTCGCTGTGTCGGCTCGCTGGGAAACGGTCGCCGCGCTCTTCGCAGTCTTGTCAGTGGACTTGTCGTCGTCGCCGCCGCTCATCGCCGCCGCGATGATCACCACTACGACGACGATGCCGACGATCCATGGCCACTTCTTGCGCTGCTTGGCCGGCGGCACGGGCGGTTGCATCCCTGGGCCGACGGGTGGATGGCCATACTGTGGATGGCCATACTGCGGGTAGGGGCCATTCGGTGGAAGGGGTGGCTGGTTGGTCATCGTGCTCCTGAATGTGCGTGTGCGCAATGCGCGGAAACCGTACGAATCTTAGGAGTCGGCAATGTCTTGTTCGGGGATATCAGCGAGCCCGGTGGACGATTAGACCGATCAGCCGACAAGCGTTTGGAAGTTCGCTGTGCCACAACGCACTTCGCCGGCGAGGTGGTGCCTCGCCGGCGAAGTCGTTTTCCGTTGTCTGACCAGGTGATGGGATCAGACGTCTCCGCGGCGCAGCATCCGGCCGCGGGGGTTCTCGAAGTCGACCTTCTGACCGCGAAGCCAGGTGCCCGTGACGACGCCGGCCAGGGCGCGGCCGTCGTACGGACTGATCGGGTTCTTGTGATGCAGGTTGCGGACGTCGACCACCTGCGCCGAATCGGGCTCGAAGATCGCGAAGTCGGCGTCGCAGCCGAGGGCGATGCGGCCCTTGTTGGTCAGCCCGGCCAGAGCCGCGGGCTTGGCCGACATCCATTCCATCACCTGCGGCAGATCGATGCCGCGGCGCTTGGCCTCGGTCCAGATCAGCGACAGTCCCAGCTGCAGTGATGCGACGCCGCCCCAGGCGACGCCGAAGTCGCCGCCCTCGACGTCTTTGAGGTCGACCGTCGACGGCGAGTGGTCGGACACGATGCAGTCGATGGTGCCGTCGAGCAGCCCCTGCCAGAGCAGCTCTCGGTTCGACGCCTCGCGGATCGGCGGACAGCATTTGTACGCGGTGGCGCCGTTGGGGATCTCCTCGGCGAGCAGCGTCAGGTAGTGCGGACACGTCTCGACGGTGAGCTTGACGCCGTCGCGGCGCGCCGAGGCGATCATCGGCAGTGCGTCCGAGGACGACAGGTGCAGGATGTGCGCGCGGGCGCCGGTCCAGCGGGCGCGCTCGATCACCTCGGCGACCGCCACGTTCTCTGCGCCGCGCGGGCGGGAGGCCAGGAAGTTCGCGTACTGGTTGCCCTCCGCGGTGGGCGCGTGGTCGATCGCGCGCGAGTCCTCGGCGTGAAAGATCATCAGGGAGTCGTACTTCGCCAGCTCCGCCATATCCGCTTCCATCTCGTCGGCGGTGAGATGCGGGAACTCGTCGACGCCCGAGTGCAGCAGGAAGCACTTGAAACCGAAGACGCCCTCGTCGTGCAGCCCGCGGAGGTCGCCCTCGTTGCCGGGAATGGCGCCGCCCCAGAAGCCGACGTCGATGTAGGTCTTGCCCGCGGCGGCCCGCCGCTTGATGCTGAGCGCCTCGACCGTGACGGTGGACGGAATCGAGTTCAGCGGCATGTCGATCAGCGTGGTGACGCCGCCCGCGGCGGCCGCCTTGGTGGCGGACTCGAAGCCCTCCCATTCGGTGCGACCCGGCTCGTTCACGTGCACGTGGGTGTCGACCAGCCCCGGAATCATCACTTGATTCGACGCGAGTTCGATGACCTCGGCACCCTGCAGGCCGCTGCCGAGCGGCTCGATCGCGGTGACGCGGCCGTCGCGGATGCCGATCTCGCGGGCCACGATCCCCGCCGTCGTCAACATCTGCTCGCCGCGCAGGACCAGATCGAACGCGGTCGCGGGCTCGGCGGACACGGACTGCGCCGTCTCGTTGCTCTCCGGGCTGGTACTCATGTGCGGCTGCTCCTCCACGTGGTCGCCGGGCAGATCTGTCGAGGAGAGAATACCGCAGAGTAATTCCTCATGGTGGAATCACATCTTCGTTTTTTGGAACGGCGCCCAGCGGGCGTGCGACGTGCTCGGGGGTTGACATCTGACCGAGCGGTAGGCGTAAATATTCAAAACCACGGAATCTTAATTCCACACAGTGGAATCAGCGGTTGGCGGCAAGGTCCTCCGCGACGAGTGAAAGTCCTGCCATGAGCACCGAATCATCCGGAGTGATCGAGGACGCCGGCCCCGCCGGCCGCACTGAGTCCGCGGTGTCGTTCGACGACGTCGCCGTGCGGACCGAGCAGGGACTGCCGGAATGCGTGAGTCCCGCCCTCTACAACGCCGATCTGGCTCCGACCAAGCGGGCCGGACGACGATGGAGCGCGTACAACATCTTCACGCTGTGGGCCAACGACGTGCACAGCCTCGGCAACTACGCGTTCGCGATCGGCCTGTTCGCGCTCGGCCTGGGCGGATGGCAGATCCTGCTGGCCCTCGGCCTCGGCGGACTGTTCCTGTTCCTGCTCCTGAATCTCTCGGGCTTCATGGGCGAGAAGACCGGCGTCCCGTTCCCGGTGATGAGCCGGATCTCGTTCGGCATCCGCGGTGCGCAGATCCCCGCCCTCATCCGCGGCGCCGTCGCCATCGCCTGGTTCGGCATCCAGACCTTCCTCGCGTCGGTGGTGCTGCGCATCCTGATCGTCGCGCTGATCCCGTCGGCCCAGAACCTCGATGCGAACAGTTTCCTCGGACTCTCCACCCTCGGCTGGATCTCGTTCGTCTCGCTGTGGGTGATCCAGCTGGTGATCGTCAGCTACGGCATGGAGATGATTCGCCGGTACGAGGCCTTCGCCGGACCCGTCATTCTCATCACCATGATCGCGCTGGCCGTCTGGATGCTCAGCCAGGCCGACTGGACCATCGCGTGGACGACGCCGGACTCGCTCACCGGCGGTGAGATGTGGGCCAAGATCGTCGGCGGCGCCAGCCTCTGGGTGGCGATCTACGGCACGTTCGTCCTCAACTTCTGCGACTTCACCCGCAACGCGAAGTCGAAGGGCTCCATCGTGCGGGGCAACTTCTTCGGCATTCCGCTGAACATGCTGCTCTTCGGCGGCATCGTCATCACCCTCGCCGGCGCGCAGTTCCGGATCGACGGCCGGGTCATCGAATCGCCGGCCGACATCGTCCAGGCCGTGCCGAACACGTTCCTGCTGGTGCTCGCCTGCCTCGCGCTGCTGATCCTGACGGTCGCGGTCAACATGATGGCGAACTTCGTCGCACCGATCTACGCGCTGAGCAATCTGTTCCCCAAGACGCTGAACTTCCAACGCGCGGCGCTGGTCTCCGCGGTCATCGGTCTGGTGATCCTGCCGTGGAACCTCTACAACTCGCCCGCGGTCATCAATTACTTCCTCGGCGGACTCGGTGCCCTGCTCGGCCCGCTGTTCGGCATCGTGATGGCCGACTACTGGCTGGTCCGGCGATCGCGGGTCAATGTTCCCGAGTTGTTCACCGAGGACCCCGACGGCGCCTACCACTACCGGGGCGGCGTCAACCCCCGCGCGGTGATCGCACTGATCCCGACGGCGGCGTTCGCTCTCGTCCTGGCTTTCGTGCCGGCCTTCGAAGTGGTCTCGGAGTACTCGTGGTTCATCGGGGCCGCCGTCGGTGCGATCCTCTATCTGCTCGTCGCCGATCGTAAGGGACCGTTCGCCGACGTCTCCGGCGAGGCCATCGCCGTCGCCAGCACGCACTGACGTCCGGCACGCCCCATTCCCGTCCATTCCCCCGAAGGAGCGAATCCGTGCGGATCCTCGTCGCCAACGTCAACACCACGCAGTCCATGACCGACGCGATCGCGGAGTCCGCCCGGGCCGTCGCCGCGCCCGGGACCGAGATCGTCGGCGTCACTCCGCGCTTCGGCGCGGACTCCTGCGAGGGCAACTTCGAGTCGTACCTCGCCGCTATCGCCGTCATGGATGCGATCACGTCCTATCCCGAGCCCTTCGACGCCGTCATCCAGGCCGGCTACGGCGAACACGGCCGAGAGGGACTCCAGGAATTGCTCGACGTGCCCGTCGTCGACATCACCGAGGCGGCCGCCTCGACGGCCATGTACCTCGGTCACAAGTACTCGGTCGTCACGACGCTCGACCGCACCGTTCCGCTGATCGAGGACCGACTGCGCCTCGCCGGTCTCGCGACGCGCTGCGCGTCGGTGCGGGCGTCCGGCCTCGGCGTCCTCGAATTGGAGTCCGACCCGGAGCGTGCCGTGGAGGCGATCGTCGCGCAGGCGCGCGAAGCGGTCGAGCGCGATCACGCCGAGGTGATCTGCCTCGGCTGCGGCGGAATGGCCGAGCTCGAGGAGAAGGTCAGGGCCGCGACCGGCGTTCCCATCGTCGACGGCGTGCGTTCGGCGGTCACCATCGCCGAGGGGCTCGTTCGCATGGGGCTGTCGACCTCCAAGGTGCGCACGTACGCACCGCCGCGTGAGAAGAAGGTCGTGGGCTGGCCGTTCCAGATCTGATCCGCCGACCACCGACGCATGGAACCGCCCGGCACGCGGTGGGGGAGCACGCGTACCGGGCGGAGTGCGGGGAGACGATCTGCCTGAAGTCAGAGCAGGATCTGGCGGTTGACGTCCTTGTAGAGCAGATACCGGAAGTTCGACGGCCCACCGGCGTAGCAGGCCTGCGGGCAGAACGCGCGCAGGGAGAGGTAGTCGCCCTCCTGCACCTCCACCCAGTCGCCGTTGAGGTGGTAGACGGCCTTGCCTTCCAGCATCAGGAGTCCGTGCTCCATGACGTGCGTCTCGGCGAAGGGGATCGTGGCGCCGGGCTCGAAGGTCACGACGTTGACATGCATGTCGTAGGCGAGGTCCTGCGGATCGAGCATGCGGGTGGTGCGCCATTTGCCGTCGGTGCCGGGCATCGCGGACGGTTCGATGTCCCGCTCGTTCCCGAAGCGGACCGACGGTGCATGGCCGTCGACGGGCTGATAGCGCTTGCGGATCCAGACGAAGGTCGCGTCGGCGTCGGCGTCGTTGCGTGCCGACCACGCCTTGCCCGCGGGGAGGTAGGCGAACCCGCCCTCGGTGAGCGTCTGCGCATGTCCGCCGGCGACCACCGACAGCACGCCGGAGGTGACGAACAGGAAACCCTCCACCTCGGGCTGCGGCTCGGGCCGGTCGGCGCCTCCACCGGGCTGGACCTCCATGATGGCCTGGAAGAACGTGGTGGAACCGCCGGCGACCGGCCGATTCAGGATCCAGCCGCGCGTGCGGGTCCACTCGGGGAAGACCGACGTGACGATGTCGGAGAGGACACCGCGGGGGATCACCGTGTACGCCTCGGTGACCACGGCCCGATCCGTGAGCAGCGCGGTCTGCGGCGGCAGGCCGCCGCGGGGAGTGTAGTACGACGCTTTCTGCGGTGGGGTCACGACGTCTCCTCTGTGGGGTGTGAGTTCGGTTCAGGCGAGCGGAGTGGTGATGCGACCGAGGGCGACGGCCCGGACCGTCTCCATCGGGAGGTCGGTGGCGGCTTCCACATCGTCGGCGGGGAGTGCGCCGCAGACGGCGCCGCGGTCGATGAAACCGGCGAGTGCGCGGGCCGTGGCCGGCTCGTCGAGAATCCCGGAGTCGATGCGGTGCATGTAGTTCCGCAGACGCGCGGCGGCGGGAGCGAAGCCGTCGCGGTAGAAGGCGTAGGTGGCCAGGAAACGGGTCACGAGCTGGTTCGGGTGCAGATCCCACCCCTGGTAGATGCCGCGCTCCAGGTGGCGGCGGACGAGTCGGGCGTGCAGCCGCCAGGCCGCCGCCCGCTCCCGGTCGTCGCCGACGGGCAGGACGTTGGTGGAACCGTCGGACAGGTGAACGCCGGTGCCCGCGACGGCCAGCTGCATGACGTTCTTGGCGTGGTCGGCCGCCGGGTGCTCCATCGACTGGTACGCCGCCGCGATGCCGAGCGACGCCGAGTAGTCGTAGGTGCCGTAGTGCAGTGAGCTGACCCGTCCGTCGCCCGCATGGATCAGCCTCGCCACCGGAGCCGTGCCGTCGGGGCCCAGGACGGCCTGCGGCGTCTCCACCTGGACCTCGAACCGGATGCGCCGGGACGGGAGGCCGTGCGCCTGTTCCAGCGCTGCCGCGACCTGGACCATCGCCTCCACCTGGTCCACCGAGGTGACCTTCGGGAGCGTGAGGGTGAGGCCGTCGGGCAGCGGCCCTCCGGCCGCCAAGGCGCCGATGAAGGCGTCGAGCGTGCGCAGCCCGCGGCGCCGGACGGGAGCCTCGAAGCATTTGAAGCGGATGCCGATGAACGGTGGGAGCGCGTCGGAGTCGATCGCGGAGCGCACCGCTGCGGCGGCGGATGCGACGTCGGCGTCCTCGGCGGCGTCACCGCGGTCGCCGTATCCGTCCTCGAAGTCGAGACGGAGGTCCTCGATGGGTTCGGACCTCAGTTTGGCCGCGACGAGATCGGCGAGCCGTTCCGGTGTGGACTCGGGCGCGGCGCCGAGGCCGATCATCGCCGCGACCGCGTCGAGGCCGCCGGCCGCGCGCGCGGCGTCCAGTGCGGCGGCGCCCCACTGTCGCGGGAGTTCGGGTGCGTAGCGGTCGGCGGGAACGTACACGGTGTGGACCGGCTGGCGTCGACCGTCGTCGCCGGGGTAGCGGCGTGCCAGGTCCTCGTCCGCCTCCGACAATCGGCTGTCGACGTCGGCCAGAAAGGAATCGCTGAGATAGCCGCTGGTCATTCACCCTCCCTTTCAGTCGAATACGGAATTGCAATTCCGCATTGTGGAGTCTAGTGCGAATTGTGCACTTCACACAAGCGGACACGGATTGTGGAGACGCTTTGTGTTCCGCATGGTGGAAGATAGAGTTCTGGTGTCCCAGACCTGAGGAGCGAGACGGTGGCCGCAGCGGCAAGCGAGAGCAAGACGGGCGGCGTGCAGTCCGTCGAGCGCGCATTCGAATTGATGGAGTTGATCGGCCGAGCCGGCGGCGAGTGCTCGCTCAGCCACCTCTCCGGCGAGTCGCCGCTGCCTCCGCCGACCATCCACCGGCTGCTTCGCACGCTCGTCGGCATCGGATACGTCCGGCAGCTGCCGAACAAGCGGTACGCGCTCGGACCTCGACTGATCCGCTTGGGCGAGGTCGCCAACCGGCAGCTCGGCGCGGTCGCGGATCCGGTACTGGAGGCGCTGGTGGCCGAGCTGTCGGAGACCGCGAGCCTCGCGGTCCTCGACGGAGACATGGTCATCTACACCGCCCAGGTGCCGTCGCCGCACACCATGCGCACCAACAACGAGGTCGGACGACGGGTCAACCTGCACAATTCCGGGGTCGGCAAGGCGATTCTGGCAGAGCTCGACGACGCCCGGATCCTCAAGCTCGTGTCGCAGGCGGGCATGCCCGCGACCACGAAATACAGCGTCACCTCCCTCTCCGGCGTCTTCGCGGAGGTGGAACGGGTGCGCTCGAACGGCTACTCGGTGGACGAACAGGAGCAGGAACTCGGCGTCCGCTGCGTCGCGATGGCGGTTCCCGGGGCGCCGACCCCGATGGCCGTCGGGATCTCCGGTCCGACGTCGCGGATGGACGATGAACTGCAGGAGCGGGCGGTCCTCGCGCTCCGGCGGGCCACCGGCGTGATCTCGGAGGCGTTGATCGGCGCCAGGGAGGCCTGAGCCACGCGACCGGCCGCGGTCAGCCCGGCCAGTACATACTGTCCGGAGTCGCCCGTGCGCCGAAGATCGCCTGGCCCACCCGGACACAGGTGGAGCCCTCTTCGACGGCGACCTCGTAATCGCCCGACATGCCCATCGAGAGTCCGCCGTCGCCGAGGAGATCCGGGTCGGCGTCGCGGGTCCGGTCGCGGAGGTCGCGCAGCAGCCGGAAGCACGAGCGCACGCGAGCGGTGTCGTCGGAGAAGACCGCGAGCGTCATCAGCCCTCGAACGCGCAGGGCGGAGTAGTTCGGCAGCTGCCTGAGCAGCGCAGGCAGCTCGTCGGGCGCGAGCCCGTACTTGCTGTCCTCGCCCGAGGTGTTCACCTGCACGTACACGTCGAGGCCGCGGCCCGCGGCCTGCAGTCTGCGGTCGAGCGCCTCGGCCACGCGGAGGCTGTCGAGCGCCTGGAATTCGTCGGCGAAAGCGGCCACGTCCTTGGCCTTGTTGGTCTGCAGGTGCCCGATCACCGACCAGGAGACGTCGAGGTCGGCGAGGGCGCCGTGCTTTCGCTTGGCCTCCTGCACCTTGTTCTCGCCGAGGCGACGACAGCCGGCGGCGACGGCGTTGACGATCCGCTCCTCGGGCACCGTCTTCGACACCGGAAGGAGCTGCACCTGAGCCGGATCACGTCCGGCCCGACGCGCGGCGGCGTCGATCCGTGCCTGCACGGCGGCGATGTTGCGCCGGAAGTCCTCGACGGCGACGGCGGTGGTGTACTGACGGCTCTGCTCGGCGGATTCGGTCATGGCACCGATTATCCCGGGCCGGCACGCCACGGCGCGCCGGGCCCGCGCCAGGTGTCAGATCTCCACCATCCGGTGCTCGCGAGCCGGGCGCCGCTGGCCGCGGATCGCGATCAGTTCGCGGGCGTGTCGGTCGAGGGCGACGTCGCCGGGAAGCCTCGGCGTCCACGTCGGTGCCGGCGCGGCGTCACCGTCCGCGTCGAGCGCTGCCAGCACCGTCAGACCGTGGGCCGCGAGGCGGCGCGTCTGCCGCCCGTCGCGCGGCCAGTGGGCGTGGACGTGCACCGAGACATGCATGGTCTGGCGGCCGGTGTGGATCAGACGGGCGCTGACCTCGACCACCTGTCCGATGCGGATCGGCTCGTAGAAGCGGACGCCGCCCATGTAGACGGTGACCGCTTCGCCGCCGCACCACCGCACCCCGCAGAGGTACGCGGCGTCGTCGATCCAGCCCATCACCCGGCCGCCGTGGGTGTTGCCGCCCCAGTTGACGTCGGTGGGGGCGGCGAGGAATCGGGTGGAGGCCTCGGGTGCGGTCGACGGCGCGCCGTAGTCGGCCCCGGCCATCGCCGCGGTGATCCGATTGCGGACCTCGGTGCGTTCGGCGGCGTACGCGGCGCGGTCGAGGTCGTCGGGCAGGACGGGCCGCCATTGACGGACCGGTGTCGGCGTGCCGTCGTCGTCGACGGCGACGAACACCAGGATGCAGCGACTCGCCTCGGTGAACTCGCCGAGCCGCGGATCGGCCGAGGCCACCCGGCATTCGATGTGCATGCTCGATCGGCCGGTGAGGATGAGAGTGGCCGTCACCTCGACGATGTCGCCGGAATCGATGTCCCGCCCGAAGCTGATGTTCCCGACGTAGGCGGTCACGCTGTAGCCGCCGGACCAGGCCGCCGCGCACGCGTAGGCCGCCTTGTCGACCCATTCGAGGATCCGACCGCCGCGGACACCGCCGCCGAGGGTCGCGACATCGGTCGGGGCCGCCATGAAACGCAGGGTGATCTGCCGGTCGCTGAGGTGCATCGCCTTCTCCTGTTCGTGGATTCGGCAATGCTGGACCACGCGTCGAACGCACCGGCGAGCGGGGTGCCGATGCGAGAACTCCGTGATCCGCGGGTAACGCGGGCGACATCGGCCGGTAGCCCTCAGACGCGCTGGATGATCGCTGCGAGCCCCTGACCTCCGCCGATGCACATGGTGGCCAGACCGTACAGGGCGTCGCGGCGGCGCAGCTCGCGGGCGAGCGTGCCGAGCATCCGGGTCCCGGTGGCGCCGACGGGATGCCCCAGCGAGATGCCCGAACCGTGGACGTTGATCCGAGCGGCATCGTCGGCTCCCAGACCCAGCTCGCGAGTGCAGGCGAGAGCCTGGGCGGCGAAGGCCTCGTTCAGTTCGATCAGATCCATATCGGCGAGGGACAGCCCGGCGCGGGCGAGGGCGGCGCCGGTCGCGGGAACCGGTCCGATGCCCATGTACGCCGGGTCCACTCCGGCGACGGACCACGAGACCAGGCGTGCGATCGGCTCGAGACCCAGCTCCTGCGCCCGCTCGGGGTGCGTCACCAGACAGACCGCCGCCGCGTCGTTCTGCCCGCTGGCATTGCCCGCGGTGACCGTCGCGTCGGGGTCGGAGGCGGCCAGGATGGGCCGGAGCCGCCCGAGGGTCTCCATCGTCGTATCGGCACGGGGATGTTCGTCGGAGTCGACGACGATGTCGCCCGCCTTCGAGGGAACCGTGACGGGCACGATCTCCTCGGCGAACACGCCGGACCGCTGTGCCTCCACCGCTCGCCGATGCGATTCGACGGCGAGGGCGTCCTGGTCGGTGCGGGAGATCCCGTACCGCCTGCGGAGATTCTCAGCGGTCTCGAGCATGCCGCCGGGGACCGGGTGATGGCGCCCACCCGCGGTCACACGCCCGCGCGCCAAGCCGTCGTGCAGCATCACACCAGGCCCGCGCACGCCCCAGCGCATGTCGGTGCTGTAGAAGGGGACGTTGCTCATCGACTCGGTTCCGCCGGCGACGGCCAAGCCGCACGCGCCGGTGGCCACCTGCATGGCGGCCATGATCACCGAGTACAGACCGGAACCGCAGCGGCGGTCCACCTGCGCGCCGGGCACCGTCACCGGCAGTCCGGCGTCGAGTGCGACCACGCGTCCGATGGCGGGGGCCTCGCTGGTGGGGTACACGTTGCCGAGCACCACGTCGTCGACGGCTTCCGGGTCCAGACCCGTGCGCTCGATCAGTGCGCGGAGCGCGATCTCGCCCAGCCGGGCCGCCGACAGCGATCTGAGGGCACCGCCGTACCTGCCGATCGGAGTGCGGAGGGGTTCACAGATGACGACATCGCGCATATCGGCCAGCCTGTCACGCGGTCGCCTTGACAGAACGCCGAACTCCCCAAAAGATCGGGGTTTCCGGCGAAGGAGTGCAGTGATGAACGACGTCAGGGTGGAGCGCGACGGCGACGTGACGGTGGTGATCATGGCCCGGCCGGAACGGCACAACGCGGTCGACGCCGGCATGGCGCGCGAACTCGCGGCCGCCTTCCGCGAATTCGAGGCCTCCGACGCCCGGGTGGCGGTGCTGGCGGGCGACGGTCCGTCGTTCTGCGCCGGTGCCGATCTCAAGGCCGTCGGCACCGAGCGCACCAATGTGCTGACGCCGGACGGAGACGGCCCGATGGGACCGACCAGGATGGACCTCGACAAGCCGGTCGTCGCCGCGATCAACGGGCACGCGGTGGCCGGCGGGCTGGAACTGGCACTGTGGTGCGATCTCCGGGTCGCCGACGAGGACGCCACGTTCGGCGTGTTCTGCCGCCGGTGGGGCGTACCGCTGATCGACGGCGGAACGGTCCGCCTGCCGCGCCTGATCGGACACAGCCGTGCGATGGACCTCATCCTGACCGGCCGTCCCGTCGACGCCGCGGAGGCGCGCTGACGTTCGGTCTGGTGAACCGCGTGGTCCCGGCGGGGACCGCACGCGAGGCGGCGGTTGCGCTCGCCCACGACATCGCGCGCATGCCCGCCACCTGCATGCGCGGCGACCGTCGCTCGGCCCGCGCACAGTGGGCGGACTCCGAGGAGGCCGCGCTGCGCCGGGAGTTCGCGATCGGCATGACCTCGCTGCGTGCGGACGGTGTCGGCGGCGCGCAGCGTTTCGCGGCGGGCAGGGGACGCGGCGGGTCGTTCGACGACATCTGACCCGGACACCCTGAGTCGGGCATCCGGCACTCCCGCGCCGGGCCGCGTCGCAGTAGGGTCTCAGACATGGGTGACGCTACGACTCCGGAGACCTTCGCAGCGCCGAGGCTCCGGGCACTGGAACGGGCCGATCTGCAGTTCGTCCACGGCCTTTTCAACGATCCCGAGGTGATGCGCTACTGGTTCGAGCCGGCGCACGTGACCATCACCGACCTCGAGGAGACATTCGTCCGGCAGCAGCGGTGCGGAGACCGTGAGCGCCGCTTCATCGTCGACGCCGCCGGACGCCGGGTGGGGCTGGTCGAGTTGGTGTACATCGACCAGGTGCACCGCAACTGCGAATTCCAGATCATCATCGCGCCCGGCGAGCAGGGACGCGGATACGCCGGCGCGGCGACGCGCGCGGCGCTCGACTTCGCATTCCGCTCGCTCAACCTGCACAAGGTGTACCTGCTGGTGGACACCGAAAACGCCGCGGCCATCCACGTGTACGAGAAGGCGGGGTTCGTCGTCGAGGGGGTGCTGCGCCGAGAGTTCTTCGCCGACGGCGCCTACCGGGACGCCACGCGGATGGGCATCTTCCAAGACGACTACCTGGCCGCCGCGAGGAGTTGAGACGGTGGCGGCGCGGCTTTCACTGCTGATTCTCCTCGTCGCGCTGGCCTGTGTCCCCGGAACCGCGACCGCGGCTCCGGCCCGGCTGCCGGTCCCGTACGACTTCCTCGCCGGAATCCGCGCCGAGCTGGCGAACCCCGGCGGCTCGCTGCCGGGCACCAACAACTTCTCGTGCCGACCGACGCCGCGTCACCCGCACCCGGTGGTGCTGCTGCACGGCAGCGGCGGCGGCCGCCAGACCAATTGGGCCACACTGGCTCCGGTACTCAAGAACGACGGCTACTGCGTCTTCGCCCCGACCTACGGTGCGCTCGCGCGAGTCTGGCCGGTCTCCGCGCTCGGGGGCCTCGGTCCCAAGCTCGACAGTGCTTGGGACGTCAAGCGATTCATCGACCGCGTGCGGGCCGCCACCGGCGCGGACCAGGTGGATCTGGTCGGGCACTCGCTTGGCACCGAGATCCCCACGTACTGGATGAAGTACCTCGGCGGCCGGGGAGAGGTGGCGCACTACGTCTCCCTCGCGCCGTACTGGCGGCAGGGCCCCGACGACGACGATGCGCGCGGTGAGGCGATCGCGTCGTTCCGCCGGAGCCTCGGCATCGCCGAACCCGTGCGGCCGGCCTGCCCGGAGTGTTCGTCGCCGCCGAAGGATCTCGATTTCAACAGAGCCGTCCGCGAGCCGACGCCGTATCTGCCCGGCGTCGCCTACACCAACATCGTGACCCGCGACGATGAGATCGTGACGCCGTACACCGCCGGGCTGCTCGACGGTCCGCCCGGCACTCGGGTGCGCAACATCGTCGTACAGGACGGTTGCTCCCGCGACCGTTCCGACCACATGTCGATCACGTCGAACAGACGCAGCGCGGCGCTGGTACTCAACGCCCTGGATCCGGCGCATCCGCGTCCGGTGCCCTGCGTCGACGTGTCACCGGTGACAGGAGGATGAATCATGACGCAGAAACCGGAGCCCGTGACCCAGGCGGAGGCGCTCGCCCAGACCCCCGATGCCTGGACCGTCGACGACGGGATGCTCGTGGCCGAGTACCGGCCGGGCAACATGGTCCGCGGTCTGGAGATGGTGACCGCCGTGGTGGCGGCGGCCGAGGAGGCCGGTCATCACCCCGACGTCGACCTGCGGTATCCGACGGTGGCCTTCCGGCTGGTGACGCACAGCGTCGGTCAGCTGACCTCCTTCGACGTCGCGCTGGCGCAGCGGATCGACGCGATCGCCGCGGAGAAGGGAATCGAGCGCGCGTAGCCTGACGCTCATGCCGACCCCCGAGTACGTCCTGAAGCTGCGCGAGCACATCGGTCATGACCCGCTGGTGCTGATCGGTGTGACCGCCGTGATCCTGCGGGAGGACGCGAACGAAGTACGGGTTCTCCTGGGACGTCGGTCGGACAACGGCGCGCTGGCGCCCATCACCGGGATCGTCGATCCCGGTGAGGAACCCGCGACGGCCGCGCGGCGGGAGGCGTTGGAGGAGGCGGGAGTCGACATCGAGGTGGAGCGGCTGGCGTGGGTGCACCAGTTGCCCCGGCGCACGCACGTGAACGGCGACCAGGTGGACTACCTCGATCTGACGTTCCGCTGCCGCTGGCGGTCGGGCGACCCAGTGCCGTCCGACGGCGAAATGACCGAGGTGATGTGGCGACGTCTCGACGACCTCGACGATCTCGGCTCGGACGACCTGAGGAAGCGGATCGAGCTCGCAGTCAGTGGCACCGGTGCGACGGCCTTCGGCGGCGCTGAGTCAGCCTCGGTAGAACGCGGCGGCGGAGGTCGCGAGGTCGAGTAGCCACTGGGGAAACAGACCCAGTACGAGGGTCAGCGCCGCCGACAGCGCGATCGGCACCGAGGTCAGCAGACTCGGAGTGACCACCTCGGGAGCATCCTGCGGGGGATCGGAGAAGAACATCGCGACGATGACCCGGATGTAGAAGTACGCGGCGACGGCGCTGCAGAGGACGCCGACGATGACCAGCGGCCAGGCGCCGTCGTCGCCGGCCGCGCCGAAGACCGCGAACTTGGCGATGAATCCGCTGGTGAGCGGGATGCCGGCGAACGAGAGCAGAAACAGCGACATCATCGCCCCGACCAGGGGTCGCCTGCGGCCGAGCCCGGCCCACGAGGCGATCTCGGTGCTCTCGCGCCCGGCGCCGTCGCGGACCACCGACAGCAGCGCGAAAGCACCGAAAGCAGACAACGCGTAGGCGCAGACGTAGAACAGCGTGGCGGCCACGCCGGCCTGCGACATCGTGATCGCCCCGACCAGCGCGAAACCGACGTGGCTCACCGAGGAGTAGGCGAGCATCCGCTTCAGGTCGCCCTGGGTGACGGCCATGAGCGTCGCGACCACCATCGTGAGAATCGCGACCGCCCACAGGGCGGGCCGCCACTGCGGCTCCAGCGCGCCGAACGATACGTGGAGCACCCGCAGCAGTGCGCCGAACGCCGCCACTTTGGTCGCGGAGGCCATCAGCGCGGTGACCGGAGTCGGAGCGCCCTGGTAGACGTCGGGTACCCACGAGCCGAACGGCACCGCGCCCACCTTGAAGAGCAGTCCGACGGCGAGCAGGGTCACCGCGAGCACCGCGAGCGTGCGGTCGGCGGCCGGTTCGAGCTCACCGCCCGCGACGGCGTCGCCGATGGCCGACAGCGACAGCGATCCCGTCGCGCCGTAGGCGAACGAGGCGCCGAACAGGAAGATCGCCGACGAGAACGCACCCAGCAGGAAGTACTTGAGCGATGCCTCCTGCGACAGCAGCCGGCGTCGCCGTGCGAGTCCGCACAGCAGGTACAGCGGGAGCGACAGCACCTCGAGCGCGATGAACATGGTGAGCAGATCGCCGCACGCGCCGAACAGCATCATTCCGCCGACGGCGAGCAGTGCGAGCGGGTAGACCTCTGTGGTGATCGCCCCCGCGCGCCCGGCGACGAGTTCGTCGGGGGAGCCGGGAACGGTGGCGCCGGAGGGAGTGAAGGCGTCGGCGGGGAGATCGGCGTCGGCGGCGTCGCCGCTCGACCCGCCGACCGCGATGCGCTCGCCCGCCGCGGTGCGCACCTCCAGCGGCGCCCACACCCGGTCGAGCCGGCGCTCGCCCATAACCGCGATCGAGCCCAGCGAAACCACCAGCACCGCACCTTGCAGCAGCAGCGCCGGACCGTCGATCACCACGGCACCGGACATCGCCACCGAGGCGCCGTCCGCCATGAAGGACGCGGTGACGAACATCAGCGCCACGAAGGCCGCCACCAGGGCGCCTCCGGCCAGCCACAGCTGGGCACGGTAGCGCCGCTGCTTCGGAGCGAAGGCCTCCACCAGGACCGCGATCACTCCGGCGCCGAAGACGATCAGCATGGGGGAGAGCCGGAAGTAGTCGATGCTGTGAGCGTCGAGAGCACTCGCGAGGGTCATCGATGACCTCCTTCACCGGCACTGACGGCCGGGGTGCTGATCTGGGCCGGGGACACCGCCGGATCGATGTAGTCCAGCACCAGCCGCGGGAAGAAACCGAGCACCAGCAGTCCGACGATCAACGGCGCGACGACCGCCTTCTGCCGCAGATCGAGATCCCGTATCGGCACCTGCGCTCCGGCGTCGACCGTGGCGCTGAGCCGTTCGGGTCCGCCCATCATGCGCTGATACGTCCACAGGATGTAGACCGCCGACAGCACCAGGGCCGACGCGGCGACGATCGCGGCGACAGGATACCGCGTGAAGGTGCCGACGATGACCAGGAACTCACTCACGAACGGCGCCAGTCCGGGAAGGGAGAGGGTCGCCAGACCGGCCACCAGGAACGTGCCTGCCAGCACCGGGGCGAGCTTCTGCACCCCGCCGTAATCGGCGATCAGCGAGCTGCCCCGCTGGCTCACCAGGAATCCCGCCACCAGGAACAGCGCGGCCGTCGAGAGACCGTGGTTGACCATGTACAGCGCCGAGCCGGACTGTCCCTGCCCGGTGAGGGCGAAGACGCCGAGGACGATGAACCCGAAGTGTGAGATGGAGGTGTACGAGATCAGGCGCATCACGTCGCGCTGCCCGATGGCGCACAGCGCTCCGTAGACGATGCTGACGACGGCGAGCGCGGAGATCCACGGTGCGAACCGGGCCGACGCGTCGGGGAAGAGACCGATGCAGAACCGCAGCATCGCGAAGGTGCCGACCTTGTCCATGACGGCCATCATCATCACCGCGACCGCGGGCGTGGTCGACACCGCCGCGTCCGGCAACCAGGTGTGCACGGGCCACAGCGGTGCCTTGACCGCGAAGGCGAAGAAGAATCCGAGGAAGAGCAGGTCGAGCGTCGCCTGGGAGGCGTCGAGGCCACCGGCGGACGCGGCCACGGCGAGGTCGGAGAAGCTGAATGTCCCGGCCCCGTCCGGACCCAGACCCGACCGGGAGCTCACCACGTACAGCCCGATCAACGCCGCCAGCATGATCAACCCGCCGAAGAGGTTGTAGAGCAGGAACTTGACGGCCGCCCGCGACCGGCGTCCCTCGTCAGCGGCGCCGAAACCGCCGATGAGGAAGTACATCGGCACCAGCATCGCCTCGAAGAAGATGTAGAACAGCAGTACATCGGTCGCGACGAAGCTCATCAGCACCATCGACTCGACCGCGAGCATCAGCGCCACGTAGATGTGCACCCGGCGATTGCCGGCATCGCTCACGTCGCGCCATCCGGCGAGCAGCAGGATCGGTGTCAGCACCGTCGTCAACAGGATCAGCGCCAGCCCGACCCCGTCCAGCGCGAGGCTGTAGTGGGCGCCGAACGCCGGGATCCAGCTGACGTCCTCGGTGAGTTGGTAGCCGCCGGTGCCGGACGAGAATCGGGTGGCGACGACGACCGCCCAGCCGAGGGTGAGCAGCGACGCCCCGAGCGAGACCCGGCGGGCGTCGGCGGCCCGGCCGGCGGGCAGGAGCATCACCACGAGCGAGGCCACCGCGGGCAGCAGCCACAGCACGGTGAGCCACGGAACGGTTCCGGAGTTCGTCACAGCGCGCTCACCACCAGGGTCAGGGCGGCCACCGCGACGGTGCCCGCGAGTATCGAGAGGGCGTACGACCGGACGAAGCCGTTCTGTCCGCGCCTGGCCAGGACCGACAGTCCCGTGACGCCGGCTCCGACCCCCGCGGGCACCGCGCCGAGACCACGGTCCTCCGCCCGTACCAGCCCGGCGGTGAGCCGGGCACCGGGGATCGCGAAGACCCGTTCGTTGAAGGCGTCGCCGTACAGGTCGGCGCGCGCCGCGACGGTGAGACCCGAGACGTCGGCCGGTGCCGTCTCCGGGACATCACCCCGCCCGTACTGACGCCAGGCGATCGCCGCGCCGACCACCACTACGGCCAGCACGATCACGGTCACGGACCAGGCGGGCAGCGGACCGCTCTCCTCGGGGGCGGCGCCGACCACCGGCGCGAGGAAGTCGGCGAGCGAGCCGCCGATCGCGAGCAGACCGCCCGAGAGCAGGGAGCCGGCCGCCAGCACGATCATCGGCCCGGTCATCGACCGCGGCGCCTCATGCGGCTTGGCGTCGGGTGCCCACCGCTTCTCACCGAGGAAGGTCAGAACCATCACGCGCGTCATGTAGAAGGCGGTGACTCCCGCGCCGACGACGGCCACCCCGCCCAGCAGCCATCCGCGAACACCGCCGTCACCGAAAGCGGCCTCGATGATGTGGTCTTTGGAGTAGAAACCCGCGAACGGCGGGACGCCGATGATCGCGAGGTAGCCGAACCCGAACGTGACGAACGTGATCGGCATGGCGGCCCGGAGCCCTCCGAAGCGCCGCATGTCTGTCTCGTCGTTCATCGCGTGCATCACCGAGCCGGACCCGAGGAACAGTCCGGCCTTGAAGAATCCGTGGGTGAGCAGATGCAGGATCGCGAAGGCGTACCCGGCGGGCCCGAGTCCGGCCGCGAGGACCATGTAGCCGATCTGACTCATAGTGGAGGCGGCGAGCGCCTTCTTGATGTCGTCCTTGGCGCAGCCGATGATCGCACCGAAGAGAAGGGTCACCGCGCCGACGACCACGACGGCGGTCTGCGCGTGCGGAGCCAGATCGAACAGCGGCGCCGACCGGGTGATCAGGTAGACGCCCGCGGTCACCATGGTCGCCGCGTGGATCAGCGCCGAGACCGGGGTGGGGCCCTCCATCGCGTCGCCGAGCCAGGCCTGCAGCGGCACCTGCGCCGACTTCGCGCACGCGCCGAGCAGCAGCATGAAGCAGATCGCTGTCAGCGTCGCCTCACTCGCGGTGGCCGCCGAGCCGAAGACACCGTCGAAGCTCACCGAGCCGAAGGTCGCGAACATGACGGCCAGCGCGATCACCATGCCGATGTCGCCCACCCGATTCATCACGAAGGCCTTCTCGGCCGCCGTCGCGGCACTCGGCTTGTGCTGCCAGAAGCCGATCAGCAGGTACGACGCCAGACCGACGCCCTCCCAGCCCAGATACAGCCCGAGGTAGCTGTCGGCGAGCACGAGGATCAGCATCGCCGCGACGAACAGGTTGAGGTATGCGAAGAACCGGCGGCGGTCGGGCTCGTGACTCATGTAGCCGATCGAGTAGACGTGGATCAGCGCGCCGACGACGGTGATCAGCAGCACGAAGCACATCGACAGCTGGTCCAGGCGCAGCGCGGCGTCGACGCTGAAATCACCGGCGGTGATCCACCGGTAGCTTCCGCTGGTCACTGTGCGGGCCCCGCCGTCGCGCCCGATCATGCCGATCCACATCGCGATTCCGAGCACCGCCGACACCGTCACCAGCGCGGTGGCGGCGAGGTGGCCCCAGCGGTCGGTGCGGCGGCCGGCGATCAGCAGGACGGCCGCGCCGAGGGCGGGCAGTCCGGGGATCAGCCAGAGCAGGGCGCTGGTGAGATCGTGGCTCATCGGTTCACCGCCTCAACAGGTCGGCGTCGTCGACCGAGGCCGACCTGCGGGTGCGGAAGATCATCATGATGATCGCCAGTCCCACCACCACCTCGGCGGCGGCGACGACCATCGTGAAGAAGGCGATCACCTGACCGTCGAGGCTGCCGTGCATGCGGGCGAAGGTGACGAACGAGAGGTTGCCCGCATTGAGCATCAACTCGATGCACATGAACACCACGATCGCGTTGCGTCGAAGCAGGACGCCCGAGGCGCCGATCGCGAACAGCAGCGCCGAGAGATACAGGTAGTTGGCCGGGTTCATCGGCGTTCCTCCAACGTCATCGGTCCTCCAGCGCCGGATCGGACTCCGCCTCCCGCGCGGCGTCGATCTCCCGCGCGGTGATCGTCGCGTTCACCGACAGCTTCGACGGCGATCCGTCCGGCTCGCGCGCCGGAACGTCGACGGCGTTGTGCCGCGCGTACACGCCGGGCGGAGGCAGCGGTGTGACGTGACCGCCGTTCTTGAAGCGCTCCACCGACCGCTCGCGCTGCCCGCGGCGCGGACCGAAGCGCTCGCGGTGCGCCAGGACCATCGCTCCGAGGGTGGCGGTGATCAGGAGTGCGCCGGTGAGCTCGAAGGCCCACAGATAGCGGCCGAAGATCAGTTCGGCGAGCGCGCGGATGTTCTCGTTGCCGCCGCCGGGCGCGGCGGAGTGGCTGTGATCGGGGGCGCCGGCGAAGGTCGCCAGCGAGGCGGTGCCGATCGCGGCGATCAGCAGAACGGCGAAGCCCAGGCCGAGCCCCGCGGCCGCGAATCGCTGGCCCCGGATGGTCTCCACCAGCGACTCCGAGGAGTCGATTCCGATCAGCATCAGCACGAACAGGAACAGCATCATCACCGCGCCGGTGTAGACCACCACCTGCACCACACCGAGGAAGAGAGCGCCCTGCATCACGTAGAAGACCGCCAGCACGATCATGGTCATCGCGAGGAAGACGGCCGAATAGACGGCTTTGGGACTCAGCACCACCCCGAGCGCCCCGATCACCACCACCGCGCCGAGCACCCAGAAGGTGACGGCCTCGGTGCCGGAGGTACGGACGAGTTCCTCGGCCAGCATCGACGTCATGCGTCGGGCCCCACGTCGCCGCGATAGTAGTTCTCCGCGCGGGTTCCCTCGGCCATCGGGTGCGGCGTGGGCCTCATCCCCGGTTCCATCGGAGCCAGCAGCTGGTCCTTCTCGTAGATCATTCCGGCGCGCGTCGGCGCGGCCATCTCGTACTCGTTGGTCATGGTCAGCGCGCGGGTGGGGCAGGCCTCGATGCACAGTCCGCATCCGATGCAGCGCAGGTAGTTGATCTGGTACACGCGCCCGTAGCGCTCACCGGGAGAGTAACGCTCGTCGTCGGTGTTGTCGGCGCCCTCGACGTAGATCGCGTCGGCGGGACACGCCCACGCGCAGAGTTCACAGCCGATGCACTTCTCCAGTCCGTCGGCGTACCGGTTGAGCTGGTGTCTGCCGTGGTAGCGCCGGGCGGTCGGTTCCTTCTGCTCCGGATACTGTTCGGTGATCGTCTTGCGGAACATGCCGGAGAAGGTGACGCCGAAGCCGGCGAGAGCGTCGGGGAGTCTGGAATCAGACATGAGGGGCCTCCTTGGACGTCGAGCGCGGAAGCATGGGATCGGGCAGCACCTGGCCCGGCAGCGGCGGGACGGGGAACCCGCCCGCCATCGGATCGAACTGGGCGGCGGGATCCGGACGGTCGGGCGCGGGCCCGGGACGCCGGCCGACCACCCGCGCGATCGTGAACAGCAGCGCCGCCGCGACGACCAGACCGGCGGCCGCCAGGATCACCCCCGCCGTCCACTCGGACGAGTCACGGGTGGCCTCCCGGATCACGGCGACCACCATCACCCAGGCCAGGGCGAACGGGATCAGGACCTTCCATCCCAGACCCATGAACTGGTCGTACCGCAGTCGGGGAAGCGTGGTGCGGAGCCAGAAGAAGACGAACAGGAAGGCCCACATCTTGCCCACGAACCAGAGCAGCGGCCACCATCCCGAGTTGGCGCCGTCCCAGATCGACAGGGGCCACGGCGCCTGCCAGCCGCCCAGGAATAGCGTTGTCGCGAGCGCCGACACGGTGGCCATGTTGATGTACTCGGCGAGCATGAACATCGCGAACTTCAGCGACGAGTACTCGGTGTGGAATCCGCCGACGAGCTCGCCCTCCGCTTCGGGGAGGTCGAACGGTGCGCGATTGGTCTCACCGACCATCGAGATCGCGTAGATGACGAACGACGGCAGCACCAGCAGCACGTACCAGTGGTGGACCTGGCCCGCGACGATCTCCGAGGTCGACATCGTGCGCGAGAGCAGGAAGACCGCCGCGAACGACAGGCCCATCGCGATCTCGTAGGAGATCACCTGCGCGGTGGAACGGAGTCCCCCCAGCAGCGGATAGGTCGATCCCGACGACCAGCCGGCGAGGACGATCCCGTACACGCCGATCGACGCCATCGCCAGCACGTACAGGACCCCGACCGGCAGGTCGGTGAGCTGCAGCGGTGTGTGATGACCGAACACCGACACCGCGGGTCCCATCGGGATCACGGCGAACGCCATGATGGCCGGGACCACCGAGATGATCGGCGCCAGGAGGTAGAGCACCTTGTCCACGCCGAACGGGGTGAGGCCTTCCTTGAGTGCCAGCTTCACACCGTCGGCCAGGGATTGCAGCGCCCCGTGCCAGCCGACCCGGTTGGGGCCGATCCGATACTGCATCCGCGCCATGATCTTGCGTTCGGCGAGGATGGCGACGAGCACGGTCAGAACCAGGAAGACGAAGATGAGGACCGACTTGCCCAGCATCAGCCACCAGGCGTCGTGTCCGAAGCTCGACAGGTCAGGCATGATCGTCCCTCCCGATCGTGACGATCGCGCCCGGCTCCGCCTCGAGTATCGGGCAGACCCGCGAACCGGGGGAGTTCATCGGCAGCCACACCACGCGGTCGGGCAGATCCGTGACCGTCAGGGGAAGGGCGATCGCCCCGTGATCGGTCGAGACGACGACGCGCTCGCCGTCGGCGGCGCCGATCTCCGCGGCGGTGGCGGCCGAGAGCCGCACGGTGGCCGGCCGTGCCGTGCCCGCCAGATGCGGCTCTCCGTCCTGCATGCGGCCGAAGTCCAGGAGCATCCGCCACGACGCGAGCACGGCCTGGCCCGCCTCCGGCGCCGGCGGCTCGCCGCGCTCGGCGGCCGGTCCGGGCGCCGGCCGATGCCGTTCGCCGGTCCAGCCGCCGATCTCCGCGAACTCGCGGTGAATGGTGCCCGGCTCGTCGCACCGCAGGTCGAAACCCATCTCCCGCCCGAGCGCGTGGAGCACGCGGTGATCCGAGAGCGGCAGCGCGGCTCCGTTCGACTGCGCCGGCGGCAGGGCCACGTCGAAGGGACGCGGGCGCCCCTCCCAGTCGACGAACGTGCCCGGCTTCTCGGCCACGGCGGCCACCGGGAGCACCACGTCGGCGTGTGCGGTGACCGAACTGCGGCGAAGTTCCAGACTGACCACGAAACCGGCGGCCGCGAGTGCCGCATCGCCCGCCGACGGACTCGGCAGATCCCCGAGTTCCACGCCGCCGACGAGCGCGGCCGACAGGTCTCCGGTGGTGAGCGCACTCAAGATGTGCGCGGTGTCGCGGCCGGGTGCTGCCTGCGGTTGAACACCCCAGATCGCTGCGACGTCGCGCCGGGCCCGTTCGGAGGAGAGCGGCCGGCCGGCCGGAAGCAGGTTGGGCGCCGCACCGACGTCGAGGGCGCCGCGTTCGCCCGCCCTTCTCGGCACCCAGGCCAGTCTGGCGCCGGTGGCGGCGGCCACCTCGGCTGCGGCGGTCAGCGCACCGGGACACCCGGCGAGGCGCTCCCCGATCAGGAGCGCCGCGCCGGGTGCGGAGAGCAGTTCGTGCACGCGGGGGCCGCGCAGCACCGCGGCCTCTCGCCCCGGCACGCACTGCAGGACGGAGCCGCCGAGCTTGGCGGCACCGGGGCTGGCCCACGGTGCGACGGTGTGCACCGCCTGACCGTGACGCCGGACCGCTTTGCGCAGGCGGAGGAAGAGGATCGGGCATTCCTCTTCCGGTTCGAGTCCGGCGAGGACCACCGTCGACGCCTGCTCGAGCTCGGCGTAGGTCAGTCCGATCCCGCTGCCCGCCACATGTGCCGAGAGGAAGTCATCCTCCTCCGCCGAGTGGGTGCGGATCCGGAAGTCGACGTCGTTGGTGCCGAGCGCCACGCGGGCGAACTTGCCGTAGGCGTAGGCGTCCTCCACGGTGGCGCGGCCGCCGACGAGCACTCCGGTCCGACTGCCCGCGGCACTCAGGCCGCGCGCCGCGGCGGCGAGCGCGTACGACCACGGAGCCGGGTGCAGCTCACCGTCGTCGCCGCGCACCAGCGGTGTGGTGATGCGATCGGGCCGGGAGGTGTAGGTGAACGCCCAGCGGCCTTTGTCGCAGTTCCACTCCTCGTTCACCTCGGGGTCGTCGCCGGCCAGCCGTCGCAGCACTTCGCCGCGCCGGTGGTCGGTGCGCTGGGCGCAGCCGGCCGCGCAGTGCTCGCACACGCTGGGCGAGGAGATCAGGTCGAAGGGCCGCGAGCGGAACCGATACGCGGTGCCCGTCAACGCTCCCACCGGACAGATCTGCACGGTGTTGCCGGAGAAGTACGATTCGAAGGGTTCGTCGGCGTACGCGCTGACCTGCTGCAACGCGCCGCGTTCGGCGAGCTCGATCAGCGGATCGCCCGCGATCTCGTTGGAGAAGCGGGTGCACCGGGCGCACAGTACGCACCGTTCGCGGTCGAGCAACACCTCGCTCGACAACGGAACCGGTTTGGTGAACGTCCGTTTGACGCCGCCGTAGCGCGACTGCGGCCGTCCGGCCGACATCGCCTGGTTCTGCAGGGGACACTCGCCGCCCTTGTCGCACGTGGGGCAGTCGAGCGGGTGGTTGATGAGCAGCAGCTCCATCACGCCCTCCTGGGCGCGGCGGGCGTCGGCCGAGGTGAGCTGGGTGCGGACCACCATCCCCTCGGTGGCGACGATGGTGCACGAGGCCATCGGCTTGCGCTGGCCCTCCACGTCGACGAGGCATTGCCGGCAGGCACCGGCGGGCGCCAGCAACGGGTGGTCGCAGAAGCGCGGAATCGCCACGCCGATCAGTTCCGCGGCGCGGATCACGAGGGTGCCCTTCGGGACCGAGACCTCGACGTCGTCGATCGTCAGGGTGATCAGGTCGGTCGCCGCGGCGGTCATCGCGCGCCTCCCTCGGACTCGGGCGACACGGACGCGAAGACCGTCGACTTCTCGGGGTCGAACGGGCAGCCGCCCGGATGCCCGTCGTGCGGGAAGTGCGCCAGGTACTCGTCGCGGAAGTGGGTCAGCGAGCTCATGATCGGGGCACCGGCGGCGTCGCCCAGAGCGCAGAACGACTTGCCGACCACACTGTCGGTGACGTCGGTGAGCGTGGTGAGGTCGGCTTCGGTGGCGTCGCCGGCCTCCAGGCGACGCATCAGCTGCACCAGCCAGTAGGTGCCCTCGCGGCAGGGGGTGCACTTCCCGCAGGATTCGTGTGCGTAGAACTCCGTCCACCGCAGGACGGCGCGGACCACGCACACCGTCTCGTCGAAGATCTGCAGCGCCTTGGTTCCGAGCATGGAGCCCGCGGCCCCCACTCCTTCGTAATCGAGCGGGATGTCGAGGTGCTCGGCGGTGAACATCGGAGTCGACGACCCGCCGGGCGTCCAGAACTTCAGCTCGTGACCGGCGCGCACGCCGCCGGCCCGCGCCAGCAGCTCGCGCAGGGTGATCCCGAGCGGTGCCTCGTACTGGCCCGGCCGGGCGACGTGGCCGGAGAGGGAGTACATGGTGAAGCCCGGCGACTTCTCGGTTCCGAACTCGCGGAACCAGTCCGGTCCGTTGCGCATGATCGACGGCACGCTGGCGATCGATTCCACGTTGTTCACGACGGTCGGACTGGCGTACAGCCCGGCGACGGCGGGGAACGGCGGCCGCAGTCGCGGCTGTCCGCGACGGCCCTCCAGTGAGTCGAGGAGCGCGGTCTCCTCACCGCAGATGTAGGCGCCCGCGCCGGCGTGCACCACCAGGTCGAGCGCGAAGCCCGACCCGAGGACGTCGCGGCCCAGCAGCCCGGCGTCGTAGGCCTCCTCGACGGCGGTGCGCAGGCGGCGGACCACGCCGGCCACCTCGCCGCGCACGTAGATGAAGGCATGGTGGGCACGGATCGCGTAGGCCGCGATGATCACCCCCTCCACCAGCGTGTGCGGCGAGGCCAGGAGCAGCGGCATGTCCTTGCAGGTGCCCGGCTCCGACTCGTCGGCGTTGACCACGAGGTAGTGCGGTGTCCCGTCGCCGCCGGGTGCCGGGCCCTGCGGGATGAACGACCATTTGGTGCCGACCGGGAAGCCCGCGCCGCCGCGGCCCCGGAGCCCGGACGCCTTGACCTGCTCGATCACCTCGTCGGGCGACAGTCGCAGCGCGGCCTTGAGCCCCTGATACCCGTTCTGGCCCATGTAGCTGCGCAGCGTCCACGACTCCGGCTCGTCCCAGTGTCTGCTGAGTATCGGAACGCGGGCCGGTTCCGGGGTGGACGAGGGCAGGCTTACTGCGATCATTTCGGCGCCTCCTCCACGCCGGCCAGCAGGCGTGCCGTCTGGCGGAACGTGCACAGTGTGTCCGATCCGCGCGTCGGCGATCGCGGCACGCCGGCGCGCAGATCGTCGAGGAGCTGTTGCACCGATTCGGGAGTCTGGTCGTCGAAGAACTCCCAGTTGACCATCACCACCGGCGCGTGGTCGCAGGCCGCATTGCACTCGACGTGCTCGACGGTGACCCGCCCGTCGGCGGTGGTCTCGCCGGGGCGGACGCCGAGCTCGTCGGTGATCCGGGAGGCGATCGCATCGCCGCCCATCACCGCGCACAGCGTGTTGGTGCAGATCCCGACCAGGTAGTCGCCGGTGGGTGCGCGGCGGTACATCGAGTAGAAGGTCGCCACCGACGCCACCTGCGCCGCGGTCAGGTCGAGCTGCTCCGCGCAGAAGGCGATCCCGGCTCGGGTGAGGTAGCCGTCGTGACTCTGGACCAGATGCAGCAGCGGAAGCAGCGCCGAGCGCGACTGCGGGTAGCGGCCGATGATCGTGGCCGCGTCGTTGGCCAGTGCCGCGGTGTCCTCGGCCGAATAGTGCTCGGGACCGGCGAACTCCACCGGCGGGTGCGGGACTCCGGTCGAGTAGACCGGCGGACCGGCCGACAACTCCAGGCGGACGGGTTCATTCATCGGTCGACGCCTCCCATCACCGGATCGATGCTGGCGACCGCGGTGATCACGTCGGCCACCAGGCCGCCCTCGCACATCGCGGCCACGGCCTGCAGATTGGTGAACGACGGATCGCGGAAGTGGACGCGGTATGGCCGGGTGCCGCCGTCGGAGACCATGTGGACACCGAGCTCGCCGCGTGGCGACTCGATCGCGACGTAGCACTGACCGGACGGCACGCGCATCCCCTCGGTCACGAGCTTGAAGTGATGGATCAGCGCTTCCATCGACATCCCCATGATCTCGGCGATGTGCTCGGGAGAGTTGCCCAGACCGTCGGGGCCGACGGCGAGGTCGGCGGGCCAGGCCAGCTTGCGGTCGGCCACCATCACCGGTCCCGGCTCTAGGGCGTCCAGGCACTGCCGGGCGATCCGGACGGACTGCTTCATCTCCTCCACGCGGATGAGGTAGCGGCCGTAGGCGTCGCAGCCGGTATCGGTGACGACGTCGAACTCGTAGTTCTCGTAGCCGCAGTACGGATCCGATCTACGCAGGTCGTACGGTAGTCCGGCGGCGCGGAGGACCGGGCCGGTGACGCCGAGCGCCATGGCGCCGGTGAGGTCGAGGTAGCCGACGCCCTGGGTCCGGGCCTTCCAGATGTAGTTGTCGGTGAGCAGTGACTCCACCTCGCCGATCTGGGCGCCGAGCGCGTCGAGGACGGCGGCGATCTTCGCCTCGGCGCCGTCGGGCAGGTCCTGCGACACTCCGCCGGGACGGATGAACGCGTGGTTCATCCGCAGTCCGGTGATGTCCTCGAAGAGGTCGAGGATCGTCTCGCGGGCGCCGAAGCCGAGGAACATCGGCGTCACGGCGCCCAATTCCATGCCGCCGGTCGCGAGAGCCACCAGATGCGAGGCGATGCGATTGAGCTCCATGAGCAGCACCCGGATCACGCTCGCGCGCGCGGGGATGTCGTCGGTGATGCCGAGCAGCTTCTCCACCGCCAGGCAGTAGGCGGTCTCGTTGAAGAACGGCGAGAGATAGTCCATCCGGGTCACGAACGTGACCCCCTGCGTCCAGGTCCGGTACTCGAGGTTCTTCTCGATTCCCGTGTGCAGGTAACCCACTCCGCACCGCGCCTCGGTGACGGTCTCGCCGTCGATCTCCAGGATCAGGCGAAGAACCCCGTGCGTCGACGGGTGCTGCGGGCCCATGTTGACGACGATCCGCTCGTCGTCGGGGGCGGCGGCCGCGCGTTCGCGGACCGCGCTGACGACCTCCTGCCAGTCGCGGCCGGAGACGGTGAACGTGGATTCTCCGGTCATCAGTTGTACCGCCTCCGCTGATCGGGCGGCGCGATCGTCGCACCCTTGTACTCGACCGGGATGCCGCCGAGCGGATAGTCCTTGCGTTGCGGGTGGCCCTCCCAGTCGTCCGGCATCTCGATGCGGGTCAGCGACGGGTGTCCGTCGAAGACGATGCCGAAGAAGTCGTACGTCTCCCGCTCGTGCCAGTCGTTGGTCGGATACACCGGCAGCAGGGAGACCACGTGCGGGTCGGCGTCGGGTATCGCGACCTCCAGCCGGACACGGCGGTTGTGGGTGATCGACCGCAGCGGGTACACGGCGTGGAGTTCGCGTCCGGCCTCGTCGGGGTAGTGCACCCCGCTGACACCGAGGCACAGTTCGAAGCGGAGGGCGGGCTCGTCGCGCAGCGCGGCCGCGACCGGCAGCAGGTGCTCCCGGGTCACGAAGATCGTCATCTCGCCGCGGTCGACGACGGTCTTCTCCACGGCGTCGTCGAACGGGACGCCGCGGCGGTCCAGCGCGGTCTCCAACTCGTCGAGGATCTCGTCGAAGTAGCCGCCGAAGGGGCGGGTCGTGTTGCCCGGCAGCGTGATCGGTGCGACGAGGCGACCGTATCCCGATGTGTCGCCGGTCCCGGTGACGCCGAACAGGCCGTGTCGTGCTCCGATCACCTCGTGCTCGGGCCGCGGCCGCGACACCTCGCCGTTCATCGCAGCAGTCCCTTCATCTCGATGGTCGCCGGGGCGGAGAGTGCGGCGGCCTCGGCGGCGCGGATCGCCTCCTCCCGGTGGACGCCGAGCGGCATCTGCTGAATCTGCTCGTGGAGCATCAGGATCGCGTTGAGCAGCATCTCCGGCCGCGGCGGGCAGCCGGGGAGGTAGATGTCGACCGGCACCACGTGGTCGACGCCCTGGACGATCGCGTAGTTGTTGAACATCCCGCCGGAGGACGCGCAGACGCCCATCGCGAGGACCCACTTCGGCTCGGCCATCTGGTCGTAGATCTGGCGGAGAACCGGTGCCATCTTCTGGCTGACGCGTCCGGCCACGATCATCAGATCGGCCTGCCGGGGAGAGGCTCGGAAGGCCTCCATGCCGAAGCGAGCGAGGTCGTAACGGCCGGCTGTGGTGGCCATCATCTCGATCGCGCAGCAGGCCAGCCCGAAGGTCGCGGGCCACAGGGACCCCTTGCGCATGTAGCCCGCCAGCTTCTCGACTGTGCTCAGCAGGAACCCGCCGGGGAGTTGCTCTTCGAGTCCCATTGCCCGCCTCCTTCGGTCGTGCTCGTTCGCAGTGCTCTCAGTCCCAGCGGAGTCCTCCGCGACGCCATTCGTAGGCGTAGGCGACTGAGACGTTGACGAGGAAGAGGGCGACGGCGATGAGCCCGAACCACCCGAGACTCTCGGAGGCCACCGCCCAGGGGTAGAGGAAGACGATCTCGATGTCGAAGATGATGAACAGCATCGCGGTGAGGTAGTACTTCACCGGGAATCGCTGGACGACGCCGGCGGTCGGGGGCAGCGGTTCGATACCGCATTCGTAGGCCTCGAGTTTGGCGCGGTTGCGGCGGCGAGGGCCGATCACGGAGGCGATGACCACGGAGACGAGTGCGAACGCCAGCGCGATGGCACCCAGTACGAGGATCGGTCCGTAAGCGTTCATGCCGGCGTAGCCTCCACTTCCGCAGTGCTGGTCGAGACGGCCATCACGTGCCAGATGATCTGTGACTCAACCCACACCCTACTCACGTAATTGCGTGTGCTGTGGGACTTCTCGGTGAAGTCGCGAGTCGGCGAGGGCTACCGCAACAGCGCGACGACGGTCCGCGGCAGCTCCAGCGGATCCACCGGGAGATCGGCGGTGGCGTCGGCCCGCGACCAGTCGGCGAGCCAGCGGTCGGCCCGGCGAGCGATGAGCACGAGCAGCGGGGGGCACGGGTCGTATTCGTCGCGGATCTGCTTGGCCAGACCGAGCCCGCCGGTGGGCGCGGACTCGCCGTCGAGCACCGCGAGATCGACCGTCCCCTCGTCGAGGTGAGCGAGCACCATCGGCGCGGTGGCCACCTCGATGTACTCCAGATCGGGAAGGTCGGGGTGGAGGCGTTCGCCGAGTGCGCTGAGGACCTGGCGGCGGGTGCCGGAGTCGTCGGAGTAGACGAGGACCCGCGCAGTGACGCGATCGTCGGCCGGAGAACTGTTCGAGCGGCTCACGGTGTCGACCCTAGTGCGACGCGGTCGCCGTCTGGGTGCTTTCGCCGAGCGGGTGCTCGGTCACCGGTGTTCGATCGCGTACCGGACGCGAGCCGCCGCGGCGGCGACCGCGGCGTGAACGTCGTCGCCGGTGAGGAGGCGGGTCACCAGTGCGGCGGTGAAGGTGTCGCCGAGTCCCTTCGCCCAGGTCGCGATCTCCGGGCCCGACACGGTCCGCTGCTCGTCGGCGGTCACGATGAGGTTGTCGATCACGCCCGCGTCGGTGTGCACGCCCGTCACGATCACGGTGCAGTGATCGGAGGGCGCGCGGCCGGCGGGGAGGAGGAGTCTGCGTGCCAGGCCGGTGATGCCGGAGTCGGCCTCATCCGAGGCTTCGCCAGCGGGGTGTTCGGGGCCGGCGGGGTGTTCGGGGCCGACGAGGTGCTCGAGTTCGAATCGGTTCGGCGTGAGTACCGCCGCCAGCGGCACCAGCGCGTCGCGGAGTGCCGGGGCGACGGCGGGGTCGGTGTAGAAGCCGACGTCCGAGTCGCCGAAGGTCGGATCGAGGATCAGCGGCGGACGCTCGCGCTCGTCGAGTGAGCGGTACCACGCGGCGATGGCGTGCGCCTGTCCCGGCGACGCCAGATAGCCGACGGCTATCGCCTCCACCGCGCGCAGGGCGCCCGTGGCGCCGAGGTCGCGCAGGGCGGCGTCGATCCATTCCGGCGTGACCTCGACGGTCTGCACCGACGGGTAATGGGGGAGATTGCTCAGGACGAGTGTGGGAACGGCCGCACAACGGACACCGGCCTCTTCGTAGACGGGCATGGCCGCGTTGAGACCGACGGAGCCGAAGACCAGTTGCGACCCGAAGGCGACCACTCGTGCCGGGCGCGGATCGAGTTCGAAGTCGCGGGCGTCGTCGGTGGTGTACATGGCGCTCGACACCTTACCGGTACGACACACATGATCGACGCCACTGGGACCTCACACTCGGCGTCGCCAGAACGTCTGCTCTATGAATGGAAAGCGAGGTGAGTGCGATGACGAGACGACACGCGGTGGTGGACACCGAACTGGGCCGGTTGACCATGGTCGCCGACGGCTCGGCACTGACAGCCGTCTACTTCCCCCACCACTGGCATCTGCCGCCCGAAACGGAGTACGGGGAGCCGACCGCCGCCGACGACCCGGTGTTCGTCCAGGCGGCCCGGGAACTCGACGAGTACGTCGCCGGCGACCGGCGTGAGTTCGACGTCGAGATCGCGACCTCCGGAGACGATTTCTCCGAACGGGTGTGGGCGATGCTGAGAGAGATCCCGTACGGGGAGACGACGACGTACGGTGAGCTCGCGCGCAGGCTCGGCAACCCGCGCCTGGCGCAGCGCGTCGGTCAGTGCGTGGGCCGCAATCCGATCAGCGTGATCATTCCGTGCCACCGCGTGATCGGCGCGGACGGCTCGCTCACCGGGTACGCCGGCGGGCTGGATCGCAAACGTCGGCTGCTGGAGATCGAAGAACCGCCGGAGGTGTCCGATGCCCGCTTGTTCTGACGATCCACGATGAGGGAGCCCTTCGACCGGATCGTCGCGCAGCACGGAGCCGTTGTGCTGCGCGTGTGCCGCGGTGTGCTCGGTGCCGGCCCGGATGCGGACGACGCGTGGTCGGAGACCTTTCTGGCGGCGCTGCGAGCGTGGCCGGATCTGGAGGAGGGCACCGACGTCGAAGCCTGGCTGGTCCGGGTGGCGCAACGGAAGGCGATCGACGTCATCCGGGCACGTGCGCGGAACGCGGTGCCGATCGACGAGGTGCCCGAACGGGAGTCGCAATACGGGCTGCCGGGAACCGGGGACGCGGACGTGTGGGACGCGGTCGCCGACCTCCCGCCCCGGCAGCGTCTGGCGGTGGGCTACCACTACCTCGCTCGGCTCAGTCACGTCGAGACGGCCGAGATCATCGGCGGAACGCCCGCGGCGGTCCGGCGCGCCGCCGCCGATGGGATCAGATCCCTGCGCAAGACCTACGGCACCACCGATATCTGCTCGGAGAAGGGAGGCCCGCGATGACGGACCTGTTCCCGGTCGCACCGGACGACCTCGGCCGGCTGCACGCCCGGCTCACGACAGCCGCTGACGAGAACGCGCTGCTGGACGTGGCGTATCGGACGGTCGACACCCCGGTCGGGCCGCTGCTCCTGGCCGCCACCGAGGCCGGATTGGTCCGCATCGCGTTCGAGAGCGAGGACTTCGACGCGGTGCTGGACGTTCTGGCCGCGAAGGTGAGTTCCCGGATACTTCGCGCGCCGCGTCGGCTCGACGCCGTCGCAGCACAGTTGGACGAGTACTTCCGCGGCCGGCGCCGGCGGTTCGACGTGGCGCTGGACTTCCGGCTGTCGTCCGGCTTCCGGCAGACGGTGCAGCGGTATCTGCCGCACATCGGGTACGGGCACACGCAGTCGTACCGGGAGGTCGCCGAGTCGGTGGGTAACCCGGGGGCCGTGCGCGCGGTCGGCACCGCATGCGCCACCAACCCGTTGCCCGTCGTCGTCCCATGCCATCGGGTGCTGCGCGCCGACGGGAGCCTCGGCGGCTATCTGGGGGGCGTCGAAGCGAAGACGGCACTGCTGACGCTGGAGCGTGCCGCGTGAACGGGAGCCCGAACACGCTCTTCGGCGACGACGATCTGGGGCGGCCGCCGCCCGAGCTCCCGGACGGCGCGGCGCTGGTCCGCGGGTGGCTCACGCCGCACCAGCAGCGGTGGTTGTTCGCGCAGTACCGCCGGTGGGCGGCCGGACCGGTGCCGCCGCATTCGGCGCGCATCGGGGAGCATCGGATGAGCGTGCGGACCGTCTGCCTCGGCTGGCATTGGCGTCCGTACCGATACTCGCGCGACGCCGTCGACGTCAACGGGCGCCGGGTGCTCGGCTTCCCGGACTGGATGGTGCGGCTGGGGCGCCAGGCGCTGACGGCGGCCGGCGATCCGAGCGCCGAGCGGTACACGCCCGACACGGCGCTTGTGAACTACTACGACGCCGGCGCGAGGATGGGGATGCATCAGGACCGGGACGAGGTGTCGCGCGAGCCGGTGGTCTCGCTGTCGATCGGCGATACGGCGCGTTTCCGGTTCGGCAACACCGAGAACCGGAGTCGACCGTACCGGGACTTCGACCTGGAGTCGGGGGACCTGTTCGTCTTCGGCGGACCGTCGCGGCTGGCGTATCACGGCGTGCAGCGCATCCATCCGGGCACCGCGCCGGACGACTGCGGTCTCGCGGCGGGCCGGATCAACATCACCATGCGGGTCACCGGGCTGTCGGAGTGATGGCGAGCCGAAGCCGGTGACGGGCGAGTGAGGATTTTAGGAAGGACACCATGACTGCAGAACCCGAGGACGTCACCGGCTCCGGCCTGGTGGTCGGCGACGACGGCCTCGCGCGCCCGGTGTGGGCGAGCACCGATCCGCTCCTTCGCGAGTACTACGACACCGAGTGGGGTGTGCCCGTGCGTGATGAGCAGGGCCTCTACGAACGACTCAGTCTCGAGGCCTTCCAGTCGGGGCTGTCGTGGGCGACGATTCTGCGCAAACGCCCCGCGTTCCGCCGGGCCTTCGACGGCTTCGATCCGGAACGCGTGGCCCGCTACGGCGACGCCGACGTCGCCCGACTGATGAACGACGCCGGGATCGTGCGCAACCGAGCGAAGATCCTCGCCGCGATCACCAACGCCGGGGCCACCCTGTCGCTGCGCGAGAAGGGCGGTCTGGCCGAGTTCATCTGGAGCTTCCGGCCCGACGAGACGCCGCGTCCGCGCACGCACGCGGACGTGCCCACCCAGTCGCCCGAGTCGAAGGCGCTGGCGAAAGCGCTGAGACGCGAAGGCTTCTCCTTCGTCGGACCGACCACGATGTACGCGCTGATGGAGGCGGTCGGAATCGTCGACACCCATCTGCTGGGCTCTCATCGCCGGGGGACGTCGGGGGTATGGCCGGACTGACGCCGGCGCCGTGTGGGCGAGGGTTTGTGCCGCTTACTACAGCTAGCGACGCAGGTCAGCGGAATCAGAAGTGTGTGCAACGTCTCGCATTCGCGAGTCGAGTCGTTTTGAATCACCGGCAGCGGGACAATGGACGCGACTAAATATCAGAGAGTTCCACAAGAACGACGATCAGATAAGAGGTTTCCACCTATGGCCTCCACGGACCAGACGATCATCTACACCCTCACCGACGAGGCACCGCGACTCGCGACCTCCGCGTTCCTGCCGATCATCCGCACGTTCGCAGAACCCGCCGGCATCGACGTCCAGACCAGTGACATCTCGGTCGCAGCGCGCATCCTCGCCGCGTTCCCGGACTATCTGACCGACGAGCAGAAGGTGCCCGACAATCTCGCCGAGCTCGGTCGGCTGACGCAGAAGCCCGACACCAACATCATCAAGCTCCCCAACATCAGCGCATCGGTTCCGCAGCTGAACGCGGCCATCCACGAGCTGCAGGCCAAGGGTTACGCGGTCCCGGACTACCCCCAGGATCCGAAGACCCCGGAGGAGGAGGAGATCCGCAACCGCTACTCGGCATGTCTGGGCAGTGCGGTCAATCCCGTTCTCCGCGAAGGTAACTCCGACCGGCGCGCGCCGAAGGCCGTCAAGGAGTACGCGCGCAAGAACCCGCACAGCATGGGCAAGTGGTCGATGGCCTCGCAGTCGCACGTGGCGCACATGACGCACGGCGACTTCTACGCGGGTGAGAAGTCGATGATCATGGACCACGCGTGCGAGGCGCGCATGGAGGTGGTGACCGCCGACGGCGAGACGCACGTGATGAAGACGGTGTCGCTGGACGAGGGCGACGTCATCGACAGCATGTTCATGAGCAAGAAGGCGCTGCTCGAGTTCTACGAGGAGCAGCTCAACGACGCCAAGGAGACCGGCGTCATGTTCTCGCTCCACGTCAAGGCCACCATGATGAAGGTCTCGCACCCGATCGTCTTCGGCCACTGCGTCAAGGTGTTCTACAAGGACGCGTTCGCCAAGCACGGCGCTCTCTTCGACGAACTCGGCGTCAACGTCAACAACGGCCTCGTGGACCTCTACGAGAAGATCGACACACTGCCCGCGTCCAAGCGCGAGGAGATCATCGAGGATCTGCACCGCTGCCACGAGCATCGCCCGGAGTTGGCGATGGTCGACTCGGCGCGCGGCATCTCGAACTTCCACTCGCCCAGCGATGTGATCGTCGACGCGTCGATGCCTGCCATGATCCGCATCGGCGGCAAGATGTACGGCGCCGACGGCCGTAAGAAGGACACCAAGGCGGTGATGCCGGAGTCGACCTTCGCGCGGATCTACCAGGAGATCATCAACTTCTGCAAGACCAACGGCGCGTTCGACCCCACCACCATGGGCACGGTGCCGAACGTCGGACTGATGGCGCAGAAGGCCGAGGAGTACGGCTCGCACGACAAGACCTTCGAGATCCCGCAGGACGGCGTCGCCAACATCGTCGACGCGGGCACCGGCGAGGTGCTTCTGTCGCAGAACGTCGAGGCCGGGGACATCTGGCGCATGTGCATCGTCAAGGACGCGCCGATCCAGGACTGGGTCAAGCTGGCCGTCACGCGTTCGCGCGCCTCGGGGATGCCCGCGGTGTTCTGGCTCGACCCGTACCGTCCGCACGAGAACAACCTGATCACGCTGGTCAAGAAGTACCTGAAGGACCACGACACCGAGGGCCTGGACATCCAGATCATGTCCCAGGTGCGCGCCATGCGCTACACCCTCGAGCGCGCCTGGCGCGGTCTCGACACCATCTCGGTGACCGGCAACATCCTGCGCGACTACCTGACCGACCTGTTCCCGATCCTGGAGCTGGGCACCAGCGCCAAGATGCTCTCGATCGTGCCGCTGATGGCCGGCGGCGGACTCTACGAGACCGGTGCGGGCGGCTCCGCGCCCAAGCACGTCAAGCAGTTGGTCGAGGAGAATCACCTCCGCTGGGATTCGCTGGGCGAGTTCCTGGCGCTGGCCGCGAGCCTGGAGGACATGGGCCGCAAGTACGACAACGAGAAGGCCGCGGTCCTCGCCACCACGCTCGACGCGGCGACCAGCAAGCTGCTCGACAACCGGAAGTCGCCGTCGCGCAAGACCGGCGAGCTCGACAACCGCGGCAGCCAGTTCTACCTGGCGATGTACTGGGCACAGGAGCTGGCGGCGCAGACGCAGGACGCGGAACTGGCCGCGCACTTCGCTCCGCTGGCCGAGAAGCTGGCCGCCGACGAGCAGCGCATCGTCGACGAGATCGCCGCGGTCCAGGGCCACTCGGTCGATCTCGGCGGCTACTACCTCGCCGACTCCGCGAAGCTGGAGAAGGTGATGTGCCCGAGCGAGACGCTCAACACGGCACTGGAGCAGGCGCGCGGCTGAGGTACGCGCCCACCCCGGTGACGACCGACGGACGGCCGATGGTCATCGACCATCGGCCGTCCGTCGTCTGCCGGTCATGACGGCGCGCCGGAACCCTCGCGCGGGATGAGGGCGTCCGCGGTCGACAGCGGAACCGGAGTGAACATCGCGGGCTCGTCCTCGGGATCCAGGGCCGTGGCGCGTGACTCGCCGTCCAGGTGCCAGAGCTCACCCCAGGCCCGGGACGTGGTCAGTGCCCGGCGGCAGTGCTCCAGACGGACCGCGTTGTACCCGGCGAGCGCGGCGTCCCAGTCGACGCCGCCGTCGGCGCGCCGGTGCCGGGCGCAGTGCGATACGGCCGTGCACCCAGTCGTCGAGCGGTTCCCGGTCGAACATGCGCCACCACTTGTCGCGCCACATGTGGGCCACTTCGTCGCGGACGAAGTCGACGGTGTGCTCGAAGGCCGCGTCCAGCTCATCGGGGGTGCCCCAGTCCTCTTCGCCGGCGAGGGCCTTCGGCGACTCGAAGACGTACACCTGGTTGAGCATCGCTCCGCCACGCAGGCCGTAGTGCACGAAGTGGCCCCGAGGCCCTACGTAGACGCCCACTTCCGACAGATCGACGCCCGCGGCGCGCGGGGTCTCGGCGGGGACGGTCCCGCGATCACCACCTCGGCGCGCTCCACGGTGCCGTCGGCGAGGTCGACGTGCGCGCACGTCTCCGCGGTGCGGTAACCCACCGCGTCTCGCAGACGCCGATCGACCGAGAGCGCTGGAAGAACTGGGCCTCGAATGGCTACGGCGGCGAGGTGGTGATCGGCCAGGACCTGCAGCGGGTATCGATCACCTGACCGCTGGGCATCTGTGCTCGATACGGGCGCGGTGAGCCACGGCACTGCGAAGTTCGCAGATCTGTGAGATGCTCTATGAAGCGGGTGGGCAGATTTTGCCCCCTGCAATCTGAAGAAAGCAGTAACACAGCATGGCACAAGGAACCGTCAAGTGGTTCAATGGCGAAAAGGGCTTCGGCTTCATCGCTCCCGACAGCGGTAGTGAAGACGTCTTCGTCCACTACTCGGCTATCTCCGGCGGAGGATTCCGCAACCTGGAGGAAGCACAGCGGGTCGAGTTCGACCTGGAGCAGGGCGCCAAGGGCCCCCAGGCGACGAACGTGACAGCAGTCTAAAGACTTAGACACACGGAACGCCCCGGATCTCTCGCGAGATCCGGGGCGTTCTGCATGCCGGGATGTTCTTGCCCGTGGGGTGAGGAGTCCGTGCGATATGCGACGAGGGCCCGGTCGGCGTTCTCGCCGTCCGGGCCCTCGTCGTTCTTCGGGGTGAGTGACGGGACTCGAACCCGCGACAGCCAGGATCACAACCTGGTGCTCTACCAACTGAACTACACTCACCATCGGCGCAGCTGCACAGCGTTCACACGTTGTTTGCCGAGCCAGGCTCATACTCTAGCCGGTTTTCACCCAGAAACTCCAATCGGTTCCTGACCAGCGTGTTTACGCGGGGCCAAGCCGTTCGACGACCTCTTCGAGGGTCTTCGCGTCGGGGCCGGGGGCGGGAACGAAGGCGGTCTCGCGGTAGTAGCGCAGTTCCCGGATCGATTCGCGGATGTCGGCGAGTGCGCGATGGGCGAGCCCCTTCTGCGGCTGACCGAAGTAGATCGGCGGGTACCAGCGACGGCACAGCTCCTTGATCGAGCTGACGTCCACCATCCGATAGTGCAGGTAGGCGTTCAGCTCGGGCATGTCCCGGGCGATGAAGCCGCGATCGGTGCCGATGGAGTTGCCCGCGAGCGGGGCCGCGCCGGCCGTGGTGATGTGCTCGCGCAGGTAGTCCAGAACCGCCTTCTCCGCTTCGGCGAGCGTGACGGTGGAGGCGCGCACCTCCTCGGTGAGCCCGGAGTCGGCATGCATCTTGGCGACCACCTCGGGCATGCCCGCGAGGGCCTCGTCGTCGGCGTGGATGACGAGGTCGACCCCCTCGCCGATGATGTTCAAGTCGCTGTCGGTGACGAGAGCGGCGATTTCGATGAGCTTGTCCGAGCCGATATCCAGTCCGGTCATCTCACAGTCGATCCACACGAGTTTGTCTTGCACTCGATCAACTGTAATCGGGACGGCGTGCCGCCGTCTGTCCGCGTGCGCGGTACGAGCTACTCGCCTTCGCCGAGCTTGCTGTAGAACTTGCCGACGATCGGCGCGACCACGGCACGCGGCGAATAGCCGCCGGCCACGGACATCGCCTTGCTCAGTGTCCCCGGAACCACGCGCATCTTGTTGCGGCTCAACGCATCCAGGCTCATCTCCGCTACCTTCTGGGAATCGTGCCAGAGGAAGCCTGGGACCAGCTTGTCGACGATCGACGCCTCCTCGGCGGTGGGGGTGTGCGTGCGGACCGGTCCCGGAGCCAGCAGCGTGACGTGCACCCCGGTGTCTTTGAGTTCCCCGCGCAGCGACTCGCTGAAGGTGTTGACGAAGGCCTTCGTCGCCGCATACGTCGCGTTGTTGGGAATCGGCATATTGCCTGCGGCGGAGCCGACCATCAGGATGCCGCCGGAGCCGCGTTCGACCATCTGCGGAAGAACCGCGAGAGTGAGATCGTGCACGGCGTTCGCGTTGAGCCGGACCTGGGCGCGCTCGTATGCGGAGTCGAGGCCGGCGAGCGGCCCGAAGGTCGCGATCCCCGCGTTATTGCAGAGGATGGAGATCTCGCGACTCGACAGTTCGTCGCACAGTGCGTCGACCGCGTCGAGATCGGAGAGGTCCGCCGCCCGCACGTCCGCGTCCACCTGGAATCGCGACCGCAGTTCGATGGCGAGCTCATGAAGTACGTTCTCCCGCCGCGCCACCAGGATCACCGAGTGGCCGCGAGCGGCGAGCGTCCGCGCCAACGCCATTCCGATGCCGGAGGACGCTCCGGTGACCACGGCGCGGGCAGACGAACGAGGCGGCATCAACATGGGCCACATCGTATCGACGGCCTCGGACATCGGCCGAAAGGTGTCGGCTACTTGCCCGCGACGAGACCGTGGATCGCTCGCACGCGGGGTTCGAGTGCGGCGTGCAGGTCCGCGGGGAGCGTGCCGAGTACGTCGATCTCCACCCCGCCCCCGAGCTGAGCCAGCCGCGGAAGGACCTCGGCCACATTGCCGACGTGTTCGACCACCGCCGCCGCGTCTCGGTAGCGCTCCAGCACCACGCATCGGCTGCGGTCGTCGTCCATGAACCAGTCGTACTGCAGGTTGCCCTTCTCCGTCCGCACCGCGTCGAGGGACTCGGCGACGGCCGCCGTGAACGCGGCGACGTTCTCCTCCGGGATGTTCGGGAAGGTGGCGATCATGACGATCTCGTTCTCGTTCATTCGGGCTCTTCTCTTCTGGTTGCGGGCGCCGTCGTTCCGATGCGGGTACCGAGTCATCGTAGAGAGCAGCACCTCACGGCAAGCCCGCGGCGACCTCCGTGCCCTGCCGGATGGCGCGCTTGGCGTCGAGTTCGGACGCGAGGTCGGCACCGCCGATGACGTGGGTGATCACACCGGCCGCGGTCAGCGGGTCGACCAAGTCGCGCACCGATTCCTGACCGGCGCAGACGACGACGTTGTCCACCTCGAGCAGGCGCTTGCCGACCTCGTTGCCCTCCTTGTCGTGCAGCGTGATGTGCAGGCCGGCGTCGTCGATCCTGTCGTAGGTGGCGCCGGAGATCTGTTCGACGCCCTTCATCTTGACCGCGGCACGATGCACCCAGCCGGTGGTCTTGCCGAGCGACTTGCCCTGCTTGCCCGGCTTGCGCTGCACCATGTACACCTCGCGCACGGCGGGCATCGGCCTCGGCTCGGTCAGGAAGCCGGGAGTGTCGAGGTCGTCGGTGACGCCCCACTCCTGCTCCCATTCCTTGAGGTTCAGTGTCGGCGACTCATCGGTGGTGAGGAATTCGGTGACGTCGAATCCGATGCCGCCCGCACCGATGACGGCCACGCGCTTGCCGACCTCGCGGTGGCCGAGGACCGCGTCGGCGTACGACATGACCATCGGGTGGTCGATGCCGTCGATCGCAGGCACGCGCGGGACCACGCCGGTCGCGACGATCACCTGGTCGTACCCGCCGTCGATGAGCTCCTGTGCGCCCACCCGGGTGTCGAGGTGAACGGCGACGTGGTTGATCTCGAGCTGGCGGGTGAAGTACCGGATGGTCTCGTTGAACTCCTCCTTGCCGGGGATGCGGGCGGCGATGGAGAACTGCCCGCCGATGGCCGGCCCGGCCTCGTAGAGGTCGACGCGGTGGCCGCGCTGCGCGGCGGAGACGGCCGCCGACAGCCCGGCGGGACCGGCTCCGACGACGGCCACCCGCTTGGCCGTGCGGGTGGCCCCCAGGGTGAGGACCGTCTCGCGGCCGGCGCGCGGGTTCAGCAGGCACGAGACCTTCTGACCGACGAAGGCGTGATCCAGGCACGCCTGATTGCAGCCGATGCACGTGTTGATCTCGTCGGCGCGGCCGGTGCGCGCCTTGTCGACGAACTCCGGGTCGGCCAGCAGCGGGCGGGCCATCGACACCGCGTCCACCTTGCCGCGCTCGAGGATCTCCTCGGCGAAGTCCGGGGTGTTGATGCGGTTGGACGCGATCAGCGGGATGTCCACCACATCGCGCAGCCGCTCGGTGAACTTGACGAACGCGCCCCGCGGTACCGACGTCACGATCGTCGGTACCTGGGCCTCGTGCCAGCCGATGTCGGTGTTGATGGCGTCGACGCCGTGTTCCTCGGCCCGCTTGGCGAGCAGTGCGATCTCGTCGAAGGTCTGTCCGTTCTTCACGAAGTCGGCGACGCTCTGGCGCAGGATGACCGGGAATTCGCGCGGCACCTTCCTGCGCACGTCCTTGATGATCTCGACGAGGAAGCGCTGACGGTTCTCGGTGCTGCCGCCCCACTTGTCGGTGCGGTCGTTGGTGTGCGGGCAGAGGAACTGGTTGATCAGGTATCCCTCGCCGCCCATCAGCTCGATCGCGTCGTAGCCGGCTCGGTGCGCGAGCTGCGCCGCGGTGCCGAATGAGCGGATCACATGCCAGATGATCTGCTCGGTCATCTTGAGGTGTTTGAACGGGTGAATCGGGCTCGGCTCGCTGCCGGCGGCAACCTTGAAGGGCGTATACCCGTAGCGCCCCGCGTGAATGATCTGCAGGGCGATCTTTCCGCCCTCGGCATGGACGGCCTTGGTGAACTCGCGGTGCCGGAGCACATCGGCGCGGTTCGTCATCTTGCCCGCGAAGGGCAGCAGCTGGCCGGTGCGCGACGGTGCGAAACCGCCCGTGATGATGAGCCCGACGCCGCCGCGGGCGCGTTCGGCGTAGTAGGCGGCGAGTTTGGGCGTGTCCCACAACCGGTCCTCCAGGCCGGTGTGCATCGATCCCATGACGACGCGGTTGTCGAGCGTGATCCCGCCGATCCGAAGCGGTTCGAACAGTCTGGGGAAGTGGGCGTTGGGCGCCGTCTGGGCTGTCATTGGGCGACCTTTCTCGTTGTGGGTCTCGGTGGGATGCAGTGGTTTCTGTGGAATTCAGTGCTGCGGGGCGGCGACGGCGGCAGAGCGCTCGAGTTCGCGCTGGAAGCGGTCGAGCACCTCGTCGCACCAGTCGACGGTCTGCTCGCTCATCCGGACTCCGCCGCGGAGCACCAGGTACTGGTTCAGCTTGCGTCCGGAGAGGGCATCGGGATCGGGGTAGTACTGCTCCACCCATCCCCGATACACCTCGAGCATCGCGGCGGCCTCGTCGCGGTGGGCGCGGAGTTCGGCCATCACCGTCGGCAGGTCGCCGAGATCGGCGGCGCGCAGCTTGACTCCGAGATCGCTGCGCAGCGGCGGGAGCGGCGTCGGGCTGTTCACCCACTCGGCGAGCATGTCGCGTCCCGCCTGCGAGAGCGTGTACACCTTCTTGTCCGGGCGGCCGTCCTGTGCCACGGACTCGAAGCTCACCAGCCCGTCGGAGTGCAGCTTCTTGAGCGTCCGATAGATCTGCTGGTGCGTAGCCGACCAGAAGTATCCGATCGACCGCGAGAACTGCTGCCCGATCTCGTACCCGGTCCCGGGCCGCTCGGAGAGCGAGACGAGGATCGCGTGCTCGAGTGCCATGCGTGACACCGTAACAATGCACCTTAGTTCTATGCAATAGGGTTCATATGAACTCCGATGCATATAAAGCGGCGGGTCGGACACACCGCCGCCGATTTGCTGCTAAGACTTGGCCGTGACCTCGTTTCGCCGCATCGCCCTTCCCGGAACCGCACCCGAGGACGTGATCTGCCTGCCCGACGGGCGGGTCGTGACCGGACTCGACGACGGTCGTCTGCTGTCGGTGGAGCCGTCGACGGGGGAGATCAGCGTGCTGGCCGACACCGCCGGACGGCTCCTCGGCCTCGACTACGGTGCCGACGGTTCGATCTACATCTGCGACCACGATCGCGGGCTGCTCGTCCTGGATCCGGATCGCTCGCGCGCACGAGTGCTCGTCGACACGGTGGACGGCAGGCCGCTGCGGTTCGCCAGCAACGTCGCCCACGCCTCCGACGGAACGCTGTACTTCTCGTCGTCGTCTCAGAACTTCATGTTCGACCGCTGGCGGGCGGACATCATCGAGCACTCCGGGACCGGCAGGCTCATGCGACTGTCGCCGAGCGGTGAGGTCCAGGTGCTGCGCGACGATCTGCAGTTCGCGAACGGCGTGGTCCTGGGCCCCGGTGAGGACTACGTGCTGGTCGCGGAGACGGGGGCCTCCCGGATCTCGCGGTACTGGCTCACCGGACCGGCGGCGGGCACCTCCGAGGTCTTCCTCTACGGTCTGGGCGGTTATCCGGACAACATGTCGATCGGCAGCGACGGGCGACTGTGGGTGGCGCTCGCCTCACCGCGGAATGCTGTGCTGGAGGGCATCTTCCGGCTTCCGCTGCGGGCCCGGAAGGTGCTCGCGCGGGCCCCGCAGGGTGTCGGACCGACGCCGGAGGAGGTGGTCTGGGTACAGGCCTTCGACTTCGACGGCACGATGGCCCGCGAGGTGCGGATCGACGACCTCGATTTCGGTTTCGTCACCGCCGTCGCGGAGCGCGACGGGGTCCTGTATCTCGGCACCATCCTCGGCAACGCGCTCGGCGTGCTCGACCTGCGCAGCTGACACCCGGCGGATTCGTCCGTCCTCGAGTCGCACCACCTCGTCGGCGATCGCGGTCAGCCGCGAATCGTGAGTGATGAGCAGGGTGGTGCGTCCGCGGGCCAGTCGGCGCAGCGGCCCGATCACTCCGGCGACCGACTCGTCGTCGAGCGCGGCCGTCGGCTCGTCGAGGATCAGGACGGGCGTGTTCCGGAGCATCGCCCGCGCGATGGTGATCCGTCGGCGCTGTCCGCCGGACAGTTCCAAGCCGTCGCCGGCGAGCACGGTGTCGTATCCGTCCGGCAGCGCGGCGATGAACCGATGGGCGCCGGCGTCGCGCGCCGCCTCGATGATCTCCTCCCGGCCTGCCGTCGGACGGCCGAACGCGATGTTGTCGGCCACCGTCCCCGGCCGGATGTGGGCCGTCTGCGGCAGCAGCGTGACCTGTTCGCGGACCGACGCGCCGGTCACCTCGGACACGTCGTGGCCGCCGACGGTGACGGTGCCGGACTCCGCATCCTCCAGCGCGCAGATCAGCGATGCGAGCGTCGACTTGCCGGTGCCGCTGGGGCCGATGAGAGCCGTGATGGCACCCGGCCGCAACTCCAGGTCGACGCCTCGGAGGATCTGCCTGCCGTCGTACGCGAAGCAGACGCCGTCGAGCCGCACGGGCACGGGGGCGCCACTCGGGACCGGTGGCAGCGGCCGCGCGTCGCCGAGTTCGGCACGGTGCACCGGTTCGTCGAGGATCTCCGCGATCCGCTCGGCGCTCACGCATGCCTCGGCCACCGCGAGCCGCACGTCGGCGATCTGTTGGAGCTTGGGATACAGCATCGCCAGGTAGCCCGACAGTGCCAGCAGCTGGCCGACGCTGAGTGCGCCCTCACGCACCTGCCAGACGCCGACGAGGGTGACGGTGAGTGACAGACACACCTGCGCGAAGCCGAGCACTCCGCCGAAGCCGGCTTCGATGCGGGTCTGCGACACCCGGGTGCGTGCCCATCGGCGGCCGTGGCGCTCCAGCTCGTCGGCCTCGTCGCGCTCGCGGTTGTACGCGACGGTGGTCTCGTGGCCGGCCAGCGCGGAGTAGACGGCATCGGCGATGTCACTGTTCGCGGCGCGCTCGGCGTGCGTCGTCCGGCTCTGGCGCCTCCCGAAGAACGACGAGACCGCCCACAGGGCCGGGCATGCGGCCAGTGCGACCCCCGCGACGACCGGGCTCATGACGAACGCGGCAACGATCAGACCCAGCGCGTTGGCGGCCGCCACCGCCAGGGACATCATCCCGGTGCCGATCAAGTGCTCGACGGCTTCCAGGTCGCTCGAATGCCGCACGACGAGGTCGCCGAGCCCGCGGCGCCGATGCGTGATCGGCGCCAACCGCTGGACGTGCGCGAACAGAGCGGTGCGCAGCCGGAGCACCACACCTTCGGAGGCCACCGTCGACAGGAGGGTGCCGACGTAGTCGGCACCGACGCTGACCGCGGTCACGGCGAGCCACAGTGCGGCGAGACGCGCGAACGACTGCCAGTCGGAGGAACCGAGGGCACCGTCGACGACATCGGATAGGAAGAACACGCCGACGGCGTCGCATGCGGCTGCGACCAGTAGAAAGAATGCGGCACCGCTCAGTGCGACGCGATGTCCGGAGGCGAAATGGGAGAATCGGCGCATCGCGGTGAGAAATGTCATTTGGGTGATCTCCTGTAATCTTTCGAATCGGACCGATTCTTCTTCAAAAGAAATGCCGAGGCGCCGGTCCCGGAATACATTTCCGGGACCGGCGCATCCGAGGGTGTGGAACCCGATCAGTTCACACCTGGTCAGCGGACCCAGATCCAGTACCAGCGGTGATTGCGGGCATCCCAGCGACGCTCACGACGCCGACGCGGAGCGGGGTGCGCGAATCCGAAGTTCTGACGGTTGTTCTGCTCGGGGCGGCGGTTGTTGTCGAATGCCATGTCATTCTCCTTATCCGGTCGGCTCGGCGGCTATTTCCGCTCGCGTATCTCGCGTCCGACACAGATGAATTTATGGACCCCGTCTGTGGAGGATCTGGCGCGCGACTGGCAGCATTCTGGGAACATCTCGGAACCGTCGGAACTGCGGCATTCCGCCGTGTTTCAGGCTGCTCACACGGCTCCCCGCATGTCGGTGAGGGCTTCATTACGCGCCCGTGATCGCCGCGGCGACCGCCCGCAACACCGCCTGCCTAGCGTCGATCGCGACCCGGTCGAATGCCCGGGCGGACGAAGGAGGCACCGCGTGCGGATGGGACCAGCTCACACCCGACCCCGAGAACGACGAGCAGTATTCGCGTCGAGGACGATCACCGACTGGGATCCGGAGGACACCGCGGCATGGGAGGCGGGCGGATCGGCGATCGCGCGGCGCAACCTGATCTGGTCGGTGGTCGCCGAGCACGTCGGATTCTCCGTCTGGACGCTGTGGTCGGTGATGGTGCTGTTCATGCCGTCGGACGTCTACGGCATCTCGGCGGGGGACAAGTTCCTCATCGGAGCCGTGGCCACCCTCACCGGGTCTCTGCTGCGTTTCCCGTACACCCTGGCGACATCGCGATTCGGCGGCCGCAACTGGACGGTCTTCTCGGCCGTCGTGCTGACCGTGCCGGTGATGGCGACGATCGTCCTTCTCGCGAATCCGGGTCAGCCGCTCTGGGTGTACCTGCTGTGCGCCGCACTCGCCGGGTTCGGCGGCGGCAACTTCGCGTCGTCGATGACGAACATCAACGCTTTCTATCCGCAGCGCCTCAAGGGCTGGGCCCTCGGTCTGAACGCGGGCGGCGGCAACCTCGGGGTGCCCGCGGTGCAGTTGGTGGGACTGCTGGTGATCGCGTGGACCGGGGTCGGCGAACCGTACTGGGTGTGCGCGGTCTACCTCGTGCTGCTCGCGGTGGCCGGGCTCGGCGCCGCGCTCTTCATGGACAACCTCGAGGGGCCGGGCGTGGACCTGTCCGCGATGCGGTCGGCGATCACCGACCGCGACACGTGGCTGATCTCGCTGCTCTACATCGGGACTTTCGGCTCGTTCATCGGGTTCTCTTTCGCCTTCTCGCAGGTACTGGCGCTGAACTTCCTCGACCGCGGCGACACCGCGGCGCAGGCCTCACTGCACGCCGCGCAGATCGCCTTCATCGGCCCGCTCCTCGGGTCGGTGGCACGGGTGTACGGCGGCAGGCTCGCCGACCGGATCGGCGGCAGCCGAGTGACGCTCGGGGTGTTCGCCGGCATGGTCGGCGCCGCGGCCGTCCTCCTGGTGGGCTCGTCCCTCGAGGTTCAGGTGGTGGGCTTCGTGGCGCTCTTCGTGCTCTCCGGGATGGGGAACGGCTCGGTGTACAAGATCATCCCGTCGGTGTTCGACGCGAAGTCCCGCGCGCTGCCGCTCGACGAGGACGGGCGGGCGGCGTACTCGCGAGCCATGTCTGGAGCGGTGATCGGGATCGCGGGCGCGGTCGGCGGACTCGGCGGCGTCGGGATCAACATGGTGCTGCGACAGTCGTATCTGAGCTCCGGGTCGGCGACCGTCGCGGTGGTGGTCTTCGCCGCCTTCTATCTCGTCGCCGCGGCCGTCACCTGGCGGGCGTACGTCGGAGTGCCGCGCGCGGCGGCCGATGCGCCCGGCGCACCGCAGTCTGCGAAGCTGTCTTCATGAGTTCTGCCACCACTGGCGACCGGTCGGCCCCGCCCTCGCTGGCGGGGTTCACCGTCGCCGTCACCGCAGCGCGCCGAGCTGAGGAGCTCGGCGCGCTGCTCATGCGACGAGGCGCACGAGTGGTCGCCGCACCGGCGATCGAGATGGTGCCGTTGGCCGACGACCCGGCGTTGCGCGCGGGCACCGATGCGGTGATCGCGGAGCCGCCGGATCTGCTGATCCCGACGACCGGAATCGGCTTCCGCGGGTGGATCGAGGCCGCGGACGAATGGGGGCTGGCCGACGAGCTGATGGGCGCCTTCGCCGGCGCGCGCATCCTTTCGCGCGGGCCGAAGGTGACCGGGGCGTTGCGTGCGGCGGGATTGCGCGAGGAATGGTCGCCCGAATCGGAGTCGTCGGCCGAAGTGCTGGCGCACCTGAGCCCCGACGACGTCGCCGGTCGGCGAGTGGCGGTTCAGCTGCACGGTGCGATCGACGGTTGGGACCCGAACCGCGACTTCGTCGACGGTCTCATCGCGATGGGAGCCGATGTCGTCTCCGTGCCGGTCTACAGCTGGCGCCGGCCCGCCGATCTCGGCGACTTCGATGCGCTGATCCACGACGTCGCCGCCCGCCGGCTGGACGCGGTGACCTTCACCTCCGGTCCGGCCGCCGTGTCGATGCTGACGCGATCGACTCAGCTGGGCGTGCGCGAGCCGTTCGTCTCCGCACTCCGGGAGGCGGTCGCCGTCTACTGCGTGGGCCCGGTGACCGCCGCGCCGCTCGAGCTGGCGGGGGTCGCCTCGCGCTGGCCGGAGCGGATGCGGCTCGGCGCGCTGGCGCGGCTCGTGGCCGAGGATCTGCCGGTCCGGGAGTCCGAACTCGCGGTGGCCGGGCACCGCCTCGGCGTGCATGCCTCGGCGGTAGTGGTCGACGGAGAGGTCCGTGATGTGCGCGCGTCGGCGCTGCGTCTGCTCAAGGCCCTCGCTCAGCGGCCGGGCACGGTGGTGTCGCGCACCGATCTACTCGCGGTGATCGGCGCGGGTGACGAACATGCGGTGGAGGTGGCGATCGGCAGGCTCCGGACCGCGCTGGGATGCCGCGAAATGATCGCGACGGTCGTCAAACGCGGCTACCGGCTGGCACTGGACGAGCAGTGAACTCGCCGGCCGAGTCGATCCGGCCGCAGGCCGCGTCGACGACCGGTGCCGCGAGGCCGAGGGGGCGGGCGACGACGTCGGCCCCCGAGTCGTCCAGGCGCTGCTGAAACAGCCCGTCGGCGAGCAGGTACGACGCCACCGCGATCCGGCGTCCGGGTGTGTCCGCACGGAGGGCGGCAACGGTGTCCGGGACCGATGCGTGAGGCGAGTCCGCGCGGGTGCTCGCGAATGCGATGCGGACCGGTGTGGCCAGCCGCGCGGACAGCAGGTGCGCGGTGGTCTCGATGTCCCGCTGCGCCACCGGGTCCGCGGAGCCGGCCGCGGCCAGGACGACGGCGTCATCGCTCGTCGCCCCGGCCTCGGCCAGGCGGATCGTGAGCGCCCGGGTCAACAGCTGAGACGGTCCCAGTGCCGGGGCCAGCCGCACCGGCCGGCGGGCCGCGGCCAGGTGCGCGGCGATGTCGACCCGCACGTGGTGTCCGCGCGCCAGGAACGCGGGCAGCACCGTGACCGGGCCGTCGGGCAGATCGGGGAGCAGGTCGCTCGGCGAGGGCCCGACGACGTCGACGAAGCTCACCGCCACCGGCTCGTCCCGGCGGCGTCCGATCTCGTCGGCGAGCCGATAGATCAGTTCCACGCCCCGTGGGTCGCGGGTGCCGTGCGCGACGAGCAGGACGGTCATCGCGGGCTCGCCGGCGAACTCGTGGCGGCCCTGAAGCCCTCGGGCCGGAAGCCGAACCGGATGTCGGGGGAGTTCGCCACGAATACGGTCCCGTCGAGCCCGATGCGCGTGCCGTACACCGGGATCCGCACTCCGGGGGAATCGAGGCAGCGTCCGTCGATGAGGCTGAACGCCTCCTTCTTCAAGGGCGAGGCGACCACCGGGAAACCGTTCCGGTCGCCGACGATGCCGCGCGACATCACCGCGGCACGCGCGATCGGATCGATGTTGCCCACCGCGCGGAGCGTGTCGTCGGCGAGCCGGAACAGCGCCACCTGCGCGCCGTCCGGCAGCAGCACGGCCACGCCGCGCAGGCGGTCGAGCCGGTCGATGTGGCACGCGGCGGTCCAGTCGCGGGTCCAACGGTGGAGGTCGAAGGCGAGGGTCATGACAGACCTTTCAGGTGTGTTCGGGGGGCGGGCGGAACGGGCCGGTTCACGACTGCGGCAGCGCGGGCGAACCGAGCAGGACCGGAACTCGGCGCCCGTGGCTCTCGCCGAAGGCGACCGTCGGGTCGGGAACGCCGGGCGCGTTGACGAAGGAGACGAACCGCCGGAGCTTGTCCGGGTCGTCGAGGACGCCCTTCCATTCGCATTCGTAGGCGTCGACGTGGCGGGCCATGTCGGCTTCGAAGTCGTCGGCCAGACCCAGCACGTCGTCGACCACGACGGCCTTGAGCCGATCGATGCCGCCGTCGAGTCCGTCGAGCCAGGCGGCGGTGCGCTGAAGTCGTTCGGCCGTGCGGATGTAGTACATGAGGAAACGGTCGATGTAGGCGACGAGGGTGGCATCGTCCAGGTCGCCGGCCAGGAGCTGCGCGTGCCGGGGAGTCATGCCTCCGTTGCCGCCGACGTACAGATTCCAGCCCTTCTCGGTGGCGATGACGCCGACGTCCTTCCCGCGGGCCTCGGCGCACTCGCGGGCACAGCCCGAGACGCCCATCTTGATCTTGTGCGGCGACCGCAGCCCGCGGTACCGCAGTTCCAGATCGATCGCCATCCGAACGGAGTCCTGCTGACCGTACCGGCACCAGTCGGAGCCGACGCAGCTCTTCACGGTCCGCAGCGACTTTCCGTAGGCGTGGCCCGACTCCATCCCGGCGTCCACCAGGCGCCGCCAGATCAGCGGCAGCTGGTCGACGGTGGCACCGAACATGTCGATGCGCTGACCGCCGGTGATCTTGGTGTACAGACCGAAGTCGCGGGCGATCTCGCCGATCAGAATCAGCTGTTCGGGCGTGACGTCGCCGCCCGGCATCCGCGGGACCACCGAATAGGTGCCGTTGCGCTGGATGTTCGCCAGGAAGTGATCGTTCGAATCCTGCAGCGAGGCCTGCTCGCCGTCGAGGATGTGGCCCGAGCCGATCGACGCCAGAATGGACGCGACCGTCGGCTTGCAGATGTCGCAGCCGGTGCCGGTGCCGAACCGTTCGACGATGCCGGAGAAGGTCCGGATGTCGCAGGCCCTGATCGTCTCGAACAGCTCGGCGCGCGACTGCGCGAAGTGCTCGCACAGGGCGGTCGACTGCTCGACTCCCTCCTCGGCCAGGATCTGCGACAGCAGCGGAACGCACGAGCCGCACGACGTGCCCGCGCCGGTGCAGCCCTTGAGGGCCGCCACATCGCATGCGCCGTCGGCGATCGCGGCGCACAGCGTGCCCTTGCTGACGTCGTTGCACGAACAGATCTGCGCGTCGTCGCCGAGCGCGCCCACCCCGAGGGCCGGTGCGTCGCCGGCCGGGCTGATCAGACTCACCGGGTCTCCCGGCAGGCTCGATCCCACCAGCGGGCGCAGGAGGCCGTATGCGCTCGCGTCGCCGACGAGCACGCCGCCGAGCAGGGTGGACGCGTCGTCGGACAGCACGAGCTTGGCGTAGACGCCGCCGATCGGGTCCGAGACCACCACGTCGAGCGCTCCGGGAGTGGCGCTCAGCGCGTCGCCGAAGCTGGCGACGTCGACGCCGAGCAGTTTGAGCTTGGTGGACATGTCGGCGCCGGGGAACACCGCAGAGCCGCCCAGCAGCCGGTCGGCGACCACCTCGGCGGTGGCGTAGCCGGGGGCCACGAGGCCGTAGCAACGACCGTCGATCGCCGCGACCTCGCCGATCGCGTAGATCGACGGGTCGCTGGTGGCACAGCGCTCGTCGGTGAGGATCCCGCCCCGTTCGGCAACCGCGAGACCGCAGTCGCGGGCGAGTTCGTCGCGGGGACGGACCCCGGCGGCGAACACCAGGAGTGCGGCGTCGACCACCGTGCCGTCGGCGAGTGTGACACGCACGCCGGCGTCGCCGGGCTCGATGGACTCGGTGCCCGACGAGAGGGACACCTCGATCCCGAGTTCGCCGATCATCCGGGCCAGGTGCTCGCCGCCCCCGGCGTCCACCTGCTGAGGCATCAGCCTCGGGTTGATCTCCACCACGTGAGGCGCCAGACCCATCAATCGAAGAGCGTTGGCGGCTTCGAGTCCGAGGAGCCCGCCGCCGACCACCATGCCGACCGGCGCGGTGCGGGCATCGCGCGCGAGGGCCCGCTCCGCGTCGGCGCGGATGGCGTCCAGATCGTCGAGGGTCCGGTAGACGTGGCAGCCCGGCGTCTCGTGTCCCGGGACCGGCGGCACGAAGGCTCGCGATCCGGTCGCCATCACCAGCGCGTCGTAGGCGATCTCGGCGCCCGAAGCGGTTCGCACCACGCGACGGTCGCGGTCGATCGCGACGACGGCGTCCCCGACCCGCAACTCCACGGCGTCGTCGCCGTCGTAGCGGTTGCCCGCCAGCGCCAGCTCGGCCCGCTCCCAGGAGCCGACGTATCCCGAGAGCCCCACGCGGTCGTACGCAGGGTCGGCCTCCTCGCCGAGCACCACCACTCGCCATCCGCCGTCGACGTCCCGGGCGCGAAGTGCCTCGACGAAGCGGTGCCCGACCATTCCGTGTCCGATGACCACCACGGTTTCGCTCATCGACTCCAGGTCCTTCCACTCGAGTTCGCAGCCGATCCGTTCGGCTCGGAAGCGACGTTACGAACGGGGTGTTGCGATGCCGCTCGGGTCGCGTTGCGGTCAGATGACGAGTCCCGCACCGGGTTTCGAGCATGTTTCGAGTCGGGGGGCGACGGGGGTGCGGCTTCAGTACACGTCGCGGACGTACCGGCCTTCGGCGGAGAGCGCCCGCAGATAGTTCTCGGCGCCGGACGGCGCGAGACGCCCGTGTTCGGCCACGATCTGCTTGAGGGTGTCGTCCACGTCGCGCGCCATGTGCTTGGCGTCGCCGCAGACGTAGACGTGCGCGCCGCGCCGCAGCCACTCCCAGATCTCCGGGGCGCGCTCGCGCATCAGATGCTGGACGTACACCTTCTCCGGCTGGTCGCGCGAGAAGGCGGTGTCCAGTCGCGTGAGGACCCCGGCCTCCCGGAACCCGGCGAGCTCGTCTTCGTAGTAGAACTCGGTGGCGCGGTGGCGTTCACCGAAGAAGATCCAGTTGTCGCCGGCGGCCCCGGACGCGGCCCGCTCGTGCAGGAAGGCCCGGAACGGAGCGATTCCGGTTCCGGGACCGATCATGATCGCCGGAGCCTCCGGGTCGACGGGCGGGCCGAACTTCTTGTTGGGCGTGATGAAGATGCGCGCGAGGTCGGCGGGGCCGCGATCGGCCAGGAATCCCGAGCACACGCCCCGGCGCGGCGCGGACTCGTCGCCGAACCGCACCACCGAGACGGTGGCCTCCACCCGTTCCGGGTGCGCGGACGGACTGGAGGAGATGGAGTAGAGGCGGGGGCGCAGCCGTCGGCACACCGAGAGCCACTGCGCCGCGGTGGCCGAGACCGGATGAGTGGCCAGTAGGTCCACCGACTGGCGGTTCCACGCCCAGTCGGCGAAGCCGGCCGGATCGTCGAGGAGGGCGCGCAGTTCGGAGTCGCCCGTCCGCTCGGCGACGAAGGCGACCAGATCGCGGGAGCAGTCGGCGATCTCGTAGTCCTCGGTGAGCGCCTGCCGGAGCGGGACGGGGGCGCCGTCGACGGTCACCGCCTCCGCGCCGTCGAGCCCCGTGCGCGCGAGCCATTCGTCGACCAGCGTCTCGCTGTTGCGCGGCCACACGCCGAGGGCGTCTCCGGCGGTGTACTCGAGGGAGCCCGGCGGCAGATGAAACGCGATGCGGCGCACCTCCTTCGCTGTACCCGTCGTCAAGACTGCGTTCTCCAGCACGCGCGCGGTGAACGGGTTCTTCCGTGAATAGCCCGGAGCCGGAGGGGATTCGGCGCAGGTCCGGGAGTCGGCAGCGGTGTCGGGGTCGTCCGGCGAGGCCGGTGAGTCCAGCACGGCGACCACCCCGGCGAGCCATGCGGCGGCCGCGGTGTCGTAGTCGGGCTCGCAGTATCCGGCGGGCGCGATCCGCTGCGCGTCCAGCGTCGCCAGCCGTGCGTCCAGTTTGCGGGCGAAACCGCAGAAATCCGCATACGACGAGTCGCCGAACCCGAGAACTGAGAAGCGCAGTCCGTCCACGTCTTGCGCGCACGCGCCGGCGAGCGCGTCCCACAGTCCGACGGCGGCATCCGGTGCGTCGCCGTCACCGGTGGTCGAGACGATGAACAGGACGTCGCCGACCAGGTCGCCGAGTCCGGTGCGTTCGGCGCTCGCATCGATCACGTCGAAGCCGGCGTCGCGCAATGCGCCGGCGCATTGCGCCGCGTACTCCTCCGCGGTGCCGGTCTGCGACGCCCATACGAGCCGGATTCTGCGCGCCGGTGAATCGACGACGGACGCGGATCCGGGTCCCGTCATCGGAACCCGGGAGAAGTATCCGGCCAGCACTCCGTCGACCCAGATCCGGGCCGGCTCCGAGAGCGGCGCCTGTGACGGGACCGTCGGAACCGCGTCGCGGGGCGGATTGGCGGTCAGGCCGCGCAGCAGACCCGCCAGATAGCCGCGCTCGGTCTCGGTCAGCACGGGCTCGCCGGCGTCGACGCGCAGGGCGACGGCCAGCGACGACGATTCGGTCGCGGTCGGATCGGCGGCGGTCGGATCGGCGGTGGTCATGGGCGGCTCCTGGTTATCGGGCACCGGTCCGGAGAGCCGGGTGAGCGCCACGGCGCACGCCTTGAACTCCGGTTGCAGCGAATCGGGGTCGACGGCATCGGTGGTCACGGCGTTCACCGCGAGCATCTCGCCGAAGGCGTCGGACCAGTGCATGGGGACGAAGCAGACGCCGGCGCTCACCGCGTCGTCGACGCGCGCGGGTACCCGTACCGCGCCGCGGCGGGATCGCACCTCCACCATGTCTCCGTCGCCGATACCCGCCGGGCGTGCGTCGTCGGGATGGATCTGCACGAAGGAGCCGGGGTCGAGCCGGCAGAGTTTCGCGACCCGGCCGGTCTTCGTCATGGTGTGCCACTGGTGCGCCAGCCGACCGGTGGTCAGGACCATCGGATAGTCGTCGTCGGGGAGTTCGGCGGGCGGCATGTGCGGGCGGGCGAGGAACCGCGCGCGCCGGTCCGGGGTGGGGAAGAGGGGACCGGGCTCGGCCGGGTCGTCGCTGAGGTAGCGGATCGGGTTGCGCGCCGGTCCGCCCGGCGCCGCCGGCCACTGAACGGGTCCTTCGCGCAGCCTCGCGTAGTCGACGCCGCGGAGGTCCCAGCCGGTCCGCGGATTGTGGAAGCCGCGGATCTCGTCGAACACGGCCGCCGCGTCGGCGTGCGAGAACCCGTCGCGGAAGCCCATGCCGCGGGCGATCTGGGAGATCAGCTCCCAGTCGGCCCGCGCCTGGCCCGGCGGCGCTACGGCGGGGGAGGTGAGACTGATGCTGCGTTCGGAGTTCACCATCGTCCCCTGCGCTTCGGTCCACAGTGCGGCGGGCAGCACGATGTCGGCGTATTCGCAGGTCTCGGTTCCGGTGAAGGCCTCCTGGACCACGACGAAGTCCGCGCGCCGGAGGGCCTGCACGACGGTCGAGCGGTTCGCCACCGAGGCCACCGGATTGGTGCAGATGATCCACGCGGCGCGGATGCGGCCATCGGCCATCGCCTCGAACATGTCGACGGTGCCGCCGCCCGGATCGGTGCTCAGCGTCCCCGGTTCGAGACCCCAGGCTGCCTCCACGTCGGCGCGGTCGCCGGCATCGAGCGCGCTGCGCTGCCCGGGCAGGCCCGGACCCATGTAGCCCATCTCGCGACCGCCCATCGCATTGGGCTGCCCGGTCAGCGAGAACGGGCCGGATCCCGTCCGGCAGATGGTTCCGGTGGCGAGATGGAGGTTGCAGACGGCATTGGTGTTCCACGTCCCGTGCGTCGACTGATTGAGCCCCATCGTCCACAGGGTCATCCAGTTCTCGGCGCCGGCGAGGATGCGGGCCGTCTCCCGCAGGGCGTCCTCGTCGACGCCGGTGAGTTCGGCGACTCGTTCGGGCGGGTAGTCGTCGAGCATCGCGGCGAGCGCGTCCCACCCCCGCGTGTGCGCGGCCACGAACTCCTCGTCCAGCCCGCCTTCGTCGACGATGAGCCGCAGCAGGCCGTTGAGCAGTGCGAGATCGGTGCCCGGCCGGACCGGGAGATGGATGTGCGCTTTGGTGGCTGTGGCGGTCCGCCGCGGATCGACCACGATCAGCCGGGCGCCCGCGGCCACCCGGTCGAGGAGGCGCAGGAACAGGATCGGGTGGCAGTCGGCCATATTGGAACCGATCACCAGGAAGGCGTCGGCGTGGTCGATGTCGTCGTAGCTGCCGGGCGGTCCGTCGGCACCGAGCGACTGCTTGTAGCCGGTCCCCGCACTCGCCATGCACAGCCGGGAGTTCGATTCGATCTGGTTGGTGCCGAGGAAGCCTTTGACCAGCTTGTTCGCCAGATACTGTGCTTCGAGTGACATCTGGCCGGAGACGTACACCGCGATGGATTCGGGGCCGTGGCGGTCACGGATCCGTGTCAGTCGGCGGGCGGTCTCGGCGATCGCGTCGTCCACGTCGGCGGGTCGGGCGTCACCGTCGCGCCGCTCCCGGATCAGAGCGGTGGTGAGTCGTCCGGGGGCGCGCAGCATGTCGACGGTGGTGGCGCCCTTGGTGCACAGCCTGCCCCGATTGGCCGGATGGCTCTTGGTGCCCCGCGCCCCCGTGACGGCCCCGTCCGCGACGTCGAGGGTCAGTCCGCATCCCACGCCGCAGTAACCGCACACGGTGTCGACGGCAGTGGGAGCCAGCGGTTCCAGGGACATGCCAGTCACGGTTCCGTGGAACTGTTTCGGCGCGTGCAGAGCGGCGTTACAGCCAGGTCAACTATCGGGACACCTCCTTCCCAACCGAGCGCTTGTTAGGGTATGAAGGACGGCATGCGAGATGCAGTGATTGTCGATGCCGTCCGTACTCCGATCGGTAAGCGGAACGGCGGCCTGTCCGAGATCCATCCCGGCGACCTGAGCGCGCACGTGCTGTCGGCGCTGGCCGACCGCGTGGGTTTCGATCCCGCCGGCGTGGACGACGTGATCTGGGGGTGCGTCAGCCAGGTCGGCGACCAGGCGGGCAGCATCGGTCGGGTCGGCGTGCTGGCCGCGGGCTGGCCCGAGTCCGTTCCGGCGACCGTCGTCGACCGTCGGTGCGGCTCGAGTCAGCAGTCGGTGCATTTCGCCGCCGCCGGCGTGATCGCCGGACAGTACGACATCGCCGTCGCCGGTGGCGTGGAGTCCATGTCGCGCGTACCGATGGGTGCCGCACGCGGTGACGGTGCTCCCTATCCGGCGTCCGTGCTCGACCGATACGGCGTGGACGGCTTCAACCAGGGCCTCGGCGCCGAGATGATGGCCAAGCGCTGGAACTTCAGCAGGCAGCAGCTCGACGAGTACTCGGCCCGCTCGCACGAGCGCACCGCCGCCGCGCAGGACGCAGGCGCCTTCGATGCACAGATCGCTCCGATCCCGGGCGGCCTCGCCGTCGACGAGGGGTTGCGCCGCGGCACCACGGCGGAGAAGCTCGGCGGGCTCAAGACCCCGTTCGACCCCGAAGGCGTCATCACCGCGGGCAACGCCTCGCAGATCTCCGACGGTGCCGGCGCCCTGCTGGTGACGACCAGCGAGATCGCCGCGGCCAACGGCTGGCGACCGATGGCGCGGGTGCACACCGCGACCCTCGCCGGCGACGACCCGGTCATCATGCTCACCGGACCGATCGCCGCCACCGCCAAGGCGCTGGACCGCTCGGGACTGGCGGTGTCCGACATCGGCGCCTATGAGGTGAACGAGGCCTTCGCGCCGGTCCCGATGGCCTGGCAGGCCGAGATCGGTGCCTCCGACGACGTCCTCAATCCGGTCGGCGGTGCCATCTCGGTGGGCCACCCGCTCGGCGGGTCGGGCGCGATCCTGATGACCCGGCTCGTCCACCACATGCGCGACAACGGGATCCAGTACGGTCTGCAGACCATGTGCGAAGCTGGAGGTATGGCGAACGCAACGATTCTGGAACTTCTGTGAGCGGCGACGTGCTGCTGGTCGAGCGCGACGGCGACGTCGTGACCTGGACCGTCAATCGACCCGAGACTCGCAATGCCATCTCCGAGGACGATGCCATCGACGCACTCGTCGACGCCGCGACGGCGGTGAACCGGGACCAGTCGGTCCGGGCGGTGATCCTCACCGGCGCCGGTTCGGCCTTCTCGGCCGGCGGCAACGTCAAAGACATGGCGGCCGCGGCGGGTCTGTTCGGCGGGGCTCCGCACCAGCAGCGCGTCGGTTATCGCGAGGGCATCCAGCGGATACCGCGCGCGATGTACGCGCTCGAGGTGCCGGTGATCGCGGCCGTCAACGGCCCCGCGGTGGGCGCCGGGTGCGATCTGGCGCTGATGTGCGACATCCGGATCGCCTCGAACACGGCCTTCTTCGCCGAGAGCTTCGTGAAGCTCGGGCTGATCCCCGGCGACGGCGGCGCGTGGCTGCTGCCCCGGGCGATCGGGCCGGCGCGGGCCGCAGAAATGGCACTGACCGGCGATCGCGTCGACGCCGCGACGGCGCTCAAGTGGGGCATCGTCTCGCGCGTCGTCGAACCGGCCGATCTGTTGCCGACCGCTCGTGAGATCGCGTCGCGGATCGCCGCGAACCCACCGGTGGCGGTGCGCATGACCAAGAAGCTCCTGCGGGAGTCCTCGCAGCAGACCCTCGACCAGCTGCTCGAGCTCTCGGCGACCATGCAGGCGGTGGCGCACCACACCGAGGACCATCGGGAGGCCGTCGCCGCGTTCCTCGAGAAGCGGCCCGGACGGTTCACCGGGGCGTAGTCGCCGTGCGGGTGGTCGTCGTGGGTGCGGGCATCGCCGGGTTGACCGCTGCCGCGGCCCTGGTCCGCGACGGCCATGACGTGGTCGTTCTCGAATCTCGACGGCAGTCGACCGGCGGCGCGGGCATCAGTCTCTGGCCGAACGCGCTGGCAGCACTGGACTGGATCGGCCTCGGCGACGCGGTCCGGTCGCAGTCGGCACGCGTGGGCGGCGGAGCACTGAGGTGGCGAGACGGAACGTGGATCCGGAAGCCTCCGCCGGGCGCGCTCGCCGCGGCGGCCGGCGAGGAACTCGCCGTCATTCTGCGGGGAACGCTGCACGAGGTGCTCGCCAGTGCGCTGCCCACCGACTCGGTGCGCACCGGTGTCGCCGTGCAGACCGTGCGCACCGTGGGCCGCGAGGCAGTCGTGACCCTGGCCGGCGGTGCTCAGATGCGAGCCGATCTCGTCGTCGGCGCGGACGGAACGCATTCCCGTATCGCCCGCGGTTTCAACGACCGTCTGTCGAGCAGGTACGCCGGGTACACCGCGTGGCGTGGCGTGGCCGACATCTCGATCGACCCCGATCTCGCAGGCGAGATGATCGGCCCGCGGTCGCAGTTCGGCGCGGTGCCGCTTCCGGCCGGGCGGACGTACTGGTTCGCCACGGCACAGGCCCCGGAGGCCGCGGTCTTCGACGACGAGCGCGCCGAGGTCGCTCGCGTCGGCAGAGGCTGGCCGGAGCCGGTCGACGCGGTGATCGCAGCGACGCCGTCTTCGGCGCTGATGCGACACGACCTGTACGACCGGCCCGTCGCACGCCGGTGGTACGACGGTCGTGCGGTGATCATCGGCGACGCCGCTCACCCGATGCGTCCGCATCTGGGGCAGGGCGGATGTCAGGCGATCGAAGACTCCGTCGTACTGGCGGCCGCTCTCCGCACGAGTGCGGGTCCGGAGGATGCACTGCAGCGCTTCCATGACGTGAGGCGTCGCCGAGTGCGACGGGTGGTCCGTGAATCACAGATGATCGGCCGCATTGTGAATGCGCCGCAAACCCTGTTCTGGGGCCGTGTCATTCGGGGAAGTCGAATTCTTCCGGATCGCATCCTCCTGCGCCATTTGTGCGATATCGCGGGCCGTGACGCATTCACGAGGCAATTGGCGCCAGTGCGTTCTGCTCGATGACTCGACGGCCGCCTGAACTCCGCCTCACCCGATCATGACGTCGCCGTGGAACATGTTCGGAGTCGCGCCCGGCGCGCAACCGTGGAACGACGAGGTCGCCATCGGACCCATCACCCCGACTTCGTTCATCATCCCGCTGCCCTTGCGGACGGAGATCTTCACCGCGTACGCGCCGCTGAGCTGGGCGGGGACGATGTTGGGGGAGGTCTCGGTGATCGGGTAGACGAGCGAGGCGGTGTCGCCGTGTGTCCAGATGCACGTCACCGGGCCCTTCACCTGGAACGGAGTCTTGTGCATACCGTCCATGATCGTCGCGACGTAGGTCCCGTGGGTCTTGCCGTCCATGTCGCGTGCACCTTGCGCCTCGATGTTCAGCAGGTGGACGCCGGGGGCGATCATCAAGTCGCCGTCGATCGCGAGTTTCGCCGGATCGGTCATGTGCGGTGCGGCAGCGGCCATGCCGGGCGCCGCGGCGGCGCCGAGCAGGGAGAGGGCGCCGATTCCGGCCACCGTCGCCGTCCGAACGATTCGATTGTTCATGTCGGTATCTCCTTTGACTGCATGCATCTGACGACGAATACGACGCTACGCCGAAGTCGTCGTTGTGAGAACAGCTGAATGCTGTCGCAAACGAAAGGAAGTCACCGAATTTCGCGGTGGCACCGGATTCGTCGGAAATGCGCGTGAATCTCGGGTGTGAGTGACTGTTCTCGAGCGGAGGGGCGAGCGTCGACGAGAGTCTAAGAATATCGAATTACACTATTGCCATATGAGATTCAATCACATAATATGGGTACATAAGTTCGATATGTGTTGCAGGGGAGGCGGACATGACGAACCCGAGCATCGACGCTGCGGGGGTGGGTGGCGTCGACACGTCTGACGCTGCCGCACAGGATCTCGCCGACATCACCGCGGTCGCGGAGATCGCCCGTCAGGAGTCCCACCTTGCGTGGTTGCGGCTCGGGCACCTGTATGCGATGCAGCGGCGTCGTGCCGCGGGCTCGGCCGGTGACGTCGAGTCCGCACGACTGCTGGCCGATGCCACCGCCATCGTGGGCGCTGAGGCCGCTATCGTGCAGGCGGTCTCGAAGGACACCGGTATCCGACAGGTCACCCTCGCCGTCGAAGCCTCCGAACGTCTGCCGCAGACCGCACGCCTGCTCCGCGACGGAGTCATCAGCGCACGTGCATTCGGCGCCATCGTCCTGCAGTGCGGCGCGGTCACCGACGCCGCGCTGATGGCAGCCATCGACGCCGAGATCGCTCAGGACCTCCGCGGGCACGGCGCTGTGTCGATGAGTGTGGCCGAGCAGACCGCGCGCCGGTTCGTCGCCGAGTACGACGCCGACGGGGTGCGCGACAAACGCCGCGCCAACACGCCCGGCGTCACCATCGCCCACGACGTCGACCAGTCCGCCCTCACCGTCGCCACCCGCGCGGAGGACGTGACTCTGATGGACAAGGCCACCAGGGCGCGCGCCGCCCGGGTGTGCGAGGCGGACTCCCGCACCGTCGGCCAGCGGCGCGCCGATGTGGTCGTCGCCGCCGTACTCGGCACCCGGTTCGGCTGCGACTGCGGCCGCGATGACTGCCCGGCACGTGCGGCCGAGGAAGAGGTCCGGGCGCAGTTCGCCAAGATCGTCGTGCACGTCGTCGTCGACGCGTCCACATTGTCCGGCGGCGGGGACAAGGCCGCCTATCTCGACGGTTTCGGCGTGATCGACGCACATCACGCGAGGGAGATCGCCGCTCGCGCGGATGCGACGGTGCGGCCGCTCGACATCGCAGGCTTGGCCGAGCAGACCGCGCAGGCAGGCAACCCGTACCGCCCGACCGCTGCCTGCGACGCCGCCGTCCGCGCCGTGCACGGCACTTGCTCGGTGCCCGGCTGCAACCGGTCAGCGTGGGCGTGCGATCTCGATCATGTCTGCGAGTACAACCATGCCCAGCCGGCAGCTGGCGGGCAGACCTGCCCGTGCAACTTGAATCCGAAGTGTCGTTTCCATCATCTGATCAAGACCTACGCCGACGGCTGGCTGGATGATCAAGTCGTCGATGCGAATGGCGTGATCTGGACCGAGACCACCACGCCGTCGGGCTACACCGTCCGGGCCCGCGCCAGGAACCACTGGCTCCTGCCCGACCTCGGTTCGGTGCCGTGCCTGCACGGCGCACCCGTCGCGCCCGGATTCGTCGACACGACGACGCAGCCGGGACGGTCACGGACCCGTACTCAGGCCAAACACGCGTACCGAATGCGGCTCCGGTCGCAGCGCCGCTGCGGTGAGAGTCCGGTCCTCGACAGTCCGGGCGAACCGCCCTTCTGAGTCGGTCCCGGACTCACCGTCGCCACCGGTGAGATTCCGGCCACGTCCCTCTCGTCGGGACGAGGCTCCACCTCGTCGTGCGGCGAACCAGCGTCTCTGCAGGTCAAAGCGCCCCCAGCAGGACTCGAACCTGCGACCTAGAGATTAGAAGGCTCTTGCTCTATCCATCTGAGCTATGGAGGCTTGCCGGCCCTCGACAGGTGCCGGCGAAGGACTACTATATCCCGTCCTACAGTGGACACCATGACAGTGACGTCCGCCGGGCCGGCGGAGCAACCAGTGCGCGATCGGCTGACCGACCCGTCGGGGGTGCGGTCGGTCCTCATCGCGCTGCTGGCAGTCGTCGGATCGATCGCCGCGGTCATCGTGACCGCGGCGTCGGCGGCGACGGCGTTGCAACTGACCGGTGTGCCCGATCCGGGGTGGCTCACCACCTACGGGATGCCGGTGATGACGGTGATCGGCCAGCTCAGCGCCGCCATCGGTCTCGGCTGCGTGGTGTTCGCCGCCTTCTTCGTGCCCTCGCAGGACAACGGGGCGCTCGACGTCGGCGGCTTCCGCGCCATGCGCTGGGCGGCCACGTCGATGACTGTCTGGGCGGTGTGCGCCTTGGCGATGATCCCGCTGTCGATCTCCGACGTCAGTGGCTCACCGCTCTCCGAGACCCTCGTCCCGAAGAACCTGATGACCGCCTACGGGGTGGTCGCCGACGGCCGCTACTGGCTGTGGACCGCGATCTTCGCCGTGCTTGCGGCGGTGGTGGCGCGGGTGGCGATGCGCTGGGGATGGACGTTCCTCGCGATGGCGCTGGCGCTGCTGTCGCTCATGCCGTCGGCGCTGCTGGGGCATTCGTCGGCCGGCGGTGCGCACGATCTCGCGACCAACAGCTTGATCCTGCACATCGTGGCGGCCGCCCTATGGATGGGTGGGCTGATGGCCGTCCTGGCGTATGCGTTCGGTGACGGCCGGTGGCGGACGCTCGCCGTGGCCCGTTACTCGCGGGTGGCGTTCTGGTGTCTGCTGGTGGTGGCGCTCAGCGGCATCATCAACGCGCTGGTCCGCATGTCCCTGGGGGATCTGCTCACGACCACCTACGGTCTGGTGGCCGTCGGAAAGTTCGTCGCGGTGGTCCTCGCCGGACTACTCGGCGGCCTGCACCGCAAGGTCACGATCGACGAACTCGCAGCCACCGACGAGCCGCGCAAGTCGCTGTTCGTGCGGTTCGCCGTCGTCGAACTGGTGGTGTTCGCGGTCGCCTTCGGCCTCGGCGCCGGGCTGTCGCGCACGCCGCCGCCGGTGTTGGGGACGGCGAACGTCTCGCCGATGGAGTTGAAGATCGGATACGACCTCGACGGTCCGCCGACCTTCACGAAACTGTTCGTCGACTGGCGCTTCGACCTCATCTTCGGCACCTTCGCGATCGTCGCGGCCATCGTCTACCTGCGGGGCGTGTACCGGCTGCACAAACGCGGAGACAAGTGGCCGGTGGGCCGGACGGTGTCGTGGCTGCTCGGCTGCGCGGCGCTGTTGATCGCGACCTCATCGGGTTTCGGCCGGTACGCGCCGGCGATGTTCAGCATCCACATGATGAGCCACATGATGCTGTCGATGCTGGTTCCGGTGCTCCTGGTCCTCGGCGGCCCGGTGACGTTGGCGCTGCGCGCGATCCCGCCCGCCGGACGCGGCAACCCGCCCGGGCCGCGCGAATGGATCCTCACCGCGATCCACAGCCCGTACTCGCGCTTCATCACCAATCCGTTCATCGTGGTCACGCTCTTCGTCGGCAGCTTCTACGTGCTGTATCTGGGCGGGCTGTTCGATGCGGTGGTCGAGAACCACTCCGCGCACCTGCTGATGAATCTGCACTTCCTGGTCAGCGGGTATCTGTTCTACTGGCTCGTGATCGGGATCGATCCCGCACCGCGGCAGATCAGTCCGGTGGCCAAGCTCGGCGTCGTGTGGGGATCGCTGCCGTTCCACGCCTTCTTCGGCGTCGCGCTGATGATGACCGGCTCGATCATCGCTGAAACCTACTACCGCTCGCTGCAGCACCCGTGGAATTTCGACATGGCGGCCGATCAGCGGATGGGCGGTGGCATCGCATGGGCGACCGGTGAGTTCCCGCTGGTGGTGGTGATGCTGGCACTGCTGATCCAGTGGCACCGGCAGGACGATCGCGCGGCCCGCAGGTTCGACCGCAAGGAGGAGCGGGACGACGACGCCGAGTTGGAGAGCTACAACCAGATGCTGCGGCGGATGAACGCCCCGGCACCCGTGTCCGCCGAGGCCGAGACGGGAGCCGAGGATCTCGCAGCGCAGGGCGACGGCGAGAGATAACCGCCGCGGCCGGGCCCGCCCGGCGGGCGGCTATGCGATCGCGAGTTGGAGTTGGCCGAGCTGAAGCGCACGCTGATGCTCGATCCAGCTGCGGAAATACACCAGGCCCGAGTGGTAGTCGAGGTGTCCGGCGGTCCACGTGCGCGCGGCGTGTGCCACGTCGGCGGTCATCTCGCCCGCCTTGTGGAGCAGTCTGCGCATGAACGAGGTCACGCGGTGCGCCCATTCGAACTCGGTGGACAGGACGCCGAGGCCGAGGAAGAAGGTCACCCAGCCGGGGCCCGGGATCGGCAAGGGGATCATCACCAGGCCGGCGAGCACCAGAAGTGTGCCGACGAAGCCGACGCCGATGCGGTAGAAGCGGTTGAGGACCGGTTGCTGACGGATCGCATAGCGTCGTCGCCGGTGCCAGATCTTCAACCGGAGTCGCATCGTGGACAGATCCCCTCGTCGTCGTAGCGGTTACCCACAGGTAACGGGTGGCCCCGCAGGGCGGTTCCCAGTGTGACACACCACACTGTGGATCGTCAGGTGCGCAGCCGTGTGTCACGTATTCGACCCACGGCCCGGGGCACGCATCGCCGCGGCGGCCGGGTACCGCGGCCGTCCGGAATCGGCCCGCGCCGGGACCGATAGGATGGACCACAGAACCATGCGCCGGCGCAGAGGCGTTCGGCCAGCATGTCCGAAGAGCAGTCATTTTCAGAGCAATCATTTCGTCGCAGCGAAGGCTGCAGGCAGGAGCTGTAACCGGTGGCCGGTGAGTTCATTTACACGATGAAGAAGGTGCGCAAGGCGCACGGCGACAAGGTGATCCTCGACGACGTCACCATGAGCTTCTACCCCGGAGCCAAGATCGGTGTCGTCGGTCCCAACGGCGCGGGCAAGTCGTCGATCCTGAAGATCATGGCCGGGCTCGACCAGCCCAGCAACGGCGAGGCCTTCCTCGATCCGGAGGCCACCGTCGGCATCCTCCTGCAGGAGCCGCCTCTCAACGAGGAGAAGACGGTCAAGGAGAACGTCGAGGAGGGCATGGGCGAGATCAAGGTGAAGCTCGACCGCTTCAACGAGATCGCCGAGCTCCTGGCCACCGATTACTCCGACGAGCTGATGGAGGAGATGGGCAAGCTCCAGGAGGAGCTCGACAACGCCGACGCCTGGGACCTCGACTCGCAGCTGGAGCAGGCGATGGACGCCCTGCGGTGCCCGCCGCCGGACTCTCCGGTCACGAACCTCTCGGGCGGTGAACGCCGACGGGTGGCGCTCTGCAAGCTCCTGCTCCAGAAGCCCGACCTGCTGCTCCTCGACGAGCCGACCAACCACCTCGACGCAGAGAGCGTGCTGTGGCTGGAGCAGTTCCTGGCGAACTACCCGGGCGCCGTGCTCGCCGTGACGCACGACCGCTACTTCCTCGACCACGTCGCTCAGTGGATCTGCGAGGTGGACCGCGGCAAGCTGCACGGCTACGAGGGCAACTACTCGGCCTACCTGGAGAAGAAGGCCGAGCGCCTCGAGGTCCAGGGCAAGAAGGACCAGAAGCTGCAGAAGCGCCTCAAAGAGGAGCTCGCGTGGGTCCGCTCGGGCGCCAAGGCCCGCCAGACCAAGAACAAGGCCCGCCTGGCCCGCTACGAGGAGATGGCGGCCGAAGCCGAGAAGCACCGCAAGCTCGACTTCGAGGAGATCCAGATCCCGACCCCGCCGCGGCTGGGCAACGTGGTGGTCGAGGTGAGTCACCTGGACAAGGGCTTCGACGGTCGCGTGCTGATCAAGGACCTCTCGTTCACTCTGCCCCGCAACGGCATCGTCGGCGTGATCGGCCCCAACGGCGTCGGCAAGACGACCCTGTTCAAGACGATCGTCGGGCTGGAGCAGCCGGACTCGGGCGAGGTGAAGGTCGGCGAGACCGTCAAGCTCAGCTACGTCGATCAGGGTCGCTCGAACATCGATCCGAAGAAGACGGTGTGGGAGGTGGTCTCCGACGGTCTCGACTACATCGAGGTGGGCCAGAACGAGATGCCTTCGCGCGCCTACGTCAGCGCCTTCGGCTTCAAGGGCGCCGATCAGCAGAAGCCGTCCGAGGTCCTCTCGGGCGGTGAGCGCAACCGGCTGAACCTGGCGCTGACCCTGAAAGAGGGCGGCAACCTGATCCTGCTGGACGAGCCGACCAACGACCTCGACGTCGAGACTCTCAGCTCGCTGGAGAACGCGCTGCAGGAGTTCCCCGGCTGCGCCGTCGTGATCTCCCACGACCGCTGGTTCCTGGACCGGACCTGTACCCACATCCTGGCGTGGGAGGGCAACGTCTCCGAGGGCCAGTGGTTCTGGTTCGAGGGCAACTTCGAAGCCTACGAGGCCAACAAGGTGGAGCGTCTCGGTGCCGACGCGGCCCGCCCGCATCGCGTGACGCACCGTCGCCTCACTCGCGACTGAACGGTCCGCCGCCGAACCGCGGCACCGAACCCGAACAGAGCCGATCCGGAACGTCCGGATCGGCTCTGTCGCTCTCGCGCGGGATCCGAACACGCGGCGCCACGGCGCGGTAACGTACGAGCCGTACGACGCTAGCAAGGTGGATCCCCGGCCGCCGGTCGGCTCGTGTTGCGCTCTGCCTTGGTCCACTAGGGAGGCAGATCAGAGTGACCGTCCCATTCGCTACGGAGTTCGCGGCCTACTATTTTCCCGATTTCTCCGACGGCGCCGCCGTCGCGTCGTCGGCCTGGGACCGCCTCGAGCGTCATCTGCGCCTCGGCGAGGTCCGTGAGCCGGGGGAGACCGCGGTCGCGACCACCGATCTGCCGGACGGATCGATCCAGATTCAGATCGTCGCCGACGACGCCCCGCTGCTCGTCGAATCGACGCTGGCGGTGCTGGACAGCCGTGGTCTGACGATCGTCGCGAACGACCATCCGGTGCTCGCCGTCCGCCGCGATGACCAGGGGCGGATCGTCGGCCTCGACGATGTGGTCGTGGTCGGCGGCGACGAGGCGGGAGCCGAGTCGTGGATCAGCGTCACCACAGCCCCCGCGTCCGGCGTCGACGGTGACGAACTGTGCGCCGACGTCGGCGCGGCACTCACCCGGGCACAGGCGGTGCACGCCGACGCCGCCCAGATCCATCGACGGCTGCTGAGCTTCGCGGACGCGTTGAGCGCGGACGACGAGGACGCGGACCTGCTGAGCTGGTTCGCCACCCGCGACAACTTCCTGCCCGTGGGCGCCCGCACCGCCGGCGGGCACGCGGAGAACGGCCTCGGGGTGTGGCGCGATCCGGACACCGACCGGCCGGAGCCGGTGGCGGGCGAGGAGCCGGTCGGCGTCGACCAGGTGTATCTGCCGACCGGTCTGCTCCGCAGCCGCTTTCCGATCATGGTGCGCGTCCGACTGGACGGCGTCGAGCACCAGGTGGTCGGCACCATCACCTCGATCGGCCTGTACCAGTCGGTGCGGTCGGTGCCCGGAGTCCGCGGCCGGGTGGCCGATGTCCTGCGTGGACTGGGTCTGAGCGAGGACTCCTACAGCGGACTGGCGGCGCTGGAACTGCTGCAGACGTATCCGCTCGCGGACCTGATGGCCGGCGACAGTGCCGAGCTCACCCGCCGGATCGGCGAACTCCTCGAGGCCCAGACCTCGCGTAATCCGCGGTTCTACGCCAGGACCGGTCCCGCTCGCGGTTTCGCGAGTGTGCTCATCTTCATTCCCCGCGAGACCTACTCGACCGCGGTGCGGTCGAGGGTTGTCACGTTGCTCGAGGAGGACCTCGGCGGCAGCCGTACTGAGTTCCTGACCCGCCTCTCGCACTCGCCGCTGGCCCAGCTGCAGGTGCTGATGCGCACCGATCCCGAGGCGCGGCACCGGGTCGACGACCGCCTGCTCGACCGGTTGAACGAGGCGGTCCGCTCGTGGCCGGACCGGGTGCGCGCGGTGCGGGAGGCCGACCCGGAGGTCGCCCGGCTGCTCGGCACCGTCAGCGAACGCTACCGGGACGAGCGGGATCCGCAGGATGCGGCCGTCGACCTGCCGATCGCGGCGGGCCTGGCCCCCGGCGGACTGCACGTCAGACTCGACCGGACCGATCCGGAGGCCTGGCGGTTCGTCCTCTACCTCGCCGACCAGCGTGCCGCGTTGACGCAGATCCTCCCGATGCTCCAGAGCCTGGGCCTGACCGTCCTCGACGAGCATCCGCACGTGGTGGACCGCCCGGACGGGGTGCAGGTGGCCGTCTACGACTTCACGGTCCGGCCCGCGCCGCACGTCGACGTCGCCGAGGCCGGCGACGTGGACGCGCGGATCGCCGAGGCGTTCTCCGACATGTGGCTCGGCGTCACGGAGGTGGATGCGCTCGGCGAGTTGGTGCTGCGCGCGGGGCTGACGTCCCGGACGGTGGCGATGATCCGCGCGTATGCCCGCTACCTCAATCAGTGCGGCGTCGGATTCGCGATGACCCACGTGGCCGCGGTCCTCGGCAACCATCGCGGTGTCACCAACGGGCTCGTGGAGTTGTTCGAGGCCAGTTTCGATCCGGACGGCGCGGAACCCGGACGGCGCGACCGTGCGCTCGAGGATCTGCGCGCGCGCATCGCGGAGATCCTCAGCTTGGACGCGGACCGAGTGGTGAGCGCGCTCGCATCGGCGGTCGAGGCCACCCTGCGGACCAACTTCTACGCAGACTCCGGCGACCCGGCGGCCAGCATCGGACCGACGATCGCGATGAAGCTCGACACCGGCGCGATCCCGCAGGCCCCGCAGCCGAGGCCGAAGTTCGAGATCTACGTGTACTCACCCAGGGTGGAGGGGGTGCATCTGCGGTTCGGCGATGTGGCGCGCGGGGGACTCCGCTGGTCGGACCGTCGTGAGGACTTCCGCACCGAGATCCTGGGGCTGGTGAAGGCGCAGGCGGTCAAGAACGCGGTGATCGTGCCGGTCGGCGCCAAGGGCGGTTTCGTCCTCCGTCACCCCCCGGTGGCGACCGGCGACGCGGCCGTCGATCAATCGGCACTGCGGGAGGAGGGAATCGCGTGCTACCGGGCGTTCATCGCGGCCCTGCTGCAGATCACCGACAACCTCGATCCGGCCACCGGCCGGGTGCGGCCGCCGGCGCGCGTCCTCCGGCGCGACGGCGACGATCCGTACCTGGTGGTCGCCGCAGACAAGGGCACGGCCAGCTTCTCCGACATCGCGAACGAGGTCGCCGACCACTACGGTTTCTGGCTCGCCGACGCGTTCGCATCGGGCGGCTCGGTCGGCTACGACCACAAGGCCATGGGCATCACGGCCCGTGGAGCGTGGGAGTCGGTCAAGAGACACTTCCGCGAAATGGGAGTCGACACGCAGACCCAGGACTTCACCGTGGTCGGCATCGGCGACATGAGCGGTGACGTCTTCGGCAACGGCATGCTGCTCTCGCGGCACATCCGGCTGGTGGCTGCCTTCGACCACCGGCACATCTTCATCGACCCGGATCCCGTGGCCGCGACCTCCTACGCCGAGCGGGCCAGACTCTTCGCACTGCCGCGGTCGACCTGGGACGACTACGACCGCAGCCTGATCTCCGCAGGCGGCGGCGTGTGGTCACGCGAACAGAAGTCGATCGACGTCACACCGCAGATGCGGGACGCCCTCGGGCTCGACGACGCCGTGGAGAGGATGTCGCCGCCCGACCTGATCCGCGCAGTGCTCCTCGCGCCGGTCGACCTGCTGTTCAACGGCGGCATCGGGACGTACGTGAAGGCGTCGGACGAGGCCGACGCGGAAGTGGGAGACAAGGCCAACGACCCGATCCGGGTCACCGGCGGGCAGCTCCGGGTCCGGGTGGTCGGCGAGGGAGGCAATCTCGGCGTCACCCAGCGCGGCCGGATCGAGGCCGATCTGGCGGGAGTGCGCATCAACAGCGACGCCCTGGACAACTCGGCGGGTGTCGACTGCTCCGACCGCGAGGTCAACATCAAGGTGCTGTTGGGCTCGCAGATCTCGGCGGGCGTGCTGGACGCCGACGACCGCAACGACCTGCTGTTGTCGATGACCGACGACGTCGCCGAACTGGTCCTCGCGGACAACATCGACCAGAACGCCGAACTCGGTCTCGCGCGCGACACCGCGGGAGAGGACGTGGAACTGCACGCGCGGATGCTCGCCCACCTCGCGTCGACCGGCGTCGATCTGGAACTCGAGGCCCTCCCGACTCCGGAGCAACTGCGCAGACGCCGCGCGGGCGATCTCCAGCGCGGACTCACCAGCCCCGAGCTGGCGACGATGATGGCCCATGTGAAGCTCGACGCCAAGAGCAGGCTGCTGGAGTCGGGTCTGCCGGACAACGACATGTTCGACGCGCTGGCGTCGGGCTACTTCCCCGAACCCCTGCGCGCCAGGTTCGCCGCGGGAATCCGGACTCACCGTCTCCGGCGGGAGATCGTCACCACGGTGCTGGTCAACAGGATCGTCGCCGACGGAGGCATGACACACCTGTACGCGCTGGGGGAGACCTCCGGAACCGAAGTCGAGGATGCGACGCGTGCGACGGTGGTGGCGATGCGGGTGTTCGGTGCCGCCGCGCTGCTGGAGGAACTGAGGACCGAGCAGGTCTCCGCCACGACGGTCGACGACGCGACCCGCCGGATCCGCAACCTGCTCGCGGCGGGGTCGCGCTGGTTTCTCGCGCACCGTCCGCAACCGCTCGCGATCGCCGCCGAGACCACCCGGTACGCGCAGGTCGCGGATCTGGGAGGACGCCTGGACGAATGGCTCACCGGTACGGCCGAGCGCTCGGTGCGGGAACGGGCCGCGGCCCTCGCCGACAGCGGCGTCCGGCCCGCACTGGCGCAGGCGGTGGCGATCAGTCCCTACCGGCTGCAACTGCTCGACGTGCTCGACATCGCCGAGATCTCCGACCGCTCGCCCGACGAGGTGGGCGAGCTGCTGTTCGCGGTGGTCGAGCGGTTCGGGATCGACGAGCTGGTCTCCCAGATCGCCGAACTCGGGCACGCCGACCGGTGGACCCAGCTGGCACGGTTGTCGTTGCGCGACGAGGTGTTCGCGGTGCTGCGCTCGCTGACGCGTGCGATCCTGACGATGTCCGAGCCCGAGGAGCCGGCCGCCCAGAAGATCTCGGACTGGTCGCAGGCGAGGTCGGCGATGATCGCGCGGACCGAGTCGACACTCGCCGATCTGGCCGCCACCGGCCGGTGGGACCTCGCCACCCTGTCGGTGGCGGTGCGCTCGTTGCGTAGTGTGGTCGGCTAGGAGGCACACAGCGCATGGCAGATCAAGAATCCCTCGCCGTAGACGAGAACGTCGACAAGCGAAGGCTTTTCGCGGATAACGGTTGTCGGACCGACCGGGGGTACGAGGTGTCGGTCCCGGTGCGGTGGTCGGATATGGACGTATTCGCGCACATCAACCACGCGCGCATGGTGACCCTGCTCGAGGAGGCGCGGATCCCCTGGCTCTTCTACGATGACAAGCCCACCGCGCTGATGCGCAAGGGCTGTCTCGTCGCCGACCTGCACGTCAAGTACCAGGGACAGATCCGCCACGACGAGTCGCCGATCCGCGTCACCATGTTCGTGGAGCGACTGCGTGCGGTCGACTTCACGGTGGGCTACGAGGTCCGGCCGTACGGAGCCGATCCCGAGTCCCGTCCGTCGGTGGTCGCCACCACTCAGCTGGTCTCCTTCGACATCGACACGCAGCGGCCCCGGCGCATGACCGCCGACGAGAAGGCGTATCTGCAGAGCTTCCTCCGCGAGCCGGTGAACAGGTGACCGACGCGGCGGCGGGGGAGCGGGTGCTGGTCCCGCACGGGCCGGCCGACCGAACCGATCTGGCGGCATTCCTGGAACGGGCTCGCCGGGTGGACGACTCCGGCGTGCTGCGGGTTCAGCAGCGGCCGGACGGGCGCGTCGGGTTGTGGGTGCGCACCGGCTTCGACATCCTCGCGACCCGCTCGGTGTTCGGTTCGGTGACTCCGGCCGACGTGGTCGCCGACGTCGGCGCGATGTCGGCGGCGGTGGGCGGCGACGGTCCGCTCCCGCTCGGCTTCGCACTGCCCGGAGCCTGGCAGGGCGCGCTGCCCCCGTCGGACGGCTTCGACCACCTCGACGACGTCCCGGCGCGCGAGCTGGTGTCACTCGCCCGCAGGGGCGCCGACGTGGCCCGCACGGAATCCGGCGCGCTCGGCCCGGCGTCGTCGTTGCTGGATCAGACGGTGATCGAGGTGAGCGGGCCGAGCGGGTCGGGCGCTCGGGCGAAGGTGTCGATGCGTGCGGTCTTCGCCCTCACCGCGATGGGCTTCGTCCGCGACGCCGCCGGCCGCGAGATCACTGCCGACTCACCGATCGACGCGATCGCGCCGGACGAGCCGGTGCGGGTCCGTCTCTCGTCCAGCTGGGTGCGGGTGGACGCGCGCTTCGGCTCGGTCTACCAACGGCGCTCGGTGCTGAATCTGGCCGTGCGCAGCTAGGCGGACACGCCGCTGCCCACGTTTCCGGCCGACATCGATTCCTGCCGGTGGTCGGTGCCGAGAAGAATGTCGGTGGTGTGGCTGATATGCCGCGCCAACGCCTCGACCGCGGCATCGGCATCTCGCGCGAGTGCGAGTTCCATGAGTTCACGGTGTTCTGCGATCACGTCACGGTCCGGGTGCCTGAAGTGCTGCTGGGACCACGAGCGGTAGAGCTCTGCGGAATCACGCAACGATGTCGCGATCCCCAGCAGTCTGGAGTTTCGGCAGCCGGCCAACAGCGCATGATGGAAATCGGCGTGCGCCCGCGACCACGCGTCGCCCACGCGTTCTGGATCGTCCCGGTCGTACTGCGGAGTCCTCTCGAGTGTGTGGTGCTTCGCGACCAGATCCGACTCCCACGGAGTGTCGCCTTCAGCCAGTGACATGCGGAACACCAGGCACTCGATCGCCACGCGCGCCGTTGTGAGTTCGATCAGGTCCTCTGCGGACAGCGGGGTCACCTGAAACCCCTGGTGCGGTTGAGACCGGACGAGGTCCTGTTCGACCAAGCGGGTCAGAGCTTCGCGAAGCACCCCTACGCCGACGCCGTATCTGGTGCTCAGTTCCGGGAACTTCAGTTTCTCGCCGGGTGTCAACCTGCCGGCCAGAATGTCGGCTCTCATCGTCGCGAACGTGTCGTCCGCGCGGGTCCCATACGTGGATCGCGCCATGCTTCGACCCTAGCAGGAAAGGAACTTCCGTATAACTTTCTACTTTCTCTTGACGGATGGAAAGTTGTGGCGCATGCTGAAACGCACACCGCAGAGTGGCGCCCGTCACTCTGGAAGAGGAGGATGACGATGAAGCTGGCGAATCTTGCAGGACGAGCGGTACTGGTGACCGAAGACGGGGCGGCCGACATCGCCCGCGACAGCGAAGGGCGTTTCGGGCCGGATCCGGAGTCTGTGCTCGCACGCTGGGATGAGTTCCGCGAGTGGGCGCGGGCAGCTGCATTGACGCCGCAGAGTTTCGACGAGACGTTGCTCGGACCGCCGGTGTCGAGGCCGCGGCAGATCTTCGCCATTGCGCTCAACTATCGGGAACACGCCGCCGAGTCAGGATTCGAAATCCCGGCCAGGGCGTCGGTGTTCACCAAATTCGCCTCATCTCTGACCGGACCCTTCGGGGACATCGCCCTCGTCGACGGGAACGTCGACTGGGAAGCGGAGCTGGTGGTGGTGATCGGTCGGGAAGCACGCGGAGTGCATGTGGAGAACGCGTGGGACCACGTCGTGGGACTGACCAACGGCCAGGACATCTCGGAGCGATCCCGTCAGCTCGCCGGACCCGCACCGCAGTTCAGTCTCGCCAAATCGCATCCCGGCTTCGGCCCGATCGGGCCCTGGGTGGTCACTCCGGACGAACTGGAGAATCCGGACGATCTGGAGATCGCTTGCGCGATCGACGGAGAAGAGGTCCAGAAGAGCTCGACCTCCGACCTGATCTTCTCCGTACCCGAACTGATCGCACAGCTCTCCGAGGTCGTCACGCTCTACCCGGGCGACCTGATCTTCACCGGGACCCCGGCCGGAGCCGGCCTCGCCGCGGATCCGCAACGCTACCTCGCCGCCGGCGAGGTGCTGACTACCAGCATCGAGGGGCTGGGTCAGATGAGCAATCGCCTCGTCGCACCCCGCGACTGACGAGAAGGAGATAAGCCATGAGCGTCGTCGAGACCGATGTGCTCGTCGTGGGTGCCGGGCCCTCCGGACTGACAGCTGCGGCGTTCCTGGCGATGCACGGCGTCGATGCCGTCACGGTCACCAAGTACCCGCGTACCGCCAACACGCCGAGGGCACACATCACGAACTAGCGCACCATGGAGGTCATGCGCGACCTCGGGATCGAGGATCAGGTGCGCAGCGTCTCCGTCCCCAACGAGTTGATGGCCGACAACGTGTGGGCCACCAGCATGGCGGGCAAGGAGATCGCCCGGGTGAAGACCTGGGGGACGAAGGTCGACCGTAAAGCGGATTACGAGGCGGGAAGCCCGTCGGCCATATGCAACATGCCCCAGCACCTGTTCGAGCCCTTGATCTTGCAGGGTGCGCTCGACCGCGGGGCCGACATCCGGTTCTCCACGGAACTGACCGAGATCTCGCAGGACGCCGACGGGGTCACCGCGACCGTTCGATACAGCCACACCGGTGAGACCTATCAGGTGCGGGCGAAGTACGCGATCGGCGCCGACGGCGGTCGCTCGACGGTCGCCGAGCAGTTGGGATTCTCACTCGAGGGAGAAACAGGGCTCGGCTACGCGGTCAACATCTGGCTCGAAGCCGATCTGTCCAAGTACCGCGCTCACCGGCCGGGCGTGCTGTTCTGGACCGCACAGCCCGGCAAGGACTTCTGGCTCGGCTCCGGAGTCTTCATCACCGTGCGGCCGTGGAACGAGTGGGTGCTGGTGTTCATGTACGACCCGGACACCGAAGAGATCGACACCAGCGAGGAAGCCATGCTGCCTCGCATCTACAAGGCCATCGGTGACGACAGCATTCCGGTCACGATCAAGAACGTCTCGACCTGGCAGGTCAATCACGTACTCGCCTCCGAGTACCAGCGGGGGCGGGTGTTTCTGGCCGGCGACGCCGCACACCGCCACCCACCGGCGAACGGGTTGGGGTCCAACACCTCCATTCAAGACGCGTACAACCTCGCTTGGAAGCTCGCCGCGGTCGTCAAGGGGCAGGCCGGACCATCTCTGCTCGAGAGCTACCACCAGGAGCGTCATTCGGTAGGCAGGCAGGTGGTGGACCGCGCCTTGAAGAGTGCAGACATCGTCGGGCGGGTCCCGTCGATCCTCGGCATCCGGCCGGGCCAGACCGACGAGGAAGGGTGGGCGGCGATCGACGAATTCGTCGCCGACACCGATGACGGACGCAAGCGGCGCAAGGCGCTTGAAGACTGCATCGACGAAAACGCCTACCATTTCCACGCGCACGGTGTCGAACTCGGCCATCGGTACACCTCGACGGCGGTGGTCGGCGACGGGACCCCGTTCCCGGCTCACACTCGCGATCCCGAGCTCTACTATCAACCGACCACTCATCCAGGCGCATATCTGCCGCATGTCTGGATCGAGCGGAACGGCGAACAGATCTCGACACTCGATGCCGTCGGTCACGGCAGATTCACAGTGATCACCGGAATCGGCGGCGAGGCGTGGGTCGCGGCTGCCGAGAAGATCGGTGCGGAGGTGGGCGTCGAGATCGCGAGTGCCCCCATCGGTTACCGTCTCGCCTTCGACGACGTATACGGCGACTGGGCGCGAGCCCGCGAGATCTCCGACGGCGGCTGCCTGCTGGTCCGGCCCGACCGTCACATCGCCTGGCGGAGCCACGGCATGGCAGACGACCCGCTCAGCGCGCTGCGTGAAGCGATCGACGCCGTCCTGTCCCGAGTCTGACTCCGCTCCATCTGATGAAGGAGGCTTCCAATGACCATCACGACCGGCACCATGACCGACGAACAGCGTAAGTCAGTCGCTCTGGAGTTCCTCAAACGCGTCGATACCGGTGGCGACGTCATCGAACTCTTCGCCGACGACGCTCTGTTCTGCTTCCCCAAGTACGGCATGGTTCGAGGCGTCGAGAAGATCGAGGAGTTCCTCGGCGAACTCGGCGGATTCATCTCGTCGATCGAACACCACTCCGCCTACTTCAACTACATCGTCGACGGCGACAGGGTCGTCGTCGAAGGCACCAGCCACGCCGACGCCGACTCCGCCCGCTACCCGTGGCTCACCAGATAACCGCTCCCGATCTACTGTAATGACCCTCACTCATGACGACCATGCGCCCGGACGCAGAACTGCCCCGCGACGAGATCATCGCCCGTAACCTCGCGGTGGTCCAAGAGCACTTCCACAATGAGAACCCCGACGACGTCGACAAGGCGATCGCCCTCTACGCGTCCGATATCTCCTGGGAAGCCCCGAACCGCGGCCTCGTTTACACCGATGCCGCCGAGGTGCGCAGCGCCTACATGAAGATCTTTCGCACGCTGCAATTCCATTCGCTCACCACGTTGCGACGCTTCGGCACGGAGCAGTTCGTGTTCGATGACGCGATTGCCGACGTGACCGTGATCGGTGACGAGATGCCCAATCTGCCGTTCCCCATCGGCACTCGGATCAGCCTGCGGCTGGTGCACTGTTTCGAACTCCGAGACGGTGAGATCACCAAGGAGATCGCATACGAGATGTGGCGTGACGCCGCCGGTCCGCTGGTCAACGACGCAGTCCCGCCGGGGTCGTCGGTGGAGTACTCGTCGGCCGGCAGCTTCGATCCAGCCGACTATCTCGCCCTCGCCCAGTCCGACCGGGTCACCCACGGAGCGTTCCTCGCGCCCACCATGCTGCGTCGTCTCACCGACGAGGTCCGAGGGGGTTCGGCACCGGCGGTTCCGCACCTGCGCAGCCTGGTCATCGGCGGAGCCGCGCTGTATCAAGAAGATCTGCAGGACGCGCTCGATACGTTCGGTCCCATCATCACCCAGATGTACGGACAGGGCGAGTGCCCCATGACGATAGCCGTGATGAAACCGGACGAGGTTCCCCACGACAGCGCCGATCCTCGGCGCAGATCCTGCGGCCAGCCGTTCACCGGCGTCGAGGTGCGGGTGGTGAACGACGACGGTGCCGACTCGCCTGCAGGTACAACCGGAGAGATCCAAGTCCGCGGCGATGTCGTCATGGCGGGGTACTGGTCAGATCCGAACGCGACCGCGGCCGCCATCAGCGACGGGTGGCTGCGCACCGGAGATGTCGGGCACTTCGATGAGAACGGGTTCCTCTACCTCACCGACCGGTCCAAAGACGTCATCATCAGCGGTGGCTCCAACATCTATCCCCGCGAAGTGGAAGAGGTCCTGCTCGCTCATCCGGCTGTCTACGAGGCCGCAGTGGTCGGCGTCCCCGACCCCGAATGGGGCGAGAACGTATGCGCGTTCGTCGTGACCGGCCCGGGCGCCGACGTCACCGAACCGCAGCTCATCGCTCACACCCGTGCGCACTTGGCGTCCTTCAAGAAGCCCAAGTCCGTCACATTTCTCGACGAGCTTCCCAAGAATGCCAACGGAAAGGTCGTCAAACGGGCCCTGCGGAACCTCCGAACCGGAGCGAACGGCTGACCGTGATCCCCGGCCCGGACCTTACACCAGCCAGGCGGCGGCGCCGGGGAGCAGCAGACCGCCCTCCAGCGGGGTACTGACCAGGAGGATCTGTCCGGGCGGAAGCGGTACCGGGCGATCGGAGGCGTTGAGCGCACAGATGAGGCCGCCGGGCCGGCGGAAGGCAAGGCAGCCCTCGGGGGCGCCGTACCACTGCACGGTGTCACCGGAGAACTCCGGACGTGCGTAGCGCAGTTCGATCGCCTGCCGGTACAGAGACAGCATCGAGTAGATGTCCTCGAGCTGAGACTCCACGGTCAGTGCCGCCCAGTCGGCGGGGATCGGCAGCCAGGTGTCCGACCGGCTGCTGAATCCGAAGGGCGGCTCGGTGCCCTCCCACGGCAGCGGAACCCGACAGCCGTCGCGACCGCGGTCGGTGTGACCGGAGTTCTCCCAGACCGGGTCGACGAGTGCGTCGTCGGGCAGATCGACGTTGGGCAGACCGAGTTCGGCACCGTTGTAGATGAAGACGGTGCCCGGCAGCGCCAGCTCCACCATGATCATCGCCCGCGCTCGGATGGTGCCGATGGCGAGGAGGTCGTCGGGCGTGCGCCCGTCGGCCGCCTCACCGGTGGGCTGGTAGCGCGTCACCTCGCGCGGCACATCGTGGTTCGAGAGGGTCCACGTCGGCACCGCGCCGACCGAGGCGGTGGCGGCCAGCGACTCGGTGATCGCCTCCTTGATCTCATCGGCGTCGAATCCGGCGGTGGCCAGCCGGAAGTTGAAGCCCAGATGCAGTTCGTCCGGCCGGACGTACCGTGAGAAGGCTTCGTTGGAGCGGACCCACACCTCGCCGACGTTGAAGGTTCCGGGGTATTCGTCCATCACCGACCGGATCGCGCGGTGGATGTCGTGGACGGCCTCGTTGTTGAACCGCGGATCGTCGTCGGAGTGCAGCAGCACCTCGGCCGGGTGCTCCAGGTCGGGCAGGCCGTCGGGCTTGGCCATGCCGTGCGCGACGTCGATGCGGAAGCCGTCGATGCCGCGGTCGAGCCAGAAGCGCATGGTCGTCTGCAGGTCGGCGAGGACCTCCGGGTTGTTCCAGTTCAGATCGGGCTGCTCGGGAGCGAACAGGTGCAGATACCACTGGCCGGGGCGGCCGTCGGGCTCCACGATCCGCGTCCACGCCGGACCTCCGAAGACGCTGGTCCAGTTGTTCGGCGGCAGCTCGCCGTCATCGCCGCGTCCGTCGGCGAAGATGTAGCGCTCGCGCTCGGGGCTGCCCGGGGCCGCTCCCAGCGCGCCGGAGAACCACGGATGCTGGTCGCTGGTGTGGTTGGGGACGAGATCCATCGTCACCCGGATGTCGCGGTCGTGGGCCTGGCGAATGAGCTCGTCGAAGGTGTCCAGGTCGCCGAAGAGGGGATCGATCGCGCGGGGGTCGGAGACGTCGTATCCGTGGTCGGCCATCGGTGAGCGCATGATCGGCGAGAGCCAGATCGCGTCCACGCCGAGCAGTTCGAGATATCCCAGCTTGTCGATCAGCCCGGCGAGGTCGCCGACGCCGTCGCCGCTGAGATCCGAGAACGATCGGGGATACACCTGGTAGACGACGGCCGACCGCCACCACTGGGCGTCGTCGGTCGCGGGGACGTTCGCCATGCTCTGCTCACTCACCGTCTTCTGTTCCCTCTCCTGCCTTCACTGAATCGTTCATACCCGCGCGGTGGGTCAGAACGGGCTGTTGACGAGCGTGTCGGCCGCCATGGTGACGTAGTCGGTCAGAGCCCGGCGATGCTCATCGTCCAGAACGTCCGATTCGATCGACTCGATGGCGATGTTCATGCACCGTAACCACGCGTCCCGTTCGATGGGGCCGATCTTGTAGGGGACGTGACGCATTCGCAATCGCGGGTGGCCGCGCTCCTCGCTGTAGGTGTGCGGCCCGCCCCAGTACTGCTCCAAGAACATTCGCAGACGTCGCTCGGCCGGGCCGAGGTCCTCCTCCGGGTACATCGGCCGGAGGATCTCATCGGCCGCGACCTCCTCATAGAAGCGTGCGGTGATCCGGCGGAACGTCTCGTGACCGCCGGCTTCCTCGTAGAACGTGCTCACGCTCACCATTGTCCACTATCGCCCCCGTGGCATCTACGACACTGTGTAGGCCCTCCGGCGACAGCGCCGCACGCGGTGCGATAAATTGAACCAGACGATCTGCACACGGCAGGTCTCCGCGCTTAGCTCCGAGCGCTAGTCGAAAGGGTGGGGTGTGGATCAACTTCTTGTCCCCGTCGGAATGACCGTCGTGGTGCTGTGTGTGATCGCAGTGGCGCTGTGTGTGGTCTCGATGGTGTTCTCTTTTGGAATGAAGCGGCCGAAGGTCACCGAGTACACGCTCGATCAGCCGTGGGAGAACGGTCCCACTCTGTTCAGCGCGACCGACATCGAGCCGATGGCCCTGAGCCGGCACTTCGAGCCGGGTGATGTCGAGGGAGGTTCGGCAAGTGGCAAGTGGTGATGTGACTCAGCAGAGCACGGCGGTCGCGCCGTCGAACGGTCTTCCGCTCGGCACCGTCGTCACCAGCAGCGGCCGCATCTCGGCCGCGCTGTTCCCGGGCGACGGCTTCGGCACCCCGCCCTTCACCCGCGACGAGTTGATCATGCTCGACGACGCTCTCAGCCAGGCCAGCGAGGTCGCCCTCGTGCGCTTCTCGGTCTACATCGGCGAGTTGGGATCCGACCCGGTCGCCGGCGCCCGCGAGATCCTCGCTCAGGCGCCCGAGCCCGCCCACGGCGCGCTCATTGCGGTGTCGCCGAACTCGAAGGACGTCGCCGTCGTGTCCGGTGCGCTGGTCGCGGGCCGGGTCAACGACCGCGTCGCGGAGCTCGGCGTCTCGGCCGCGCTGTCGTCGTTCAAGCGGGGCGACCTGATCGACGGACTGGTCTCCGCGCTGCGCGTGATGGCCACGGCTGTCGACCGTCCCTGAATCCGACTCACCGACACAGGCCCCGCCGAACGGCGGGGCCTGTCTCGTTTCGCTGGGCTGATGCCCGCGGGCGCGCTACTCGGACGAGCGGCGGTCGCGGTCCCGGGCGCGCAGTGCGCGGGCGGTGGAGTCCCGGCCTTCGGCGATCAGACGCGCCAGGGCGGGCGGATGGTCACCGGCCAGGAAGGCGTCGGCCTTCTGCAGCGCCGCGTCGGTGATGTCCCAGGACGGGTAGAGACCGATCACGACCGTCTGCGCCACCTCGCTCGTGCGCCGGTCCCACAGCGCCGCGACATCGTCGAAGTAGCGCTGCGTGTAGTCGGACAGCAATGCCGACTGGCCGGGACGCACCAGACCCTCGACGATCGACCGCACGGTGACGTTGGCGATGCCGTCGTCGTCGAAGGCACGCGTCCACGCGGTCGCCTTGGCCTCGGCGTCGGGTCGCGCCGCGCGCGCCGCCTCGGCGTGCCGTGCACCGGCCGCGGTGTTGTCCCTGCGGGCCTCCGCGTCGATCACGTCGTCGCCCACGATGCCGTGGGTCGCGAGGGCTTTCACCAGCTTCCAGCGGAGTTCGTCGTCGACGACGAGGCCCGGCAGTCCGTGATCGGCCGGCTCGTCGCCGTCGAGGAGCGCGCGCAGCAGCGGCTGCTGGTCGTCGCGGGTGACGCCGCCCAGCAGCGCGTTGACGAAGGCGAGCTGATGGTCGGAGCCGCTCTCGGCGTTCTGTGCCAGAGTCAGCAGGCGCCCGGCGAACGTGGGCCATCCGGTCTGCGCGGCCCAGGCGGGGTCGGCGTACGACTCCAGTGCGGTGACCGCCTGCAGTAGGACCCGCTGGACCACGCCGACTTCGGATTCGGCTCCGATGCCTTCGCCGACGAGCGTCAGGAAGTCGCGTGCGCTCATCTCGGCCTGCCTGGTCATCTCCCACGCGGCCGACCAGATGAGCGTCCGGGGCATCGGGTCGGCGATGTCGGCGATCCGAGCCGTCGCGGTGGCCAGCGAGTCGGCGTCGAGCCGTACCGACGCATAGGTGAGGTCGTCGTCGTTGAGCAGTACCAGTCGGCCCCGCTCGACGCCGATCAGGTCGGGAACGTCGGTGCGCGGACCCTCCACGTCGAGCTCGACGACGTGGCTGCGGACGAGCTTGCCTCCCTCGTCGGCGTACACGCCGATCCGCATGCGGTGCACGCGCGTCTCTCCGGCACCCGGCGCCGCGCCCTCCTGCAGCACCGCGAAGGAGGTGAAGCGACCGTTCGCGTCGGTCTCGAATTCGGGGCGCATGACGTTGATGCCCGTGGTCTTGAGCCACTGCGCACCCCAGCCCGACAGGTCACGGCCCGACGCCCGTTCGAGCGAGCCGAGCAGGTCGGCGAAAGTGGCGTTCGCGAAGCGGTGCTCGGCGAAGTACTCCCGCAGGCCGGTGAGGAAGGGTTCCAGCCCCACGTAGGCGACGAGCTGCTTGAGCACCGACGCGCCCTTGGCGTAGGTGATGCCGTCGAAGTTGACCTCCACCGCGGCGATGTCGGGGATGTCGGCGGCGATCGGATGGGTGGACGGCAGTTGGTCCTGCCGGTATGCCCACGATTTCTCGACGTTGGCGAAGGTGGTCCACGCGTTGGTGTACTCGGTGGCCTCGACCTGGGAGAGGACCGAGGCGAAGGTCGCGAACGACTCGTTGAGCCAGAGGTCGTCCCACCACTGCATCGTGACCAGGTCGCCGAACCACATGTGGGCCATCTCGTGGAGCACCGTCTCGGCGCGCCGCTCGTACAGGTAACGGGTCACCCGCGACCGGAACACGTAGTCCTCGAGGAAGGTGACGGCGCCGGCGTTCTCCATGGCGCCGGCGTTGAACTCGGGGACGAACAGTTGGTCGTACTTGCCGAAGGCGTACGGAACCCCGAAGACCCGGTGGTAGAAGCCGAATCCCTGCTTGGTCTCGGCGAAGAGGCGCTCGGCGTCCATGTGCTCGGCGAGTGATGCTCGGCAGTAGAGGCCCAGGGGGATCGTCCCGTGCTCGTCGGAGTACTCGTCGTTCCAGACCGCGTACGGTCCGGCGATGAGGGCGACGAGGTAGGTGCTGAACCGTTCCGTGGTCGCGAACCGGTGCACCAGCGCGCCGTCGGCCGCGGTGCCGGGCTCACCGGTGGGGGCGCCGTTGGAGATCACCTGCCAGTTCCCCGGTGCGGTGACCGTCACCGAGTAGGAGGCCTTGAGGTCGGGCTGGTCGAAGCATGCGAACATCCGCTTGGCGTCGGCGGTCTCGAACTGCGAGTAGAGGTAGACGTTGCCGTCGGCCGGGTCGACGAAACGGTGCAGCCCCTCGCCGGTGTTCGAGTACGCGCATTCGGCGACCACCTCGAGAGTGTTCTCCGCGGCCAGCCCGGGGAGCTCGAGGCCGGTGGACTCGTCGAAGGCACTCACGTCCAGTTCTTCGCCGTTGAGCGTCGCAGACACCAGCTTGGGCGCCACGAGGTCGATGAAGGTGGTGGCGCCTGCAGTCGCGCTGAAGGTCACGGTCGTGGTGGAGCCGAATCGCTCGGTGCCGGGGGCGCCGGCGCCGTCGGTGAGGTCGAGTTCGATCCGGTAGTTCTGGACCGAGAGGATGGCGGCGCGCTGCCGCGCCTGGTCACGTGTCAGATTTGGTGCGCTCACGGTGTCAACAGTAGTGGCGGGTGGCCTCCGACGCCGCCGGCCGCCGCCTCGGCGGTGGTTGAATGGGTGCATGGCTGAGAACGCTTCCTCCACCGACCGCGTCGACTTCTGGTTCGATCCGCTCTGCCCGTGGTGCTGGATCACCTCCCGCTGGATCCTCGAAGCCGAGAAGGTCCGCCCGATCGACGTGAACTTCCACATCATGAGCCTGGCGGTTCTCAACGAGAACCGGGACGTGCCCGAGAGCTACCGCGCAATGCTCGATACGGCGTGGACGCCGGTTCGAGTGCTCGCCGCGGCCGCCGCGCGCCACGGGGAGCAGGTGCTGCCGCGCCTGTACACCGAGATGGGCACCCGGTTCCACAATGAGGGCGTCAAGGATTACGACATCGTGATCCCGGCTGCGCTGCAGGCCGCGGGTCTGGAGGCCGACCTCGCCGGTGCCGCCGATTCCACCGAGTTCGACGGCGCGATCCGGGTCAGTCACCACGCGGGCATGGACAAGGTCGGCGACGACGTCGGGACTCCCACCATTCATGTCAACGGCGTCGCCTTCTTCGGCCCGGTGCTGTCGCGGATTCCGCGCGGCGAGGACGCCGGCCGCGTCTGGGACGGCACGGTGGCGTTGGCCTCGTACCCGCACTTCTTCGAGCTCAAGCGCACCCGCACCGAGGATCCCGAGTTCGGCTGATCGGTTCGCGCGCCTCAGTAGGTGCGGGTCTGTTCGAGCTGGTTGGGCAGGCTGCCGGGAGCGGTCGAGGCCGGTGGCGCCGGCGGCGGCACGGGCACCACGTTGCCGCTGCCCGAACCGCGCACGAACTGCCTGGGCCGCAGCAGAATCGCACCGGCGCGTGTCCGGTCGCGCAGTGCCGCCGCACGCCAGGTGAGGACCGGATGCGACGCCACCGCGTTCGCGAGCGTGACGAAGAAGCCCTTCTCGTGGACCGCGCGGTCGGCGAACTGATCGAAGTCGACGGCACTGAGCAGGTACTTGCCGCCCGCCAGGAGGCCGATCGCCGCGTGCGCGCCGTCGGGCCGGGTGTAGTAGCCGTAGTTGTCCGCCGTGTACTCCTGCGAACGTGAGAGAAGCGATCCCAGTAGGGGGAGCCCCATGATGAGACTGCTGAAGAGCTGTCGCCAGTAGGAGACGTGACCGGCGGCGATGTGTCCCACTTCGTGGCCGATCACGAACTCGAGGGCCTCGGGACTGCGTGCCCGGCCGCCGACTTCGAACAGGTCCGAGTACACCACCACGTAGCGGCGGAACCCGTGCCCCGAGGCGAAGGCGTTGATGGCGCCGTTGCCGTTGACGACGTATCCGTCGGGCACGTACTCCATTCCGTAGCGGGCGGCTGCCTCCACCAGCATGCGATAGCCGTCGGGGAACTGCGTCGGGCTCAGCTGCACCGCGTTGACCCGCACGTTCGCGTAATTCAGACCGCGTCCGAGGAACACGAGCAGCGGAAGCGCGAGCGCGAGCAGCAGCCATTCGGAGACCGCACCCACGGCGACCAGCACGACAACCACCGCGTACGCCGCTACCGCCATGAGCACGCCCACCACCAGCACCGGGATCTCCCACGGGTGACGCCGCGGCGCGCCCGCGTAGGCGGCGGGCGGTCGCCACACGGCACCGGGGCCGGGCAGATCGACGGGCGGTTCGACGATCAGCGGATCGTCGACGCCGGGGACTGAGGGAATGGGCCCGTGGGTATCCACGACCACCAATCTACTGGCCTCCCCGTGCCGGTCCGCCGTCGCGCAGGCCCTAGACTGACGCCATGCGGATTTATCTCGGTGCCGACCACGCGGGCTTCGAACTCAAGAACCAGATCTCCGAACATCTCACCGCGGGCGGCCACGATGTCGTCGACTGCGGTGCGCACGAGTACGACGCCCTCGACGACTACCCGGCGTTCTGCATCGCGGCCGCGCAGCGCACGGTCGCCGATCCCGGCAGCCTCGGAATCGTCTTGGGCGGCAGCGGGAACGGTGAGCAGATCGCCGCGAACAAGGTTCCCGGCGCGCGCTGTGCGCTCGCGTGGAGCGTCGAGACCGCGCAGTTGGCGCGCCAGCACAACAACGCGCAGCTCATCGGCATCGGCGGACGCATGCACTCCAAGGAGGAGGCGCTGGCGATCGTCGATGCGTTCATCTCCACCGCGTGGTCGGAGGAACCGCGTCACCAGCGTCGTATCGACATCCTCGCCGAGTACGAGCGCACCGGCGAGGCACCCGCGCTTCCCGGCGAGTAGCAGGCGGTGCCCGAAGGGCATGCGCTGCACCGGCTGGCCCGGCGGCAGCAACGACTCCTCGGCGGGCAGCGACTATCCGTCTCCAGTCCCCAGGGCCGCTTCGCTCACGAAGCGGCCCTTCTGGACGGCATGGTCTTCCGCCGCGCCGAGGCGTGGGGCAAACATCTGATCCACCGCTACGACGACGGTCGCCGCGGCACCGCAGCCACCCGCCGGATCGTCCATATCCACCTCGGCATCTACGGCACCTTCCGCGAAGAAGCGCTGCCGATGCCGGAGCCGACGGGACAGGTCCGGATGCGGCTGATCGGCGACGTCCTCGGAATCGACCTGCGCGGGCCCAATGCGTGTGAGCTGTACACGCCTGACGATCTCGACGCCCTCGTCGCCCGGCTGGGACCGGACCCGCTGCGCCCGGACGCCGATCCGGAGATCGCGTGGCGCGCCGTATCCCGGTCGCGTCGGGCCATCGGTTCGCTGCTCATGGACCAGCGGGTGATCGCGGGCATCGGCAACATCTACCGCGCCGAGGTCCTGTTCCGCGCCGGTGTCGACCCGCATCGCCCAGGTGTCGCGGTGAGCCGCGACGAGTTCGACGAGATGTGGGCCGATCTCCTCCATCTGATGCCGATCGGGGTGCGGCGCGGCCACATCCACGTGGTACGGCCGTCCGACGATCACGGCGCCCCCGCGTATGCGCCCGACCGCCCGCGGACCTACGTGTACCGCAGGGCGGGGGAGCCGTGCCGGTTGTGCGGTACCACCGTCGCATCCGAGCAGATGGAGGGCCGGAACCTCTTCTGGTGCCCGAACTGTCAGCGGTGAGTACCCACCTCGGGTGAGCCGGTCGAAGTCCTCAGCGTTTCCTCATCCTCCACCGGATGCGACTCAAAGACTCATGGCGCATGCTCGAAGACATGGGTGCGACACTGAAATTCACGGTTCTGGTCGTGGGTGGCACGGGGGAGTCGTTCGACGGCGACACGCGGACCGAGGTCACCGGACTCCTGCGGGCGGTCACCGACCGCCTCGACGCCCGCTTCGAATCCCGCTGGGTGGGCTACCCGGCCAGCTATGGTCCGGCACCCGCGCACGACGGCGTCAGCTACGTCGAGAGCGTGTCGGCCGGCGTGACCAACCTGGCGCGGGCCATCGCTGCGGCGGAGCGGCCCGTGATGCTGATCGGCTACTCGCAGGGAGCCGCGGTGATCAGGACGTTGCTCGCCCACCCGGCGAGTCTGCGCTTCGCGGGCGCGATCGCGGCGGTCGGTTTCGTCGCGGATCCGAATCAGCCGCCCGGCGTGATCGACGGCTGCAACGGCTGGGGTGTCGCCGGCCCCGGCGCGGATCTGCCCGACGATCTCCCCGCGTACTGGGTGGGAGCGCCGTCGGACATGATCTGCAATGCCAGTGACGATTCGTTGATCCGGGACATCGCCGACCTCACCGACTCGTTGTCGCTGACCGCGCTGCGACAATGGGTGGTCGACGCGACGGCTCGGGTGATGAGCCGGCGCATGCAGAACGCGGATGCCACCCGCTTCTCGCCGGCTCAGTGGCGCCGAGATGTGGTGCGGCTGCGCACCGCGGCCCGCGAGATCCGCGGATACCTGCCGCCGACCGTCGAACTCGGCCGCTGGCGGGTGCGCAATCCGCTGGGGGGACGTCACGTCTCGTACGCGAGCGAACCGTACCGTCGCGCCCCGATGACGGCGCCCGACACCACCGGATGCGAGACGCTGGCCCACTGGCTGCAGTTGCAGGCGACCATGGGAGAGCTCAGCCGCGCCGGGTGACGCGCACACGAAGCCGGGCCTCCCCGCTCTGATCGGGGAGGCCCGGCTTCTGATGTGTCTCTGACAGTATTCGTCAGTGCACGCCGACTAGTCGCCGGTGTACTGACCGCCGACGGTGCCGCGGACGACGATCGGGGTGCCCTGACCGATGTTGTCGTACACCCACTTGCCGTTCTCGGTGCTCACGTTGATGCAGCCGTGGCTGGCGTTCGAGACGCCCTGCTGAGCGACCGACCAGGGAGCGGCGTGGATGAAGATACCGTCCCACGACATGCGCGTGGCGTACTCGACGTAGGTGCGGTAGCCCTCGGGCGAGTCGACCGGCACGCCATACGTGGAGCTGTCCATGTACATGTCCCGGTACTTCTCCTTGGTGTGGTACACGCCATTGGGAGTCGGGTGCTTGTCGGTGCCCATCGAGATCGGCATCTGCTTGACGAACTCGTGGTTCTTCCACCAGTAGATCTGGTGGTCGCCGTCGACTGCGAGCGCGACCCAGCCGGTCGGGCTCTTGACGTTCGGCTCGGCAGGCACGGCCGGCTTCTCCGGCGTCGTGGTCTGCGGCTGAGGCTTGGGCTTCGGCTTCGGCGCGGGCGCCTGCGGCAGCCCGGGCACGGTCGGCAGATCGGGGACCTGGACCGGCGGAAGGCCGGGAACGACGGTGACCGGCGCTGCCTCGGCCACTGCGGGCGCCCCCATCGCCAGCGCAGCCGCACCGGCTGCCACAGCAACGACTCGAGCGGTCCGGCTCACCCGGCGGCTCGAAGACTTGGTGGAAAACACGTGGTCTCTACCTTCATTTCGTGGTCGTGAACTAGCGCCACCCCCGTGGGCGCTCGAAGAGTATCGTTACACAACCGTTGTACCCGCGCCAACACATTCCGGGTGAACTTCACCTGTGAATCGGGCGAATCGGCAGCTCAGTGGGGTGTCATCGGTCACAGGTGGTGGAGTGGGTGGTGATCACGACGACCGCCTCGGCCGAACCGTCCGGCGCGGCGAATACGTGTTCCCGGTCGCTGGTCCACGCGTGGCATTCTCCTGCGTGCACCGTCGCGGGACGGTCGGCGACGCCGACGATCAGCGTCCCCGAGACCACCGACAGCTGTTCGCGCACCCCTTCGCCGTGCGACGGCGACACATGGCGCGCCCCTGCGGGGAACTCGAGGCGGAACACCTCGATGGTCGCGCCGTCGAGATGTCGCGTCGACAACAGCACCGTCACCATGCCGCCGGCCGCGGTGCCGTGTGCGCCGGGAGTCTCGCCCAGCATGCCGGTGAGGGGGACGTCGAGCGGCTCGCACAGGGCGTAGAGGGTTTCGATGTTGGGATTGCGGCGGCCGCTCTCGATCTCCGACAGCGTGGCCTTGCCGATGTCCGCACGGCGCGCCAGCTCCGACAGGCTGAACCCGCGCGCGAGCCGAAGCTCGCGCAGCCGGTCGGCGATTCCGAGGTCGTTCACGTCTGCCGATGGTACGGCGGGAACACCCTCAGGACCGTTCGGTTTACAGAACGTTCGGTTTATGGAACGGTAGTCCCATGACTGAGACCACTCGGAACGCCGAGGTGCGCGGGCGCGAGCGGGTATCGATCGCGGTACCCGTCGGAGCAGGGGTGGTCTGCGCGCTCGTCGGCTTTACCTCGTCTTTCGCGGTGGTCCTGGCCGGGTTGCGGGCCGTCGGGGCCGATGCCGCGCAGGCCGCGTCCGGTCTGTTCGCGGTGTCGGTGGCGATGGGTGCCGCGACGGTCCTGCTGTCGTGGCGGTTCCGGATACCGGTCACCTCGGCGTGGTCGACGCCGGGGGCGGCGCTGCTGGCGACCACCGGGGCGGTCGCCGGCGGGTGGTCGGCAGCCGTCGGGGCATTTCTGTCGTGCGGTGTGCTTCTCGTCGTCACCGGCTGGTGGCCCGGACTCGCGAAGCTGGTGCGGCGGATTCCGGTGTCGATCGCGCAGGCGATGCTGGCGGGCGTGCTGCTGCCGCTGTGCGTGGAACCCCTCCGCGGGCTGGCGACGAACCCGGCGGCGGTCGGACCCGTGCTGGCGGTGTGGCTGGTGCTGCTGAAGGTGCGACCGCGGTGGGCGGTGCCCGGGGCGTTCGGGGCCGCGCTCGTGGTGATCGGAATAGCACTCGCGCGTGACGGCGGCGGTCCGGGACTGGCGGACTTCGTTCCGCAGTTGAGTGTGACCTCGCCGTCGTGGACCGTCGGCGCGTCGATCGGGGCGGCGGTGCCGCTGTATCTGGTGACAATGGCCGCGCAGAACATACCGGGCGTCGCGGTGATGGCCGGCTTCGGCTACGACGTGCCCTGGCGTCCGGCGATGACGGTCACCGGCGTGGGATCGATGCTGGCCGCGCCGTTCGGTGGACACGCGATCAACCTCGCCGCGATCAGCGCGGCCCTCGCCGCGGCGCCCGACGCCGATCCCGATCGGGAACGACGGTGGGTCGCCGGACTGAGCGCCGGCGTCACGTACCTCGTCCTCGGACTCACGTCGACCGGGCTCGTGGCGGTGGTGCTCGCGGCGCCCGACGGGGTCGTTCAGGCGGTCGCCGGCGTCGCACTCCTCGGAGCCTTCGCGAGTGCCTGCGCGGCAGCGATGTCGCAGGTCGACGATCGGCTGCCGGCCGCGGTCACGTTCGTGGTCGCTGCATCGGGGATCGCGGTGGTCGGGGTCGGTTCGGCCTTCTGGGCGTTGCTCGCCGGGATCGTGCTCCGCGGGCTGGGTGTCGGCAGGCCGTGAGCGGCCCGTCGTTCTCGGCTAGCGTGAACGGCGATATGAGCATCGACCTGCAGTTCCTTCGGGCGTTCGGCGACGAGGCTCCGCTCGTCACCAGTCTCTGGCGCGTCGGGCCGGGACGTCGCGGTGTCTCGTCGGCCATGCTCGGCGGCGGTATCGGAGCGGTGGAGTGGGTGCTCAACGTGCAGGTCCCCGGCGACTATCGGCGGATGGACCCGGTGGCGCATCTCCGGGAGGTCGCCGCGGGCAGCGGACTGCGCGGACGCGGAGTGGGCATGCTGACCGCGGCGGCGGTGGATCGGACCGTGACATGCGCCGACGGCGCTGTCACCGCGTCGGCGACCGTCGGGCTGAGGGTGCCGACCTGGGCGGCGGCGCCCGTCGATGCCGCGGATCCGGAACTGGCGCCGTTGCTTCGGTCCGACCGGCCGGTGCCCGGGACCGTTGTGCCGGGGACCGTCAACATCACCGTCGACGTTCCGGTGGCCCTCACCGACGCGGCATTGGTGAACGCCGTCATCACCGTGACGGAAGCCAAGACCCAGGCGTTGCTCGAGGCCGGGTACCCGGCGACCGGAACCGCATCGGACGCCGTCGTGGTGGTCTGCGATCACGGCGGAGAACCCGAGCCCTTCGCGGGGCCGCGGTCGCACTGGGGCGGGGCGCTCGCGCGGGCCGTCCACGCCGCGGTGCGCCACGGCGCTCAGGACTACTCCCGGCGTCTCCGCGACGGCGGGCTCTGACCGTTCGGACGGGACGAGACGCTCACGACGCTTCAGTGCCGGCCTCCTGTGTCGGAGACCGGCCCTGAAGCGTCGTCTGGAGCGGGTGACGGGAATCGAACCCGCGTAGCTAGTTTGGAAGACTAGGGCTCTACCATTGAGCTACACCCGCGTGCGGCTGACGTGCCGGGAGTCCCGGCCGCGCTGCGCGCTTGCAGAACTCTACCGAGCCTCGCGCCGATTCACAAAACGGGAGGCGGGTTCGTCGTGGCGGCGCTTCGGCCCGTACTATGTTCCTTTGGTCCCGCCGGTGTTCGGCGTGGCCCGACGGGATGTGGCGCAGCTTGGTAGCGCATCCGCTTTGGGAGCGGAGGGTCGCAGGTTCAAATCCTGTCATCCCGACGAAGATGTCGCAGGCCCGACGGCACCGCCGGAGAACGGTCCGACAGTACGAACTGCCAGCACGAACCGACAAGGAGTACCAACACCGTGAAGAGCACCGTCGAGCAGCTGAGCCCGACCCGAGTCAAGCTGAATGTCGAGGTTCCGTTCGAGGAACTCTCCGGTGACTTCGACCGCGCGTACAAGTCGCTCGCCCAGCAGATCCGCATCCCCGGCTTCCGCCCGGGCAAGGCTCCGGCCAAGCTGATCGAGGCGCGTGTCGGCCGGCAGGCGATCCTGGAGCAGGTCGTGAACGACGCCGTTCCGGCGAAGTACTCGCAGGCCGTCACCGAGGCCGAGATCAAGGCCATCAGTCAGCCCGAGATCGATCTGGCCGAGCTCGTCTACGGCGAGCCGGTGAAGTTCACCGCCGAGGTCGACGTCCGCCCGGAGATCGAACTGCCGGAGTTCTCGTCCATCGCCGTCGAGGTCGACCCGATCGAGATCGCCGACGCCGACGTGGAAGAGGAGCTCGACAACCTGCGGGGCCGGTTCGGCACCCTCGTCGGAGTCGACCGCGGCGTCACCGGCGGCGACTTCGTGTCACTGGACCTGTCGGCGACCGTCGGCGGTGAGACCGTCGAAGACGCCTCCACCGAGGGGCTCTCGCACGAGGTCGGCAGCGACACCCTGATCGAGGGCCTGGACGAGGCGCTCGAGGGCGTCAAGGCCGGCGACTCGGCCACCTTCACCTCCAAGCTGGTCGCCGGTGACCATGCCGGCGAGGACGCCGAGATCACGGCCAAGGTGAACTCGGTGAAGGTCCGTGAACTGCCGGAGCTGGACGATGAGTTCGCTCAGATGGCCTCGGAGTTCGACACCGTCGACGAACTGCGCGACAGCGTTCGCGATCGGGTCGCCGACTCGAAGAAGTACGAGCAGGCGGGCGCCATCCGTGACGCCGTCCTGGAGCAGCTGCTCGACACCGTCGACTTCCCGCTGCCCGAGTCCGTCGTCGCCGACGAGGTCGAGGCCGTTCAGCACCAGCTGGTCCACGCCCTCGGACACGACGACGCACAGGTCGACCGCTTCCTCGAAGCGCAGGGCAAGACCCGCGAGGAGTGGGACGCCGAGAGCAAGGCCGACGCGGAGAAGTCGGTGCGCACTCAGCTGCTGCTCGACGCCATCGCCGACGCGACGGAGGTGGAGGTCGCTCAGGACGAGCTGACCCAGCAGATCCTGATGCAGTCGCAGCGCTACGGCATCGCGCCGCAGGAGTTCATCCAGCAGCTGCAGAACGCCAACCAGATCGGCGCGCTGTACGCCGACGTGCGCCGCAACAAGGCGCTCGCCGAGGTCATCGGCGAGGTCAAGGTCACCGACACCAACGGCGAGACCATCGACACCAAGGCCTTCTTCGGATCGGCGGACGACACTGAGAGCGATGAGGCCGAGACCGACGAGACCGACGAGGCCGAGGACGCCTGACCGCCGGCCTCCGACACCACGGCGACAGCCGGGACGAGTGATCGTCCCGGCTGTCGCGCTGTCAGAGGGCCTTCGACCGGGGATCGAACATCCGCCGAACCGTTCCGCTGTAAGCGAATAAGGGGTGTCGGAGGAACAACCCCGGGGGTGGAATTGATTAATCTCGGTGACAGCTTCTCCGAAGGACGGGCGCGATGCGTCCGATGGACTCGGTCGACGAGACCTTCCGGGGAGATCCGCACCGTTAGACAGATGGGACATCTCAGTGAGCAATCTGTACACGCCCTCGATGAGCTCGGGCGCAGTCGGCCTGAACCTGACCGACTCGGTCTTCGAGCGTCTGCTTCGCGAGCGCATCATCTTCCTGGGCACCCAGGTCGACGACGACATCGCGAACCGCCTCTGCGCGCAGATCCTGCTGCTCGCGGCCGAGGATCCGACCAAGGACATCAACCTCTACATCAACTCGCCGGGCGGCAGCGTGACCGCGGGGATGGCCATCTTCGACACGATGCAGCTCGCGTCGTGCGATGTCGCCACGTACGCGATGGGCATGGCCGCCTCGATGGGACAGTTCCTCCTGGCCGCCGGCGCCAAGGGCAAGCGTCACGCGCTGCCGCACGCGCGGATCATGATGCACCAGCCGTCGGCGGGCATCGGTGGCACGGCCGCGGACATCGCCATCCAGGCCGAGCAGTTCGCCGCCACCAAGCGTGAGATGAACCGGCTCAACGCCGAGTTCACCGGCCAGCCGCTGGAGAAGATCGAGGCGGACGCCGACCGCGACAACTGGTTCACCGCCGAGGAGGCCAAGGCCTACGGCTTCGTCGACCACGTCGTGACCAGCGCGGGCGCGGTCGCCTGATCCCGTCGCCACCCACGTTCACCTCACTTCACCGGTTACGGAGAGAACATGACTAACCTGCTTCCCGCCGACGTCCGCGCGGGCATCCCGGATGCGGCCCTGGCGCTCAAGAGCATCGAGGCTCGGTACATCCTGCCGTCGTTCATCGAGAACACCCCCAACGGCCAGCGCCAGTACGACCCGTACGCCAAGCTGTTCGAAGAGCGGATCGTCTTCGTGGGAACGCCCATCGATCAGACGGTCGCCAACGACGTGATGGCCCAGCTGCTGGTCCTGGAGAGCCAGGACCCCGACCGCGACATCACCATGTACATCAACTCGCCCGGCGGCAGCGTGCCCGACATGCTCGCCATCTACGACACCATGCAGTACGTGCACTGCGACGTGATGACCGTCTGCCTCGGCGAGGCGGCCTCGGCCGCGGCGATCCTGCTGGCCGGCGGCACGCCGGGCAAGCGTGCGGCGCTGCCGAACGCGACGGTGCTGATCCATCAGCCGCGCACCGGCGGTGCCTACCAGGGCCAGGTGTCGGATCTGGAGATCCAGGCGGCGGAGATCGAGCGCATCCGCAGGCGGCTGGACGAGATCCTCGCCTCGCACACCGGCCAGGACCCGGAGAAGATCCGCAAGGACACCGACCGCGACAACATCCTCACGGCCGACCAGGCCAAGGAGTACGGAATCGTCGACGAGGTGTTCGACTACCGCAAGAAGTCGGCGCGGAGCTGAGCGAACGTCGAATCTCAGCGACTGCCGCATTTCGGCTCGTCGAAGGCATCGTGCGCGGGTACCGTCGAGGTTGTCCGCAGATAGGGAAGTAGGTGGGGCGTAGTGGCGCGAATGGGAGACGGTGGTGACCTCCTGAAGTGCTCTTTCTGCGGCAAGAGCCAGAAACAGGTCAAGAAGCTCATCGCAGGTCCGGGGGTGTACATCTGTGACGAGTGCATCGACCTCTGCAACGAGATCATCGAGGAGGAACTCGCCGAGACCAGCGATGTGAAGCTCGACGAGTTGCCCAAGCCCGCGGAGATCCGGGACTTCCTGGACAACTATGTGGTGGGCCAGGATTCGGCCAAGCGCACCCTCGCGGTGGCCGTCTACAACCACTACAAGCGCATCCAGGCGGGTGAGAAGAAGTCCGGCGACAAGCGCTCGTCCGCGGTGGAGCCCGTGGAACTGGCGAAGTCGAACATCCTCATGCTCGGCCCCACGGGCTGCGGCAAGACGTACCTGGCGCAGACCCTCGCGAAGATGCTCAACGTCCCGTTCGCGATCGCGGACGCCACCGCACTGACCGAGGCCGGCTACGTGGGCGAGGACGTCGAGAACATCCTCCTGAAGCTGATCCAGGCCGCCGACTACGACGTCAAGCGGGCCGAGACCGGCATCATCTACATCGACGAGGTCGACAAGATCGCCCGCAAGAGCGAGAACCCGTCGATCACCCGCGACGTGTCGGGCGAGGGCGTGCAGCAGGCGCTGCTGAAGATCCTGGAGGGAACGCAGGCCAGCGTGCCGCCGCAGGGCGGCCGCAAGCATCCCCATCAGGAGTTCATCCAGATCGACACGACCAATGTGCTCTTCATCGTCGCGGGTGCGTTCGCCGGCCTCGAGAAGGTGGTCGACGAGCGGATCGGCAAGCGCAGCATCGGCTTCGGCAACGACGTCCCGAGTAAGGACAAGGTCGACACGACCGACCACTTCGCCGAGGTGATGCCCGAGGATCTGATCAAGTTCGGTCTGATCCCCGAGTTCATCGGGCGCCTGCCGGTGGTCGCATCGGTCGCGAACCTCGACAAGGAGGCGCTGGTCTCGATTCTGTCGGAGCCCAAGAACGCGCTCGTCAAGCAGTACGTGCGCCTGTTCGAGATGGACAACGTCGAACTCGAGTTCAGTCAGGACGCGCTCGAAGCAGTGGCCGACCAGGCGATCCACCGGGGAACCGGAGCGCGTGGTCTGCGGGCCATCATGGAAGAGGTACTGCTGCCGGTGATGTACGACATTCCGAGCCGCGACGATGTGGCCAAGGTGGTCGTCACGGGGGAGACGGTGCGCGACAACGTGCTGCCGACCATCGTGCCGCGCAGCGAAGACGAGGGGCCGCGCGAGAAGTCGGCCTGACCGAGAATCACGACACGGCCGGTGTTCCCGTCGAGACGGGGACGCCGGCCGTCGTCGTGCGCGGCCCGGCTCCCGTGCGATGCAGCCCGCGGCCGACCGTTTGAACCAAGACGGACCCGGTTCCGCGGAGTCTTTGGGACACTGGGCAGATGACGCGCACGGGCGAAGACAGACTGGCCGGAATCATCCTCGCGGGCGGGCGTTCCCGCCGCATGGGGCAGGACAAGGCGGCGATGGAGTGGGACGGCGCGCCGATGCTCAGCCGGATCGCATGGGCGATCAGCGCCCGGTGCGAACCGGTGCTGGTCGCGGCGCCGCGGACATCGCAGGCGTACCTCGAGCTGAGCGACGAGACGGACCTCGACTGGGTCACCACGGAGAAGGCGGGCAGCGGCCCCCTCGGTGGACTGGTGGCGGCGTTGCAGGCGGCGGCGGACGCCGGTGCCGAGGCGGCCTTCGTCTGCGCCACCGACATGCCGCTCGTGGACACCGGGCTGATCGACGAGCTCCTGGACGGGCTGACCGAATCGACCGACGTCGTCGTCGCGCACGAGGGCGGGCGCGATCACCCGATGGCCGGCGTCTACCGCACTCGCTCCGCGCAGCAACTCGCCGACCTCGTGGAGAAGGGCGAGCTCCGGATGGGTGCGGCCCTCGATGCGCTCGTCACACGCCGCATCGGGGTCTCGGACCCGGACTGGCTCACCAACGTCGACGCACCCGAGGACCTGCATCGATTGCGCAGTTCGCGCGCATCGTGAGGGCCGGTCAGCCGAAGACCATATCGGCTATGGCGAGTGCGGTACCCGCTAGCGCGATGACGACCACCACGCCAACGGTCGCGACCATCGTCGGCCAGACCGAACCGGTCCCGGCGACACGGTCAGGCCCTTCGGAAAGTGCCGGACGGCGACGTGGCACAGGACGACACCGGCGACGAACGTGCAGAGGGCCGCCGCCGGGAATCCGTGACGCAGGGCGGCGAAGCCGGCGGCCGCGCAGGCGAGCAGGACGGAGAGGCCGGTCCGCTGCCAGGCCAATGCGGTGCGCTGCGGTTGGAGGCCCGGGTCGATGCTCACGAGAGACGCAGAATCGACACGACGCCGAAGCCGACGAGCCCAGCGGCGACGACCGCGATGCCCATGACGAGCCAGGGCAGCGGCAGCGGAGGCGGCAAGGGCAGGCCGAGTCGCAGGGCCCGCTCGTTGCGCCGCCACGAGAGCAGTGCGACGATAGCGAGCGCGCCGCCGGCGACGCATGCCACCAGAGACAGCAGGTGGACGACCATCGGAGACGAGGTCAGGCCGGCGACGGTCGTCAGCGTGATACCGCCGGCGATCAGGGCGAGAGCGGTGCGGACCCAGGCCAGTGCCGTGCGTTCGTTCGCGAGGGAGAAGCGGACGTCCGGCTCCTCACCGACGGAGTAGACGGCGGCGGGTCGGCGTTGCGGGAGGGTATTGCTCATTGATCTCAATCGTCGTGGCCGGTGCCGGGGTACCGGCGCGGAGGCGTGTCGACATGAACAGCGTCGACGTAAATAGTTCTGTAGCAGACAGAAGTAGATTAACATGACTGAAACCGAGCCCGGTGTGGACCGGGTCACAGAAGACGACGGCGCATGGGAGTTGACCGCTGTGATCACGCAGCTGCGCCGGTCGCTGCGGTCGAGCGTGCGCGAGGACTTCGCGTGGGAGTCGCTGCCGATGGCGCAGGTCGAGTTCCTGCAGCGCCTCGCGCGGGAGCCGGGACTGCGGATCGGCGAGCTGGCCCGCAAACACCGGATGGCGACCAACACGGTCAGCACTCTGGTGAATCAGATGGTGAAGAACGGGCTGATCGTCCGAGAACCGGTCCCTGACGACCGCCGCGCTGTCCAGGTACGGCTCACCGAGGTCGGGCGCACCCGGCTGGACGAGTGGACGCGGGCGAACGAGCGGCGGATCTCGGAGGCGCTGGCCGGGCTGGACGGCGACCAGCGCGCGGCGATCAGGGTCGCGGTGCCCGCGCTCGCAGCGCTCGCGGCGCGACTCGACGACCTCGGCTGACACCGGGACCGGGGCTCGGGGAGTGAGCCAGGCCGCTTACGGCGACATGGCGGCGACGGCGGTGCGCGGTGTTCTCTAGAATCACCCAGGTGACCAGTGCGCAATCCCGTGACCCAGAGACCACCGCCGAAGCCCTGCCGAAGAGCTGGGACCCGAGTGCGGTAGAGGCAGACCTCTACCAGGGCTGGGTGGACGCCGGGTACTTCACGGCCGACGCCTCGAGTGCCAAGCCGGGCTACTCGATCGTCCTGCCGCCGCCGAACGTGACCGGCTCGCTCCACATGGGCCACGCTCTCGATCACACCCTGATGGACACGCTGACGCGCCGCAAGCGCATGCAGGGCTACGAGGTGCTGTGGCTGCCGGGCATGGATCACGCGGGAATCGCGACGCAGACGATCGTCGAGAAGCAGCTCGCGGCGGAGGGCACCAGCCGCGAGGAACTCGGCCGTGAAGCCTTCATCGAGCGCGTGTGGCAGTGGAAGGCCGAGTCCGGCGGCACCATCGCCGGCCAGATGCGCAGGCTCGGCGACGGCGTCGACTGGAGCCGCGACCGCTTCACCATGGACGAGGGGCTCTCCCGCGCGGTCCAGACGATCTTCAAGCGGATGTACGACGACGGGCTGATCTACCGGGCCGAGCGCCTCGTGAACTGGTCGCCCGCCCAGCAGACCGCCATCTCCGACATCGAGGTCAAGTACGAGGACGTCGAGGGAGAGCTCGTCTCGTTCCGGTACGGATCGCTCGACGACGCCGAGCCGCACATCGTCGTCGCGACCACCCGCATGGAGACGATGCTCGGCGACACCGCCATCGCGGTCCATCCCGACGACGAGCGCTACCGCGATCTGATCGGCGTCGAGCTCGATCACCCGTTCCTGGATCGGAAGATCCCGGTCATCGCCGACGACTACGTCGACCCGGAGTTCGGATCCGGCGCGGTCAAGATCACGCCGGCCCACGACCCGAACGACTTCGCCATCGGGCAGCGGCACCATCTCCCGATGATCACGATCATGGACGAGACCGCCAGGATCGAGGGGACCGGGACGCGGTTCGACGGACTCGACCGCTTCGAGGCCAGGGTCGCGGTTCGCGAGGCCCTGGCCGAACAGGGGCGCATCGTCAAGGAGGTGCGGCCGTACCTGCACAGCGTCGGGCACTCCGAGCGCGCGGGCGAGCCGATCGAGCCGCGGCTGTCGATGCAGTGGTGGGTCAGCGTCGAAGCCCTCGCCAAGGCCGCGGGCGACGCCGTCCGCGATTCGGAGACGGTGATCCATCCGGCGAGCCAGGAACCGCGCTGGTTCGCATGGGTCGACGACATGCACGACTGGACCATCTCCCGGCAGCTGTGGTGGGGGCATCGGATCCCGATCTGGTACGGCCCGAACGGCGAGGTGGAGTGCTTCGGTCCGGACGACACCGTGCCCGAGGGCTGGGAGCAGGACCCGGACGTCCTCGACACCTGGTTCTCGTCGGGACTGTGGCCCTTCTCCACCATGGGATGGCCGGACAAGACCGCCGAGCTGGACAAGTTCTATCCCACCTCGGTGCTGGTGACCGGTTACGACATCCTGTTCTTCTGGGTGGCCCGGATGATGATGTTCGGCACCTACGTCGGCAAGCTCGACGCGAGCGGGTTCTCCGGCCGAGACGCACGGGTGCCGTTCCACGACGTCTTCCTGCACGGTCTGGTCCGTGACGAGCACGGGCGCAAGATGAGCAAGTCGAAGGGCAACGGCATCGACCCGCTCGACTGGGTCGACCGATTCGGCGCCGACGCACTGCGCTTCACGCTCGCACGCGGCGCCAATCCGGGCAGCGACATCTCGGTGGGCGAGTCCCACGCGCAGAGCTCGCGCAACTTCGCCACCAAACTGTTCAACGCCACCAAGTTCGCCCTGATGAACGGTGCGCGCGTGGGCGAACTCCCCGCCGGCGAACAGCTGACGGTCGCCGACCGCTGGATCCTGTCCCGGCTCGACGAGGTGCTCGCGGAGGTCGACGAGGGCTTCGAGAGCTACGAGTTCTCGAAGGCGTGCGAGGCGCTCTACCACTTCGCGTGGGACGAGGTCTGCGACTGGTACCTCGAGCTGTCGAAGGTCCAGGTGGCCGAGGGCGGTGAGCGGGCCGAGCGGACCGCGCTGGTCCTGGGCACCGTTCTCGACAAGTTGCTGCGGGCGCTGCATCCGGTGATGCCGTTCGTGACCGAGGTGCTGTGGAAGACGCTCACCGGGTCGGAGTCGGTGGTCGTGGCGCAGTGGCCGACGCCGTCGGGCGCGCCCGCCGACGTCGACGCCGCCCGCCGCGTGGAGGACCTGCAGAAGCTGATCACGGAGGTCCGTCGGTTCCGCAGCGACCAGGGTCTCAAGCCGGGGCAGCGGGTCGCCGCGACCGTCGACGGACTCGACGCCGCGGGGCTGGCCGAACTGCGCCCGCAACTCGATTCGCTGGCCCGGCTCGAGGGCGCGGGCGACGGCTTCGCGGCCACCGCGACCGTGGAGGTCCGCCTCTCCACCGGCACCGCGACCGTCGCGATCGACACCTCCGGGACGGTCGACGTCGAAGCCGAGCGCAAGCGCGCCGCCAAGGATCTGGCCGCCGCGGAGAAGGAGCTCGCGGGCACGTCCGCCAAACTCGGCAACGAGCAGTTCCTGTCGAAGGCGCCCGACGCGGTCGTCGAGAAGATCAAGACGCGCCGGGATCTCGCCGAGGCCGAGGTGGCGCGGCTGAAGGCCAAACTCGAGGGGCTGGCCGGCCGGTGACGCGCTCACGCGATTCCGCCGACGATCTCGCCGAACTCCACGCGCTCGAAGCCGAACTCGACACGCGTTGGCCCGAGACCCGGATCGAGCCGTCTCTGACCCGGATCAACGCGCTGATGGAACTGCTGGGCAACCCGCAGCACGCGTACCCCTCGATCCACGTGGCGGGAACCAACGGCAAGACCTCGGTGACCCGGATGATCGATTCGCTGCTCCGCGCCTTCCATCGGCGTACGGGCCGGATCACCAGCCCGCATCTGCAGTCGGTGACCGAACGGATCGCCATCGACGGCGCGCCGATACCGGCGCGCACCTACATCGACACCTATCGCGACATCGAGCCGTACGTGACGATGGTCGACGACTCGTCGACGGCCGGCGGCGGACCTCGGATGAGCAAGTTCGAGGTGCTGACCGCCATCGCGTACGCGGCCTTCGCGGAGGCCCCGATCGAGGTGGCCGTCGTCGAGACCGGTATGGGCGGGCGCTGGGACGCCACCAATGTGATCGACTCGCAGGTCGCGGTGATCACCCCGATCGCAATGGACCACGCCGACTATCTGGGCGATACCCTGGCCGCCATCGCGGGCGAGAAGGCCGGGATCATCAAGCCGGGGCCGTCGGACGCGGTGATCCCGATGGATCCGGTCACGGTGATCGCACCTCAGCAGCCCGAGGTGACCGATGTGCTGCTGCGGGCCTCGGTGGAGGCAGGCACCATCGTCGCCCGGCAGGACTCGGAGTTCACCGTCCTCGAGGCCACCACCGCCGTCGGCGGACAACTGCTCACGATCCGCGGTCTCGGCGGCGTCTACGACGAGATCTTCCTGCCCCTGCACGGTGCGCATCAGGCGCAGAACGCGGCACTCGCACTCGCCGCGGTCGAGGCCTTCTTCGGTGCGGGCGCCGACCGCAGGCTCGACGTCGACTCGGTGCGAGCCGGTTTCGCCGATGTCGCCAGTCCCGGCCGTCTCGAGCGGGTGCGCAGCGCCCCGAGCGTCTTCGTCGACGCCGCGCACAATCCGCACGGCGCCCGCGCGCTCGCCCGAGCGCTGGTCTCGGAGTTCGACTTCCGCAGGCTCGTCGGGGTGATCGGCGTCCTCGGCGACAAGGACGCGCGCGGTGTGCTCACCGAACTCGAGCCGGTGCTCGACGTCGTCGTCCTGACCAACAACGGCTCGCCCCGAGCGCTCGACACCGACGCGCTCGCCGACATCGCGAACGACGTGTTCGGAGCCGAACGCGTGGTGGTGGAACCGTTCCTTCCGGACGCGGTCGAGGCCGCCGTCTCGCTCGCCGAGGAGGGCGAGGGGGGAGCGGTCTCCGGAGCCGGTGTGATCATCACCGGATCCGTCGTCACCGCGGGCGCGGGCCGTACACTCTTCGGCAAGGAGCCGTCATGACCGAGAAATCGATTCCGGAGAACGCCGCGCAGTTCACCCCGCCCGCCGCCGACCCGTGGAAGGGCTTCCGAGGGGTCATGGCGGGGACGTTGATCCTCGAGGTGATCGTGGTCGCGCTCGCGTTCCCGGTGGTGGCGAAGCTGGCCGGCGGCGTCACCTGGGCGTCCGGACTCTACCTCGGCATCGTGACGCTGATCCTGCTGCTGTTGTCCGGCCGTCAGGGCAGGCCCCGCGCGCTGGAGGTCAACCTGGTGATGCAGGTGTTCGTGATCGCGGGAGGATTCTTCCACTGGTCCATCGCGATCGTCGGCGTCATCTTCCTGATCGTGTGGATCTACATCGCGTACATCAAGCGCGACGTCGAGAAGCGGATCGAGCAGGGGCGGCTGCCGGGCCAGCACCCGATCTGATCGGCCCGGACGCGCTCGGCTCCCGCGGAATCGTCGATTTCTGCGACCGTCGGTTACACTCACTCACCACTGTGTCGTACGACACGGCAGCAATCGAATCGATGGAGGCAGTGGATGGGGAGGACCGACAGGGTGACGAGTCGCGCAGGCCGGGTGGGGATCGTAGTCGGGGCCGTCGCTGCGGCGACGGTGCTGGCGGCGCCGATCGCGAGCGCGGAGCCTTCGTCGCAGCCGTCGCAGCCGTCGCAGCCGTCGCAGCCGTCGCAGACACCGGAAGCGAGCATTCCGATGCCGGTGCGCGAGGGGGCGCTCGGCTATCTCGCGACGCGGTCCTCGACCCTGTGGCTCGCCGACCGCGGCGTCGACCAGGTGATCGCCAACCTGCCCGCGCCGCCCGCGTACTCCAGCGCCAACCGGCAGATGGCCAAGACGCTCAAGCAGGAGCTCGATGCGGCCGTCGACACGCCGGGCGCGTGCCTGCAGATCATCGTCGACGGTCCCGGCCAGGCGGGCGGGGTGTTCAACTACGGGTTCTTCGCCGTCGAGAAGCAGTACTGCCCGAAGTGACTCGGGCGCGGTGAGTCAGGCACGGTGAACCCGCCCGCGGGGGTGGGACGGTGCGGGCGGTGTCGTGCATCGCTACAGTGTCCTGCGTGACTGAACAGACTCTCGTCCTCATCAAGCCCGACGGCGTCCAGCGCGGACTGGTCGGCGAAGTGATCGCCCGCATCGAGCGCAAGGGACTGCGCCTGGCTGCCCTGGAACTGCGTGACGTGACCGTCGAGGTCGCGAGCGAGCACTACGCCGAGCACGCCGAGCGGCCGTTCTACGGCTCGCTGCTCGAGTTCATCACCTCGGGTCCGGTCGTCGCGGCCGTCGTCGAAGGTCCGCGGGCCATCTCCGCATTCCGCCAGCTCGCCGGCGGCACCGATCCCGTCGAGAAGGCCACGCCGGGCACCATCCGGGGTGACTTCGCGCTGGAAACGCAGTTCAACATCGTGCACGGATCGGATTCGCCCGAATCCGCGGCGCGTGAGATCGCTCTCTGGTTCCCCTCTCTGAACTCCTGATTCGACGACGCCGACACGGCGCGCGGGAGCCTTTTCGTCACTCGTGTGCGGGTTACGGCCCGTGATGTGGGATACTTGCCTAGTCGTCGGAGTCACGCTTTGGCACCGACGATCGACGCACAGCCGTTTTGAGTACCCGGTTCCGTCCGACCCCAGCCTGGGGTCCGGCTTCGGTCCCAGGCCTGCGTCACGCAAGGCGTCTTGACGACGCGAAGACCACATAACACCCGGCCGTAGAGGCCGGCACACATTGGAAAGGCCCTCGCGTGGCCGCGTTGGCGAGTTCATCTGTGCGACGCGCCCGGGGGTCTTGAGGAGACCACGTGACAGATAACGGGTCGTCGGCTGATGCCACTTCGGCAGATCAGCCAGCGGAAAAATTCCCCCTTCGACTCCGCGTGCATGCGCTCGCCCGCACGCTCGGACTGACCAGCAAGCAGGTGCTCGCGCACCTGCAGGAGATGGGGGTGACGGCGCGCACCGCGCAGTCGTCGATCTCTCGAGCCGACGCCGAAGCCGTCGAGCTCCGTATCAGTGGTGCCGTCGAGGATGCGGCAGATGAGGCCGGAGAGCCGGGGGCGCCGTCGCTGTTCTCGGCGGTCGAGACGCCGCAGCCGGTGTCGACGGCGAAGGCCGAGGCGACCGCGCCGCTGTTCCTGGCGGCGGACGCCGATGAGACCGCTCCGGCCGGTGAGAAGACGGCCGAAGCCAAGAACACCGAAGCCAAGAAGGCCGGCGGCAAGAAGTCGGACGGCAAGAAAGCCGACAGCAAGAAGTCAGACGGCAAGAAAGCTGACGGTAAGAAGGCCGAGGGCAAGAAGGCCGAGAGCAAGAAGGCCGAGACCACGGACATCCCGGAATCGGATGGGTCCGAGAAGCAGGCCGACAAGAAGCCGGGCAAGAAGAAGGCGTCGGCGAAGAAGCCCAAGAAGTCCGAGGTCGACGAGGCAGGCACCGGTGACGAGACGCCGGCCGCTCCGGAGACCGCCACAGCGCCCGTCGAGCCCGAGTCGGAGGTTCCGGCAGCCGGCGGGGAGGATGACGAACAGACGTCCGGCGAGAGCGAGAGCCGGTCCCGCAGGCGCAGGCGCGGGCGTCGCGGGCGCGGTCGCGGACGCGGCGATCAGGGCCCCGAGGGATCCGACAGTGAGTCGGACGACGCTCAGGACGGCGTGGAGTCGGACCAGAACACCGCCGAGACGAGCGGTCCCGAGAAGAACGGGCCGGACGACGACACGGCCGATGCGGACCAGACACAGGCCGATGCGACCGGATCGGAGTCGGACGAAGAGACCGAGGCGGACTCCGAGGCAGCGGTCCCGTCGAGCAAGCGGCGTCGCCGCCGGCGCCGCCGCCGTGGCGGGTCCGACTCGGATGAGACGGTCTCGGCGGACGATCCGCCCAACACCGTGGTCCACGAGCGTGAGCCGCGCGCCAAGAAGGTGCGTGACGAGGTGCAGGGCATCTCGGGTTCCACGCGGCTGGAGGCGAAGCGGCAGCGCAGGCGAGACGGTCGTGACGCCGGGCGGCGTCGTCCGCCGATCCTGACCGAGTCGGAGTTCCTGGCGCGCCGGGAATCGGTGGAGCGCGTGATGGTGGTGCGTGAGCGCGCCGCCTCCGGTGCGGGCGACGGCCACGATCAGCATGCGGCGCCGGTGGAGGACTACACGCAGATCGCCGTCCTGGAGGACGGCGTGCTGGTGGAGCACTTCGTCACCACCGAGACCTCGCAGTCGATGGTCGGCAACATCTACCTGGGGCGCGTGCAGAACGTGCTTCCGGGCATGGAAGCCGCCTTCGTCGACATCGGCCGCGGACGCAACGGCGTCCTCTACGCCGGCGAGGTCAACTGGGAGGCCGCCGGCCTCGACGGCGGTTCGCGCAAGATCGAACAGGCTCTCAAGCCGGGCGACCACGTTCTGGTCCAGGTCAGCAAGGACCCGATCGGGCACAAGGGCGCACGGCTGACGACGCAGATCTCCCTCGCCGGCCGGTACCTGGTGTACGTGCCGGGAGGGACGTCGACGGGTATCAGCCGCAAGCTCCCCGACACCGAGCGCAAGCGTCTCAAGCAGATCCTGGCCAAGCTCGTCCCGGACGAGGCCGGCGTCATCATCCGGACCGCGTCCGAGGGCGTCAGCGCCGAGGAACTCGGCGCGGACATCGAGCGCCTCGAAGCACAGTGGAAGAGCATCGAGGCGGCGGCCGACGAGCACCGGTCGAAGGCACCGGGCACTCCGAAGGCGCTGTACGAAGAGCCGGATCTGCTGGTTCGAGTGGTCCGTGACCTGTTCAACGAGGACTTCCGCAAGCTGGTCGTCGAGGGCGAACGCGCATGGTCGCAGGTATCGGGGTACGTCAACGACGTCGCTCCCGACCTCGCCGAGCGGCTCGAACGCTTCACCAAGGCGCATGCCGACGCGCCCGACTCGTTCACCGTGCACCGCATCGACGAGCAGCTGGCCAAGGCGCTCGACCGCAAGGTGTGGCTGCCGTCCGGCGGCACGCTGATCATCGAGCACACCGAGGCGATGACGGTGGTCGACGTGAACACCGGCAAGTTCACCGGCTCGGGCGGCAACCTCGAGGAGACCGTCACGCGCAACAATCTCGAAGCCGCCGAGGAGATCGTGCGGCAGATGCGCTTGCGCGACATCGGCGGCATGATCATCGTCGACTTCATCGACATGGTTCTCGAATCGAACCGCGACCTCGTTCTGCGACGGCTCACCGAGGCCCTGGCCAGGGACCGGACGCGGCACCAGGTCTCCGAGGTCACCTCGCTGGGACTGGTGCAGATGACCCGCAAGCGACTCGGCACCGGTCTCCTCGAGGCGTTCTCGACCACCTGTACCGCGTGCTCCGGTCGCGGGGTGATCGTGCACGCCAATCCGGTTGAGGTACGCCCGGCTGACGACGGAAGCCGCAACGGCGGCGACGGAGGTTCACGCAAGTCGCGCCGCTCGCGTCGGCGCGGGGGAGACCAGCAGCCTCAGCAGGAGGCGGCGCCGGCCAAGCCCGCACCGCACAAGCCGGCCGCCGAGCATCCGCTGTTCCGCGCCATGGCTCATCCGGACGACCACGACGAGCACGACGCGGCGGCCGAGCCGGCCGCCGATACCTCGGTGCCCGATGCGAAGGCGCCCGAGGTCGAGAATGCCGAGGTCGAAATCGCTGAGGTGGCCGTGGCCGAGGTCGCTGCCACAGACGGTGCAGTGAGCGAAGTCGCGGCGGAGGTCGTCGTCGAGACGATGACGCAGACACCGGAGCCGCCGGTGGCGGTGGTGACGCGTCGACGTCGTCGCGCAGTACGCCGTGCGGCCGCACCGACGACGGCCGTCGAGTCGGTGGACGAGGTCGTGGAGCATGAGCCGGTGACGACGGTGGCCGAACAGTCCGCCGAGCCGGTGGTCGCGGTCACGCGCTCGCCCCGGCGGCGCAGTGGTCGCCGCGCCGCGGGGCCGCCGCCCGCGCAGCAGTGACCTTCCTCTCGGCGCGCGGCCCGCGCGCCGAGAGTTTGACCTGGACAGGCCCGGTACCGTAGCCTTGACAGGTCGCCTCCCGCAGGCGCGTAGACAGTTGCGCGCATCGGCGGGAGAGGTTCGAGGGCCTTGAGGCCGCGGACCGCACACACCAGATTATGTCGGACACGCAGGATCGGCCTGCGCACTCCGGCCCGATGAGACGAGTTAAGAGGACAGCGGGAATGGCAACGTACGCGATCGTCAAGACCGGCGGTAAGCAGTACAAGGTCGCCGAGGGCGACATTGTGAAGGTCGAGAAGATCGACGGAGAGCCTGGCAGCACTGTGCAGCTGCCGGTTGCGCTGGTCGTCGATGGTGCGAATCTGACCACCGACGCCGACAAGCTCGCCGCTGTCTCGGTCACCGGTGAGGTCGTCGAGCACACCAAGGGCCCGAAGATCCGGATCCACAAGTTCAAGAACAAGACCGGCTACCACAAGCGCCAGGGCCACCGTCAGCAGCTGACGGTCCTCAAGGTCACCGGTATCAAGTAGAACTCGCTCTTCAGCATTTCAGGAGGACAGTCAGATGGCACATAAGAAGGGTGCATCGAGCTCGCGCAACGGTCGCGATTCGAATGCTCAGCGACTCGGTGTGAAGCGTTTCGGCGGCCAGGTCGTCAGCGCCGGCGAGATCCTGGTCCGTCAGCGCGGCACCAAGTTCCACCCGGGTGTGGGCGTCGGCCGCGGTAAGGACGACACGCTGTTCGCTCTCGCGGCCGGTGCGGTCAAGTTCGATGTGAAGCGCGGTCGCAAGACGGTGAACATCGTCCCGGAGCCGGTCGCAGTCTGACCTGGCATCCGAACTCATAGCTCTTTTCGACAGGGCGGGCAGGGTCTCTAGACACCCTGACCCGCCCTGTCGGCTTATCTGGACCCATTCGAGGAAGGCTGGAACATGTCACGCTTCGTCGACCGCGTGAAGATCGAGGTCGTGGCGGGCAACGGCGGCCACGGCTGCACGTCCGTGCATCGCGAGAAGTTCAAGCCGCTGGGCGGCCCCGACGGGGGCAACGGCGGCCGGGGCGGCGACGTCCGGCTGGTCGTCGACCCGCAGGTGCACACCCTCCTCGACTTCCACTTCCGGCCGCATGCGCGGGCGACCAACGGAAAGCCCGGCATGGGCGGCAACCGGAACGGCGGCGCCGGTGAGGACCTGATCCTCAAGGTACCCGACGGGACGGTGGTGATCGACGAGGACGGCGAGATCGTCGCCGACCTGGTCGGTGCCGGTACCGAGTTCATCGCCGCGCAGGGCGGCCGGGGTGGTCTGGGCAACGCGGCGCTGGCCTCGCGGGCGCGTCGGGCGCCGGGATTCGCGCTGCTCGGCGAGCCCGGAGACGAGCGGGAGTTGACCCTCGAGCTCAAGTCGGTCGCCGACGTCGGGCTCGTCGGCTTCCCGTCGGCGGGCAAGTCGTCGCTGGTGTCGGTGCTCTCCGCGGCGAAGCCGAAGATCGCCGACTACCCGTTCACCACGTTGGCTCCCAACCTGGGCGTCGTGACCGCCGGTGCCGAGGTATTCACCGTCGCCGACGTGCCCGGCCTGATCCCCGGAGCGTCGCAGGGGCGCGGACTGGGACTGGACTTCCTCCGGCACCTGGAGCGCTGCGCCGTCCTGGCGCACGTCGTGGACTGCGCGACCCTCGAACCGGGACGCGACCCGGTGTCGGACATCGACGCGCTCGAGGCCGAACTCGCGGCGTACCAGCCGGCGCTGGACGCCGACCACTCGCTGGGCGACCTCGCCACGAGGCCGCGCGTGGTCATCCTGAACAAGATCGACATTCCCGAGGCGGCTGAGCTGGCGGATCTGGTGGAAGCCGACATCGCCGAGCGAGGCTGGCCGGTGTTCCGCATCTCCGCTGTGGCCCACCAGGGACTGTCGGAGCTGACCTTCGCGCTCGCGGAGATGGTGGCGCGGTACCGGGCCGAGCACGCCGAGCCCCTGGCCCGCCGCGCCGTCATCCGGCCCAAGGCAGTCGATGAGTCGGAGTTCACCGTGGTCGCCGATCCCGATGTCGAGGGCGGGTTCATCGTGCGCGGGGCCCGTCCGGAGCGGTGGGTGCGTCAGACGCAGTTCGACAACGATGAGGCCGTCGGCTATCTCGCGGATCGGCTGAACCGCCTCGGCGTCGAGGACGCGCTGGTGAAGCGGGGTGCCAAGCCGGGCGCGCCGGTGACGATCGGCGAGATGACCTTCGACTGGGAGCCCACGACTCCGATGGGCGAGGCCGTGCCGATCACCGGCCGCGGCACCGACATCCGTCTGGAGCGCAACGACCGAGTGGGTGCCGCAGAGCGCAAGCTCGCGCGCAAGATGCGCCGCCAGGCTTCCGATGAGAACGAGCTGGGTTGGGGCGCAGGGGATCTCGGGCAGGAGGAGTCGGACGTCGATGACGAGTGATGTTCGGCAGTTCCTCGCGACGGCCCGCAGCATCGTCGTGAAGATCGGTTCGTCCGCCGTCACCGACATGGTGACCGGTATCGACCACGCCAGGCTCGACGCGCTGGTCGACGCACTCGAAGCACGGATGCGCGCCGGATCGGACGTCATCGTCGTGTCGTCGGGGGCCGTCGGCGCGGGAATCGCGCCGCTGGGCCTCAAGAAGCGGCCCCGCGATCTCGCGACCAAGCAGGCGGCGGCGAGCGTCGGCCAACTCCGCCTGGCGCACGCCTGGGGGACGTCGTTCGCTCGTTACGACCGTACCGTCGGCCAGGTGCTGCTGACCGCCGACGACGTGTCGAACAGGTCCCACCACGCGAATGCGCAGCGAACTCTCGACCGGCTTCGCGCGCTGCATGCGGTGGCGGTCGTCAACGAGAACGACACGGTCGCCACCAACGAGATCCGCTTCGGCGACAACGACCGGCTGGCCGCCCTCGTCGCGCACCTGGTGCACGCGGACGCGCTCGTGCTGCTGTCGGACGTCGACGGGCTGTACAACGGCGATCCCCGCAGACCCGGCCCTGACGGCCAACCGGCGCGGCTGATCGAACAGGTCGACGGACCCGACGACCTGGACGGAGTGATCGCAGGCAACGGCGGTGCGCTGGGAACGGGCGGCATGGCATCGAAGCTGGCGGCGGCGCGGCTGGCGGCCGACTCGGGTGTCCCGGTGCTGTTGGCCGCGGCCTCGGCCGCCGGTGAGGCGCTGTCGAACGCTTCGGTCGGCACCGTCTTCAAAGCCCGGCCGACCCGGATGTCGGCCAGACGGTTCTGGGTGCGCCACGCAGCCGAGGCGCGCGGCACGTTGACGCTCGACGACGGTGCTGTCGCCGCGGTCTGCGGTCGGCGACGGTCGCTGTTGGCCGCGGGTGTCACCGCGACGGTCGGCGACTACTCCGACGGCGACGTGGTGGAGCTGGTTGACGCGGCCGGAACAGTTCGCGCCCGAGGCGTCACATCGTATGACGCCGACGACGTCGCGCAGATGATCGGCCGTTCGACGTCCGAGCTGCCCGCCGATCTGCGCCGTCCGATCATCCACGCCGACGACCTGGTCCCGGCCTGACTCCGGGTTTCGTCGGAGGAGAGTGTCGAGGCGGTGGTGTCTCGATACGCTCGCTCACTTCGTTCGCGTGCGACTCGACTGGCCTGGGGCGCGGCTTGTCGACTGGCCTGGGGGGGACGGCCCGGCAGGGTTGTCGAGTAGGCCCGGAGCGCAGCGGAGGGGCGTATCGAGACCGGGCGGACACGGAACCGAAAGCGCCCACCCGACCAGCGGTCGGGTGGGCGCTTTCGCTGCGGAAACAGTCAGTCGGCTCGGTGCTTGCCCTCGCCGGCGGGGACCGTGACGAGCGGGTAGACGCCGTTCTCGTCGTGGACCTCGGTGCCGACCACCGGCGGGTTGAAGACGCACAGCATCCGCATCTGCTCGTCGACGGTCACGGTGTGACGCTCGTGGCCGTCCAGCAGGTACATGCTGCCCGCGCGGAGCGGGTAGATCTTCCCGGTCTCCCGGTCGAGCAGGGTGCCCTTGCCCTCGACCAGCCAGACGGCCTCGACGTGGTTCGCGTAGTGGAACTCGTTGATCGAGCCGGCCGCGATCGTGGTCTCGTGGAACGAGAATCCGACCCCGTCGCCACCGAGCACGATCCGCTTGGAGACCCAGTTGCCCTTCGGGTCGGCCACCTCGCGGTCGGTTCCGGTGATCTCTTCGGTGGTGCGGACGATCATGCTTCGGCCTCCTCGGGGGCGGTGTCGGCAGCGAAGGCCTCGTCGACCGATTCGCTCAGGATCTGCAGACCGTGGGCGAGATCCTCGCTGCTCATGGTGAGCGGGGGAAGGAGTTTGACGACCTCGGAGTCAGGACCCGACGTCTCGGCGAGCAGGCCCTTGGAGAACGCGATCTCGCACGTCCGGCCGGCCAGCTCGGGCTTGTCGAAGGCGAGGCCCTGGACCATGCCGCGGCCCCGGTGCGACAATCCGTCGTGGCGCTGGCACAGGTCCTCGAAGGACTGCGCGATCTCCATGCCCTTCGCCTTCACCTGGACCGAGAGCGCATCGTCGGACCAGTACTTGTTGATGGCGGCGGTCGCGGTCACGAACGCGGGGTTGTTGCCGCGGAACGTGCCGTTGTGCTCGCCGGGCTCCCAGACGTCCAGCTCCGGACGGAGCAGGGTCAGTGCGAGCGGCAGTCCGTAGCCGCCGATCGACTTCGACAGCGTGACGATGTCCGGCACGATGCCGGCCTCCTCGAACGAGAAGAACTCGCCGGTGCGGCCGCAGCCCATCTGCACGTCGTCGACGATCAGCAGGATGTCCTTGCGCTTGCAGAGGTCGGCCAGGCCGCGCAGCCACTCGGGACGCGCCACGTTGACGCCGCCCTCGCCCTGAACGGTCTCGACGATGACGCCGGCGGGCCGGTTGAAGCCCGAGCCGGAGTCCTCGAGAACACGCTCGAACCAGGCGAAGTCTGCGACGCTGCCGTCGAAGTAGTTGTCGAAGGGCATCGGCGTGGTGTGCACCAGCGGTACGCCGGCGCCGTTGCGCTTCATGGCGTTGCCGGTCACCGCCAGCGAGCCGAGCGTCATGCCGTGGAAGGCGTTGGTGAAGTTGATGACCGCTTCGCGGCCGGTCACCTTGCGGGCCAGCTTGAGCGCTGCCTCGACCGCGTTGGTCCCGGTGGGGCCGGGGAACTGGACCTTGTAGTCCAGCCCGCGGGGCTCCAGGATCTTGGCGGCGAAGGTCTCGAGGAATTCGCCCTTCGCGCGGGTCGACATGTCGAGTCCGTGAGTGATTCCGTGACGGACGATGTAGTCGACGAGCGCATCCTTCAGAACAGGATTGTTGTGGCCGTAATTGAGAGCGCCTGCGCCTGCGAAGAAGTCAAGATAGCGATTCCCGTCGACGTCTGTCAGCCAACTGCCCTGAGCAGTGTCGAAGACGGCGGGCCAATCACGGCAGTAGGAGCGGACTTCGGATTCGTGCTTGGTGAAAGTTCGGTCGTCCAGTGCAGTTTCGATTGTCATTTTCGAGAGTTTCCTCGTTTGAGTTCTGCCGGTTCCGCTATTGAGCGGAGCCCGGCGTCAGCAGATACAGGTCCTCGGGCTCATGGGAGTCGATGAACAGTTCCGCGCTGAAGAACGGTTCGCGTGTCAATTGCAAACCGAGGGCTCGGGCAGCGCCTGCGAACAGTCGCTGGGACGCCTGATTGTCGGGGCTTATCGTGGTGTTGATGGCGACGACACCGGCTTGAGCGCAGTGCCGGAACAACTCGCAGACCATCCGCTTGGCGATCTGCTTCCCGCGTTGCGTCTCGTCGACGGCCACCTGCCACACCATGAGGGTGTCGGGTGCCGCTGGTCGACGGTATCCGGTAGCGAAGCCGACGACGTCTCCGTCGAATTCAGCCACGATCGACGTCTCGGAAAAATCCTGTGACCAGAGAACGTAGGCATAGGGCGAATTAACGTCCAGCACGCGCGAATCGCGAGCGATCTCCCATATTCTCTTTCCGTCACGGGCCCGCGGTCGCCGGAAGGTGACCGTGTTTCCGTTGTCTGTCTCCGGTGAAGGATCATTCGGGTTCATGACGTGACCGAGGCTATCGGCCGTTCATAGGAAAGTCACCGCAGATCGAATATTGCCTGCGCGGAACCCCGCCTTTGTGCAGTTCAAGCAAACAATGTGGTGTACGTCACAGTAACGTTGAACGTGCGGCAGCGATGCGGTCTGCGACCGCGGGAAGAATGACCTCGCACCGGTGGTCGATCTTCAGGGTCGCCAGGTCGTCGCCGCGCGTTCGGCCGCGGTTCACGATCGCTACCGGCTTGCCCGCGGCCACCGCTCTGCGGACGAATCTCAGTCCGGACATCACGGTCAGCGACGACCCGGCCACGAGCAGCAGGTCGGCGTCGTCGACCAGGGAGAACGCCTGAGCCACCACATCCGGGCCCACCGTCTCCCCGAAGTAGACGATGTCGGGCTTCAACACTCCGCCGCACCTCGCGCAGTCGAGCATCACGAAGTCGCCGATGTCCTCGAGCGCGGCGTCGGCGTCGGGGGCCACCTCGATCGCGCCTCGGGAGGCCACCCGATCGGCGTAGCCGGGGTTCGCCGACTCCAGAGCCTCGGCGAGCCGGTGGCGGGAGAGCTGTTCGCCGCAGCCCAGGCAGCGGACGCGACCGTAGGAGCCGTGCAGATCGACCACCGGGCGCGACCCGGCCTTCATGTGGAGCATGTCGACGTTCTGTGTGATCACCCCGGAGAGGACTCCCGCGTCCTGCAGGGTGCGCAGTGCCCGATGGGCGGCGTTCGGCGCGGCGGCGTCCATATGCCGCCATCCCAGATGGTTGCGGGCCCAATACCGGCGCCGGCTCTCTGGGGAGGAGAGGAAGGCCTCGATCGTCATGGGACGCCGCACGGGGGAGTCGGGGCTCCGGTAGTCGGGGATTCCGGAGGGCGTCGACAGTCCGGCGCCCGTCAGCGCCACCGCGCGGCGGCCGTCCATGAGTTCGGCGAGTTGCTCGGCACGGCCGTCCGGATCCGGATCGGCCACCGTGGGCGCTGCCGGGGTCCAGGCCGTCGTGCGGATGCGCATGCCGACAACGCTACTGCGGGCGGGTTCGCGGGCGCGACTATCCACTACCATGGGTCTCGATATGACCAGAATCATCGCCGGTGACTTCCGCGGCCGTCGGCTCGCCGTTCCGGCCGACACCACCCGGCCGACCTCCGACCGCGTTCGCGAGGCACTCTTCTCCATGCTCGGCTCCCGGATGGACCTGTCCGGAGTCCGCGTGCTCGACCTCTATGCCGGCACGGGCGCGCTCGGACTCGAGGCGGTGTCCCGGGGAGCGGCGTCGGCGGTGCTCGTCGAGTCCGACCGCCGGGCTGCCGGGGTGCTGCGGGACAACGTCGCCGTCTGCGGCGCAGCGTCGCGGGTCCGGATCGTCAACCGCCCGGTGGAGTCGTTTCTGGCGGCGCCGTCCGGAACGTTCGATCTGATCCTCCTCGATCCGCCTTACGAGGTGCCTTCCGAAGAGGTCGACCGAATGATCTCGGCATGCGAACCGGTTCTGGCGTCCGACGGCTGGGTGGTGGTGGAGCGCGGCCGTCGCAGCGCCGCCGTCACCTGGCCCGACGGACTGGAGGAAGTGACGTCGAAGCAGTACGGCGACACGGTGGTCGTGCTGGGTGGTCGCTGACCGCGGCCGTCGCCGCGGCGCCGGAGACGGCGTCGCGTAGATTCAGCAGACATGAGTGCTGCAGTCTGTCCCGGGTCGTACGATCCGTTCACTCTCGGCCACCGCTTCGTCGTCGAACGCACGGCTGCCCGGTTCGATCGGGTGGTCGTGGCCGTCGTGGTGAACCCGAACAAGCAGGGGATGTTCACCGTCGAAGAGCGCATCGCGCTCATCGAGCGGGACTGTGCCGACCTGGAGAACGTCGAGGTGCGCAGCTGGACCGGTCTGGTGGTGGATCTGCTGGTGGCAGAGGGCGCCGACACGATGGTCAAGGGGCTGCGTTCGGAGAGCGACTTCGCCTATGAGATCCCCATGGCGCAGATGAACCGGGAGCTGACCGGGTGTGAGACGTACTTCATGCTCACGGATCCGCGGTACGCGCACGTCTCCAGTTCGCTGGTGAAAGAGGTCGCCAAGCTCGGCGGCGACGTGACGCCCTATCTCTCCGAGCACATTCACCAGGCGCTGGCCGACCGTTTGTCGCAGACGCGCAGTGTCTGACGGATACGCCCACTGATAGTCCGGGGCCTGACGGGGCGACACGCCCGATGCGGCCCTCCGGCGTCACAGTCGCAACATTCGGCACAATGGCCTCAGTGATATCAAAGGCCGCCGAACCTACGGCTGTGCCGGATCGGAGATTGAATCGTGTACCGCGTATTTGAAGCGCTTGACGAGCTGGTCGCGATCGTCGAAGAGGCGCGCACCGTGCCGATGACCGCGGGGTGTGTGGTTCCCCGGGGCGATGTGCTGGAACTTCTCGACGATCTGCGCGATGCGCTGCCCGGCGAGCTCGACGACGCGCAGGACGTGCTCGACGAACGCGACACCCTCGTGTCGAACGCGCGTGAGCAGTCCGATCGCCTCATCACCGGTGCCGAACGCGACTCCGAGGCGATGCTCGCTCATGCGCGGGCCGAAGCCGATCGGATCCTCGCCGAGGCGAAGGCTCGAGCCGACCGGATGCTCGACGAGGCGAACGGCAACGCGCAGGCCGTCATCGCCGACGCGAACGACGAGGCCCAGCGGCTCGAGCACAGCGCCGCACGCGAGTACGAGGCCGTGACCGGCCGAGCCCGCGCCGAGGCCGGACGCGTCGTAGAGGCGGGCAACGCCAGCTACAACAAGTCCGTCGCCGACGGCATCGCCGAGCAGCAGCGGCTGGTGTCCGAGTCCGAGGTGGTCTCGGCCGCCAAGCAGGAGGCCGAGCGGATCATCGATGCGGCGCACGCCGAATCGGACCGGCTGCGCGGTGACTGCGACATCTACGTCGACGACAAACTCGCCGACTTCGAGGAGATCCTCACCGGCACGCTGCGGTCGGTGAACCGCGGACGCCAGCAGTTGCGGACGGGCGCGGGCATGCACGATTACGTCGAGTATCCGCACGGCATGGACGAGGGACCGCAGCCGGGTCCGGCGCAGATGGCGGGCTGAGGTCGCGCTCGATCCGGGACGCGGCCACTGAACTTCGTTCGAGCAGGGACTACTGAGTAACATCGTTCGGGTGACTGATTCTGGATTCGTGATCGATGTCCGGTCGGTGCCCCGCCGGGCCGGTTCGATGATCGAGAAGGCGTGGACCCTCGAAACCCCCGACCGCATCGGTGCGGAGATGATCGGCATTCCCGCCGGCGGCGAGGTGGCTTTCGACCTGCGTCTCGAGTCGGTGACCGAGGGTGTCCTCGTGACCGGTACGGTCACGGCCGTCGCCGAGGGCCAGTGCGGCCGCTGCCTGGACCCGCTGACCCAGGACGTCTCCGTGTACCTGACGGAACTGTTCGCGTACCCCGACAGTGAGACCGACCGCACAGCGGAGGACGAGGAAGAACTCGAGCGCATCGTCGACGAGCGGATCGATCTCGAGCAGGTGGTGATCGACGCGATCGCGACGGAGCTACCGCTGTCGCCGCTGTGCACGCAGGACTGTCCGGGACTGTGCCCGATCTGCGGAGTGAAGCTGGCCGACGCCGAGGAGGGCCACGGCCACGACATCATCGACCCCCGATGGGCGAAGCTGGCCGACCGGCTGACCGAGACGGACGGGGACGCCGGCGAGGACGGTGACCGGTGAGCAAACGGCCCGACCCGTCGCTGCTCACCGATGTGCTCGGCGTCACGATCAGGAACGATCTGCTGAACCTGGCGCTGACCCACCGCTCGTACGCGTACGAGAACGGCGGGCTGCCGACCAATGAGCGCCTCGAGTTCCTCGGCGACGCCGTCCTAGGCGTGGTCGTCACCGAACGGCTGTACGTCGGCTTCCCGGACCGTCCCGAGGGCGAGCTGGCGAAGATCCGGGCGAGCGTGGTCAACATGCACGCCCTCGCGGACGTCGCCCGCGGCTTGGGCGACGGCGGGCTCGGCGCACATCTGCATCTCGGCCGCGGTGAGGAACTGACCGGCGGCCGCGACAAGGCGTCGATCCTCGCCGACGGCCTGGAATCGCTGTTCGGGGCGATCTTCCTCGACCACGGCATCGAGGTCGCGAAAACGGTCATCATGAAGCTGTTCGAGCCGATCATCGAACGATCGGGCCGGCTCGGTGCCGGACTGGACTGGAAGACCTCGCTGCAGGAGCTCTCGGCCGAGCGGAGCCTCGGCCAGCCGCAGTACCAGGTCACGTCGACCGGACCGGACCACAACAAGGAGTTCACCGCGATCGCCGTGGTCGGCGGCACTCAACTGGGCACCGGTACCGGCAGGACCAAGAAGGAAGCCGAACAGAACGCGGCCGAACTGGCGTGGAAGGCACTCGAGGAACAGCCGCGTTGATCGGACCGTCCGGTGCCTGAACTTCCCGAGGTCGAGACCATCCGTCTCGGCCTGTCGACCCATCTCTCCGGTCGGACGGCGCGCGAGGTCGAGGTGCTGCATCCGCGCGCGGCCAGACGCCACGTCGGCGGACCCGTCGATCTCTCGAATCGATTGCGCGGCAAGACCTTCGAGGCCGTCGAGCGGCGCGGTAAGTACATGTGGCTGCTCGCCGCGGACCGCGCGGACGAGGTGGCCGTAGTGGTCCATCTCGGCATGAGCGGGCAGATGCTCCTCGCCGAGCAGGGTGCCGCCGATCCGGTGCACCTGCGCATCCGCGTGCCCCTCGACGACGGGAACGAACTGCGTTTCGTCGACCAGCGGACCTTCGGCGGCTGGCATCTGGACGAACTCGTCGACGCCGGGCCGCGCCGCGTACCCGAGTCGGTGGCGCACATCGCACCGGATCCCTTCGAGCCGGCTTTCGACCGCGACGGCGTGGTCACCGCGCTGCGGCGTCGGGACACGGAGATCAAGCGCGCGATCCTCGACCAGACCGTGATCTCCGGTGTCGGAAACATCTACGCCGACGAGTCGCTCTGGCGCGCCGGCCTGCACGGCCGGCGACGCACGCGCGGCATTCCGCGCGCCCGGCTGGGAGAACTCGTCGATCACGCAACCCAGGTGATGCGGGAGGCGGTCAAGGTCGGCGGCACGTCGTTCGACGACCTGTACGTGAACGTGAACGGGCAGTCGGGTTATTTCGAACGATCGTTGAACGCCTATGGGTGCGAAGGACTTCCGTGCCGTCGCTGCGAGACGCCGATGGTGCGCGAAGCATTCATGAACCGGAGCTCGTTCTTCTGCCCGACGTGTCAGCGGGTGCCGCGGCGCCGGAGGGTTGCCTGACCGACTACTCGCAATGTATTGGTGCCTGCTGTCGGTGTACGTCGCCTTCTATCGGGCGGTCCGTTCAGAATCCTTCCTTGGAACCTGCCGCGCTCGTGTGCGTCACTCGATGTCGGTACCGGCCGATAGGGTGTAGCCATCGAGTAGAGGCCACCAGTCGCGGGCCGACAGGAGGGAGTAACTGATGAAGTCCAGGCACCGTGTGAAGGCCCACGGTGAGGTCTTCACGCCGCGCCACATGGTTGAGCGGATGCTTGACCTGGTGCGCGAGGACCTGGAGACCGGCACTGACTTTGTCGACAGGACTTTCCTCGAGCCTGCAGCCGGCGATGGCAATTTCTTGGCTGCGAATCGACAGACAGCGGTGAGGTCAGGGTAGATACGGAGCTTGTCAACTTTTCCGTGTAA